>CAZPKK010000001.1:0-73547 GCA_964587175.1 uncultured Clostridium sp.
TTCTCTTGGTTTCCTTTGTCTTTGTTTCGTTCTTGTGCTTTGTTTCTTACTCTTCACTGCATTACTTTTAGTTGATTATTGTTAAGTTATATGCATGTGTAATTTTAGTTCCCTCACATAATATTTACAACTTGATTATATACTTTTAATTTATTTTTTTCAAGTGTTTTTGTGATTTTCTACCTTGTACATTTTTATTTTTTTATAGTTTGCTTAGATTGCAAATTTTATGTAAGAAACTTTCTGTATAGATTAATTAATTCTTAAGTTTTCCTTCTCTTTATTTTGTCTCTAAAACCTCCGAAATTTCTTATGCTAAAAAATTGATGTTTAATTTTGGTTATTCCGACAGTTTTCTACAATTTTCACACTCAATTTATGCTATAATTAATACAATTATAGGATCTTCTAATTAACCCCTTTATTTTGCTTGATTAAATTTTTAAGTTTTTTCTTCTAATCCCGGCATAAATTTTATTAATCTAAAAAATGCCAATGCTATATATTTTCTTTTTTCTAGCATTGACATTTTTTCTATTCATTAATATCTATATTTTCTTCTTTTCTAGCAAAATAATTTATTTGCGGCTGATACACATATTCTTCTAGTTCCATCATTGTAATAATTGGGCTGATTTCTTGTATTGATTTGTTTAGTGTTCTTGCTATTTCATTAATGTGCATTGGCTCATTTGATATTACTCTATAAATTTGCAAATACTCTTTTGGCACTGTTTGAAATGTATCTTTGTTTTCCCCGTCTCCTTTTGTAATTTTCTTATCTTCATTATTTTCAAATCCATTTTCAAATTCTGCTTTTTGTACTTTTCTTTTATTCTTAAATGATATGTCTTTTTCTTTAACTCCTTTCTTTTTTATGGTCTCAATTATTTGCTCTGGTTCTATCACAAGCATGGCTCCTTTTTGAATTAATCTATTTGTTCCCACGCCAGTTGATACATATATACTATTGGGTACTGAAAATACTGGCTTTCCTTTTGCCATAGCATATTTGGCTGTAATAGTACTTCCACTTCTGTGCATTGCCTCAACTACAAGTACTGCATCTGACAGTCCACTAATGATTCTATTTCTCATAGGAAATTTTTTTGTGTCTGGCTTTGTATTTGGACTATATTCTGAAATAATACATCCACCATTTTCCAATATTTTGTGAAAAAGCCATCTGTTTTCCGGTGGATAAATGTAATTAAAGCCTCCTCCTAAAACAGCTATTGTCTTTCCCTTCTCTTCTATTGCAACATTATGTGCTATTCCGTCAATTCCTATTGCCATACCACTAACCACACAGATTCCTTTTTCAGAAATCTTTTTTGCAAAAGAATTTGCCACTTTTCTGCCATATTCTGTAGAATTTCTTGAACCAACAATCCCCACAGTAAATTCTGAATTTAATAATTCTATATTTCCTAATCCATATATCTCAGTAGGAAAATTTTTTATTTTTAGTAATCTTTGCGGGTACTTCTCATCTTCTACATCTATTTTTATTATTTTGATGGTTAATCTTCTCCTTTCTTTACAACTAAATTGTGATTTTTCTTTTAGTTAATTGCTGATTATTATTTCAGAATTCTTGTTTTACTTCCAGTACTTCCTATCTAAGCTCCTATACTGTATTGCCTCTGCAATATGATTTGCTTCAATATTTTCTTTTCCATCTAAATCAGCAATAGTCCTTGCTACTTTTAATATTCTCCCATATCCTCTTGCACTTAAGCCTAATCTTTCAAATGCATTTTGCACTATTTCTTTTGACCTTAAATCTAGTTTGCAATAAATATTAGATAAATTTACTGTTAATTCCGAATTGGAAAAAATGCCATGTTCTTTATATCTTTTTAATTGTATTTTTCTTGCCTTATCAACTCTTTCTTTTATCTCTTCAGATGTTTCTATTTTCTCTTTACTTTCTAACTTTTGATATTTTACTGGTGTTACTTCTATCTGAATATCTATTCTATCTAAAAGTGGTCCACTAATTTTCCCCATGTATTTTGATATTGCTTCTGGAGTACATGTGCATTCTTTGTCTTTTGAGCCATAAAAGCCACATGGACATGGGTTCATAGAAGCAACAAACATAAAATTACATGGATATGTTAAGCTTGCATTTACTCTACTTATTGTAACTTCTCTATCTTCTAAAGGCCCTCGTAAAACTTCTAATGTGTTTTTATTAAATTCGGTTAATTCATCTAAGAATAAAACTCCAAAATGTGCTAAACTTATTTCTCCTGGTTTTGGTATTTTCCCTCCACCTATTAGCGAATTTGTGGTAACAGTATGATGAGGAGACCTAAATGGTCTATTTAATAGAATAGGAAAATCTTTTGAAAGCAAGCCAGCTATACTATGTATTTTTGTGATTTCTAAAGCTTCTTCAAAAGTTAAATCCGGTAGAATAGATGGTATCCTTCTTGCTAGCATTGTTTTTCCGAGAACCTGGTGTGCCAACCATAAGCAAGTTATGTCCACCGTGCAGCAGCTACTTCTAAAGCTCTTTTTACATTTTCTTGTCCTTTCACTTCAGAAAAATCAAGTGAGTATTTTTGCTTTTTATCAAAAAGTGCTTTTATATCTGATTTACTGGGTTCTAATTCTATTTCTTCATTTAAGTAATCTACAACTTCTTTTAAATTTGTAGCACCAATTACTTTTAGTCCTTCAACAATTGCTGCTTCTTTAGCATTTTCTTCTGGTAATATTATCCTTCTAATTCCAAGTTTTTTTGCTTCAATACACATTGGTAAAATTCCATTAACTTTATTTAATCTACCATTTAAAGACAATTCTCCAATAAATATGGTGTTATTTAGTTCTTGCCATTTTACATTTTGAAAATCAAGCAAAATTCCTATTGCAATTGGTAAATCAAAAAACGAACCTTCTTTTCTTGTATCTGCTGGTGCTAAATTTATAACAATTCTTCTACTTTGAAATTCAAACCCAGAATTTTTTATAGCTGTTCTTACCCTTTCTTTAGACTCTTTAACAGTCGCATCTGGAAGTCCTACCACTTCCCAATTAGGCATACCTGAAGAAACATCTACTTGCACATCAACAAGAAAGCCCTCTAACCCTTTCAAGGACATACTTTTTACAATTGATAACATTTTTTACCTCTTTTTTGGAAATTTAGATTTTGAATAAAATCTATTAGAATTAATATGGCATATTTTACCAGCATTTACATTTTTTGTCAATAGTTTTAAGGATATTTTTAGGAACTTTCTTTAACATAATCAATCTTTTTATTAAATGAATTTTAATTTTTTAACTAACTTTTATATAACAGTGTATATTTATATAATCTGCTTTATATGATTTATCTTATATGTCTTATTTTTCAAATACACTTCAACCACATCTAATCTCACAAACTCATTTTCTAAATGTTTCTCATATAAATAATATTTTACTGTGCTTAGAAAATGCTTTTGTTTAGGTACATCAACTGCATCTATTGGTTTGCCATATACAGTATTAGTTCTAGTTTTTACCTCAACAAATACTAACTCTTCTTTATTTTTTGCAATTATATCAATTTCACCTTGTACTGCTACAAAATTTCTTTCTACAATAGTGTATCCCAGATTCTCTAAATACTTTGTAGCCAAATCTTCGCCTATTTTTCCTATTTCGTGTTTTAAATACATATTTAGGACTCCTATCTTCATAAATAAATTATTTTTGGAAATTTTAGATTTTGAATAAAATCTTTTAGAATTAATTTTCCCTATTGTATCTCTTAAGCAAAATTATGTCAATGTTTTTACTGTTTTAATTATATTAATGTATTTTAGTAGCACCACGTGTTAGATATATTTATTCCCCTAGGCAGTCTCTTGTGCCACATATATTTTTCCAACTATTTGCTAATTTTACTTTTTTGTATTATAATATAGTCTAATTTTAAAAATGGAGGAGATTTATGGGACTAGTAGACAAGTTTGATAACAAAAGACATCCTTTAAACAAGACTGCAGAAAGACATGAAAATGTAGATGGAGAATATCGTCAGACCGTACATACTTGGATCCAAAACAGTAAAGGCGAATTTTTAATTCAAAAAAGATCACCTAACAAAAAGGCTTTTCAAAATATGTGGTCTCAAACAGGTGGAGCAGTTGATAGTGGAGAAAATACTTTACATGCCGCTTTAAGAGAATGTAAAGAAGAGCTTGGAATTGACATTAACTCAGATAAAATGGAGCTTATCTTGTCTTTCAAAAGAAGTCATGATTTTGTTGATGTTTGGCTAGCTAAACAAGATATCGATATTTCAAAATTGGTTTTACAAGAAGATGAAGTGTCTGAAGCAAAATGGGCTACAGTTGATGATATTAGAGATTTAATGAGAACAGGAAAACTTGCTAGAAGCATTGAGGTTTATTTTGACATGTTTTTAGATTTATTGGATTATCAACTTTACTAAAATTTATAGTTATAAGAAAAAAGAAATAATTTGCTATATAATGGAATTAATTAATATTTTATAAATGACCCCAATAGATGTATATTTCTCAAATTTTTTCGCACCTTGCTGTCGCAAACAAATAATCACATTGAAAAAATATTGATTACAAGATGTACTCATCATATCATAAAATTTTAAGTAAAAAAACAGTTAAGTTCACTTTTTTCAATGTGATTGTTTGCTCCAATCGCACTCGCCTTTTACAAGGCTCGTTTGGTCGCTGCGCGGATGCTTTAAAAATTTTCTAAATATACATTTATTGGGGTTTCTTAAACAATTTTATTAAAGCCCATTATATAGCAAGTTATTTCTTTTTAAACTCTATAATTACTTTAAACAAATCGCCATCCAAGTATATGTTAAAACTTCCTTCTTGTAATTCTGTTAAACTTCTTGCAATAGAAAGACCTAGTCCACTTCCTTCTGTATTTCTTGAAGCCTCTCCTCTAACAAATCGTTGCATTAACTCATCTACACTTATATTAAGCTTTTGCTTTGATACATTTTTCAATTGTATTAAAATTGTTTTATCATTTTCTATTATATCTGTATATACTCTTGTTCCTTCCATTGCATATTTTGATATGTTTGAATACATATTTTCTAGCACTCTATACATATATCTACTATCTGCATTAATATATACATCTCTTTCTGGAAGAGTAATTATTTCTTGAAGCTTATGTGATTTGAATTTATCTTCAAATTCACCAGATATTTGCTTAATTAACTCATTTACATTTAATTTTTCTATATTAAATTTTATTGCACCTGAAGATGCTTTTGATGCCTCAACTAAATCTTCTGTAAGTTTCTTTAGTCTTTGTGATTTGCTATCTAAAATATCCAAGTATTCTTTTGCCTTTTCTCCATTTGTTCCTTCTTTTTTTAACAAATCCACATAATTTATTATTGAAGTAAGTGGTGTTTTTATATCATGTGATACATTTGTGATAAGCTCTGTTTTTAATCTTTCACTTTTTAATTTTTCTTCTATTGCGTTTGATAAGCCTCCAGCAATATCATTTATTTCTTTTCCAGTTTCTTTCATTTCTTTACAAAGTTCATCTTCACTTAAATGGATATCCGTATTTCCTTTATACAAGTCGTTTATAGTTTTACTTATTTTTGAATATGATTTCACTCTCTTATATAAAAAACCAAATGTAATTGCATATAACGCAATAGTTAATGCTAGCCCCAAAAATCTTTCTGACCATATTAATATTAATGAAAAACCAAACAAATTCACACATGCAAATAATATAAAATAAAGTATTAGCTTTTTTGTTGTTTTTATATTGTTTGATAAATCTTTTAGTTTAGTATATAACCAATATGCTATTGTTGTTTTTATTAATGTATGAGTTTTTATTCTTTTTACAATTGTTTCAAACAATAGTATGCATGCCATGTATAGGATGAATAATCCAACTATAATAACAGATACTTCCAAAACAAATGTAACTACCGTTTCTGGCGAATTTATGCTTATTGTAATTGTTGCCCCTATACCACCGATAAAAATTGCAATTAGTGCAGCAAGTTCAATTAATATTTTATCATACCAATTTAAATATATTCCTTCCTGTTTTCCCGTTCTTCCTATTCCTTTTATTATTATTGGTACTAATACTATCATTAAAATTATTAAGAAAGGAATTAGAAACACAAAATTTTCATTTACTAATGATAATGTATTGTATAGTAATCTTTCTATATAAATATCATCTACATACTCCATCTCATCTAAAAGTGATGTATAAATTGTATAATCATTTTTTGTTTTTTCTGTATTATTTTCATTTTCTATAATTCCTTCTTCTTCTCGATTTAAGCCACTATCAATATATTCAATATTTTCATTACTCAATTTATCTATTGTTGTTTCTATATTTCCATCTTCATATTTCCAATTATTTTGATTTGACATTATTTTATTTATTATATTTTCAAGTGTACTGGTATCTAATGAATAATTTAAATTTGTATATGCTATTTTTGTGTTATTATCTATAACTAACCAAGTCATATTTGTACCAAAGTAATTACTATAATACCTAATAGTATCCACATTATCATTGTTTTCCACGTTTTCTGTGTGTGTATGATAGTAATCTGTATAATAATATGTATATTCATTTTCCTGTCCTTCTTGCTTTAATGCTTCCACTACTGTTAAACTCTCAAATATTTGATTTGCATAATCTTCTGCAAAAGTGTTAGTATCATAAAAATCAATATTTTCTTTTATTGATTCTTTTTCCAATGGATAGGATAAGCAAAATATTATTAAAATCAAGCTTGCAAATAAAATCGGAAACAGTATATATGATATGTTCTTTAGTACTCGTGGCATACATAATTTTTTCATTCTGCATTCTCCCCTTTCTTTATTTTGAAAATCAATAATTAGTCTAATTTTTCTATTTTATATCCAATTCCCCAAATAACTTTTAAATATTTTGGCTCTCTTGGGTTTATTTCTATTTTTTCTCTAATATGCCTTATATGTACTGCTATAATATTTTCTGCCCCATAGCTTTCTTCTTCCCACACGTTTTCATATATTTGTTCAATAGAATATACTACTCCTTTATTTTTAGTTAGAAATTTTAATATATTATACTCCGTAGGTGTTAATTTAACGCATTTTCCCTCTACTTCAACTGTTTTAGTTAAATCATTTATAATTAGGTCTCCTGTTCTATAAATGTCTGCATTTTCCTCTTTTTTTACTATTGAACCAAGTCTTGTATATCTTCTAATTTGTGAATTAACTCTAGCTATCAATTCTAATGGATTAAACGGTTTTGTTATATAATCATCTGCGCCATTATTTAGTCCTGAAATTTTATCATAATCTTCAGACTTAGCTGATAACATAATAATTGGAATTGATTTATCTTTTCTTATAATATTCGCAGTTTCAATTCCATCTAATTTTGGCATCATAATATCTAATATTATTAATTGAATATCATCTGTCTTTTTTAAAATATCTAAAGCTTCCATTCCGTTATATGCTTTTAGAATATTGTATCCTTCCTTACTTAAATATATTTCTATTGCTTTTACTATCTCCTTATCGTCATCACATACTAGTATGTTATACATAATTCTACATCCCTTCTTTTCCATTGTTAATCAACTTAAATTGTGCGTATTTGCAAAGCTTTTATAAGATTCGCACTCTTATTATAGCATGTTTTTTGTATAATTACGAGAGTTCCATTGTTTAATAGTATATCATTGGTTTCTTAAAAAATTTTTACAATTTTATTAATTATTTATTAATTTATTTTAATTAGATATTTAAAGAAATAATGAGTTATTATCATATTTTTATCTTCTTTTGTCATTTTTTGTCGAAATGTTTTTCTTGTATATTTTTTTAACCTATGATATACTTTTTTCATCCAATTTTTAATTTTGTAGAACATCGTGATTTTCTTCTTTGCAGAATGCTCGATTTTTTTCCACAAAAATAATAGCAGATTTTCACTTTGTTTTTAAATAAAAGACAGGAGGTGATCTTATGGATAATGATGCTGTTAAATTAATATTAGATAATCTCAATTCAATGTCAAATGAGATGAGGGTCAAATTTGATAGCCTAAACACAAAAATTGATGTCTCATATAAATCTCTTAATGATAAAATTGATAATGTCTTTAATTTTTTAAATCAGAGAATTGATGATGTTTACATATCTCTTAACAAAAAGATTGATGATGTTAACGAATCTCTTAACAAAAAAATCGATGATGTTAACGAATCTCTTAATAAAAAAATCGATGATGTTAACGAATCTCTTAATAAAAAAATCGATGAAATTAATGAAACTCTTAACAAAAAAATCGACGATGCTGTTGATTATTTAACAAAAAGGATGGATCACAGAATAGACGAAGCATCTGATGCATTAAATTATAAAATAGAGATGGTTAATAGAACATTATCTGCTTCTTTTAAAAATTTAGAATCTTATACTAAAGAGCAGTTTGAATTAAACAGCTCTAGTATGTAAATTCATTGTAAAAACCAAAGTGGCTTGCAAATGTAATTAGTAATCCTAATTATAATTGCAAGCCACTTTGGTTTTCATAGTTTTATTTTATATTTATTAATAAAGATTAAATCAAATGAAGTAACTCAAATTATTAAACAAAAAATTTCATATAGATACTTCATTTTATGTCAAAATATTCAAATGTAGCTAAATTTCTAATTCCAATCCTACTGGGCAATGGTCACTTCCCATAACATCGGAGAAAATATAGCTTTCTTGTATTTTTTCTTCAATTGATTTAGATACTATAAAGTAATCTATTCTCCACCCAGCATTTTTTTCCCTTGCCTTAAACATATATGACCACCAAGTGTACATTTCTTCCTTATTTGGGTATAAATACCTAAAAGAATCTGTAAAACCCGAATTTAATAATTCCGTCATTTTATTTCGCTCTTCATCTGTGAACCCTGCATTTCTTCTGTTTGATTTTGGATTTTTTAAATCAATTTCTTTATGGGCCACATTTAAATCACCACAAATAATTACTGATTTTTTCTCATTTAATCCAAGTAAATATTTTCTAAATTCATCTTCCCAAATCATCCTATAATCTAATCTTTCCAATTCTCTTTTTGAATTTGGAGTATAACAATTCACAATATAAAAATTATCGAACTCTAAAGTTATTACTCTTCCTTCTTTATCATGCTCCTCAATTCCAATTCCATATGTAATACCTAGTGGCTTTTGTTTAGAAAATACAGCTGTGCCTGAATATCCTTTCTTTTCAGCACTATTCCAATATGAGTTATATCCTTTAAAAATATTAGCGATATTTTCATCAATTTGATTTTCTTGCATCTTTGTTTCTTGAATACAAAATATATCAGCGTCTATTTTTTTAAAAAAATTCTTAAATCCTTTTGTTACTGCTGCTCTTAATCCATTTACATTCCATGATATTAACTTCATTTTTACCTCCTAAAAAAAAGAAGATGGTCTTCCCATCTCCTTCCATTGCTTTCATTTAATAAATATATTAACTATAATGAGTTGAAATATACATTTCCACCTATAACCTCGCCAGAACGACTTCCAGCAGATCTAAATGATAAGTAAGTATGGTTTCTTTTTCCATTTAATGCATCTAATACAGCTTGTTTTACATATGATGGATAGTTACCATTTAATCTCTTTTTCCAATTACTATCAATAGAATAACAAAACTGACCAGAAGCCTTATATTGACTTAATGGATCTGAACCGTATTTTTTCCAACTACTACTTTCAGTTCTATTACATGCAGTAGTAATAACTGCCAAAGCGCCTTCATAACTTGAACTACATTCTTGTGCAGTTATAGCACACAATAAATCAATTTCTTCATCAGTATAAGACCATGTTCCATTGTTATAAGTAGTTCTTGAGCTAGTACTTCTTGTTGTAATCTGTTTTGTTCTTATTTCTATTATCTCATCAACAGGTTCTTTTATAATTTCTGATGAAATTTCAGTTTTTTCTATTTCTTCGTCATTTTGATATTTTACCTTATATGTTACCTCTTTTATTCCGTCCTGTCCTTCTTGAACAACTTTATCTTGCTTCGTTCCAGTACCTGTTGTAACATCTTTAGTTATTGTTTCATAAGGTATAGTTACTTCCTCTACAACTATTTTTTCTGTTATAGTTGTATAATTATCTAATACTTCTTCTGCTGTTATATCAGAAGATTTTTCGACTACTTCAGATACTTCAACATCTTCTGATTCTTTTGATATTATTATAGTGTTATTATCAGATAATTCTTCTGTTGTATCTGGTGTTACTTTTTCATCTTCTAATAATACTATATGATTTTCATTTAAAATATCTTTGACACTTGTCTTAGTAGTTAAGATATCCATTTCATATCCGCTAGATAAAACTATTTTTACCTTATTTACCTTGACATTTCCTGCCATTACGCCAACGCTTAATAAGAAAACAAGTATAATACTAATACATACGATTTTCTTCAGCGATATTGACGCTTTATCATTACCTTTCATACGAAATTTGTTCCCTCCTTTAAAAGCAACACATATATTATACCATATTTACTTTTTTCTGTCAAATTTCGGAAATTTCTCACGGAGCACTGGTACTACTGCTTTTTATTTTTTTGTTAATTTCAAAAAATCTCCCTTAATACTATTATATTCAGCTTGTACTAAAATTATGATAATTTTTTTTAATTTATTTTGTTAATTCAATAATATAAATTACAAGTAATTTATAAGTTAGATGTAACTTATCTTGCAAATTTCACAAAATTTTCACATATAAATGTTAAATTTATTGTATAATATTTATTAATATGATATTATACCATTATATCAAAAAAGGAGGAAATATTTTATGTGGTGGATTATATTTCTTATTCTCGCAATAGTCGTTATAGCTTTCATAGTTATTTATAACAACTTAGTGACAATGAGGCAAAGAGTAAAAAATGCATGGAGTCAAATCGATGTTCAATTACAGAGAAGATTTGATTTAATTCCAAACTTGGTTGAAACTGTAAAAGGATATATGGCACATGAGGCAGATGTACTTACTAAAATTACTGAACTACGTTCTTCATGGTCAAATGCAAAAACAATAGACCAAAAGGCTAAAATTGATAATGAATTATCACAATCCTTAAAAACAATTATGGCTGTTGCAGAAAATTATCCAGACTTAAAAGCTAACCAAAACTTTTCAGAACTTCAAACAGAATTAACAAATACAGAAAATAAAATATCTTATTCAAGACAATTTTATAATGACACTGTAACACGATATAATACAAAGCTTGAAGTTTTCCCTTCAAATGTAGTTGCATCAATGTTTCACTTCACAGCAGAAGCTTTATTTGAAGTAGATAATGAAGAGGCAAAAAAGAATATTAAGGTTGATTTTAATAAGTAATTCACAAGCGGTGAAAGCTCTTTATATTATGAATTTTCATCGCTCTTTTACTTATTCATTCGTTATCTTCGCTTGTATTATTTCCAGCCTTACAACCATCATTAAAATTAATAGATTTTTATAAAAGGACTGATTATTATGTATGAGGATATACAAAAAAATAAATTAAAAACTGGTGTAATTATAGGAATATTTTTATTAATAATTACTTTAATTGTATATTATGTATGCATGGCTTTTCGTTTAGGTGCTATTTCAATTGTTATTGCAATGCTATTTGCTATAGCCACCTCTTGGGCTTCATACTATTATAGTGATAGGATTATTCTTTCTATTAACAAGGCTCACGAAGCTTCTCCAGAACAATACAAACAATTGAATAATATATTAGAAGGATTAATGGTGTCTTCTGGTTTGGAATATAAACCAAGATTATATGTAGTAGATGATTCACAACCAAATGCTTTTGCAACAGGAAGAAATCCTGAAAATGCTATAATTTGTGTTACTACTGGTTTGCTTGAAAAAATGGATTATTATGAACTTGAAGGAGTAATAGCTCATGAGTTATCACATGTAAAAAATTATGACATAAGACTTTCTGCCGTTGTTACTGTCATGGTTGGATTCATAGTTATTCTTACAGACTGGGTTAGTAGAGCATTTTTCTGGGGTGGTGGAAGAGACAGAGATGAAAGAGCAAATCCTATTCTTATGTTAATTGGTTTACTTTGTTTAATTTTAGCACCTATTTTTGGTAAATTAATGCAACTTGCATTATCACGTCGTAGAGAATATTTAGCAGATGCAAGTGCTGTTGAATTAACTAGAAACCCAGATGGACTAATTTCCGCTCTTAAAAAATTGGATGCATACCCAAACGAATTAAAAACTGCAAACAACTCCACAGCACATATGTATATAGTAAGCCCATTTAGAGCAAATACAAAAAATGGAAGAAGAAAAACAAGCCTATTTTCTACCCACCCATCAATAGAAGATAGAATTGAAGCAATTAGAAATTTAAAATAAAGCACTTGAATTACAAACTTTTAAGTTGCTAGATATATTTTATAAATAAACTACAATTTAAATCTGTCTCCTTTTTTCAAATTCATATCTAGTAACCCCGAATTTTAATTAGCCAAGCCCAAATATTTTGCAAGCATTCTCATAAGTTATTTTTGCAATTTTCCCAAAATCCATTTGCTTAACCTCAGCTATTTTTTGAGCAACATATTTTACATTTCTAGAATCGTTGCGTTTTCCTCTATTAGGTTCTGGCGATAGATACGGACTATCTGTTTCAATTAAAATTCTATCTAATGGTACCATCTCTATTATTTCATTTGCATTTTTTGAATTTCTAAATGTAATTGGACCAGCAAAAGAAATGTAAAATCCCAATTTCAAAGCGTCTTTTACTAACTCCCTATTTAGCGGACAACAGTGAAATACGCCTTTTTTTGTAACTATATGTTCTTTTAGTATTTGCAAAGTATCCATTACTGCTTCTCTTGTATGAATAACTATTGGTAGCTTTTCTTCGTTTGCTAATTCAATTTGCTTGATAAAAGCTTCTTTTTGTAGCTCAATATTATCTGTATTCCAGTGATAATCTAAACCAATTTCTCCAATAGCCACTATTTTATTTTTATATTTTTCATTTTTCACGAATTCCGATAACTCTTTTATTTGTTCTCTTAACATTTCTCTTGTGCTTGGCAAATCATTAGGAGAAATACCAGAAATTGTGTACATCCACTCATATTTTTCTGCTATTTTCAGTGCATATTTGGAAGAAGATAAACTATATCCTGCATTAACTAATTTTGTAACACCTGATTTATATATAGAGTCAATAATCTCTTCTCTATCCTGATTAAACTTTTCATCATTATAATGTGCATGTGAATCAAAAAGTTCCATTTTATAACTCCTTTCTTATATATCTTAGGGACAGATTTAAATCTGTCCCCTATTATCTAAAATTAAATACTTATCTTTTTTATAGTCTGTATCAAAGTAAATCAAATCTGAAAAACACTTCTTTTTTCCTAATTTTCAATTACTGCTACTGCCACTGCTACTGCATATTCCTTTATATGCGAAATACTAATGTCTATATTTTTGAAATTGAAATTATCCGCAGTTTTAGTTATATTTTGTATCAGTTTTTCCACATTTACTTCAGGTTTTCCACCATCAACATTTATTATCTCTATATTCTTCCATAAAGCATCTTCTCTTCCACTAATATATTCAGAAACCGCCTTAAATATTGCCTCTTTTGCTGCAAATCTAGCCGCAAAGTGTTGATATTTCATTACTTCCGACTTATTACAGTATTTTATTTCTTTTTCTGTATATATCTTATTTAAGAAGCTATCCCCCATCTCTTGTATAGCTTCTTTTATTCGTTCAACTTCAATTATATCTATTCCTGTTGTAACCTTCATTTATAACTATCCTCTCTACTCTCTTTAGCTTAATATCTTACTACCTTATACTCACATAAATAATTGTAAGAAGATTAATCACTAATATTACAGCAATAATAACCATTGTAGCTTTATTATTTTTTTTCATTTCCTCAACTTTATACCTTTTATATGTAACATCATATTCACTTTTTAGCTTTATAAATGATTCTTCTATTTCTAGATTTTCCATCCAGCTTTTTTCTAATCTTCTTCCAAATTCTTCATTTGTAATATCTTGTATCCAAATGTTCTCTGTAAATCTAATGAAACTTTTCTCTGCATTCTTAAATTTATTCCTAAATTCATAATTTAATTTATTTAACATCATTTTTTTGTATAAAACCAATATATATGTATATAAGTATTCACTTTCGTATTTCTGAGGTACCACAGTAAAATTAGTTGTATTTATATTAGATGTAAATAAAACTGTACTTGCCACAGTAAATCCATACCTTATATATTGGTTTTTATATATTGACTTTCTTTCTTTTATTTTACTATTACCTTCTATAGAATATCTATCATCTACTATTTGAGAATTAGCAGGTTGCACAGAACGAAATTTTTCAAATATGTTATCTAATCCTTCATGCTCTGTATTTTCTCCCCAAT
This sequence comes from uncultured Clostridium sp., assembly GCA_964587175.1. GTDB lineage: Bacteria > Bacillota > Clostridia > TANB77 > CAG-508 > CALXVA01. The sequence goes on from CAZPKK010000001.1 coordinate 14,567, forward strand.
CTTTTTGATCTAAGCATGCATACGAATATACAAAAAACTTTTCATTTCCTATGTTGGCTTTTCTAGAAATTAAATCATTTCCAGTAATATCTTTTATTAATACAGAAATATCTTTTACATTTTTAAAAGAATTAGACTGAATTTTTATATTTTCATATTCTTTTAAATTATAAGCTTCTGAATTTATTTCTCTAAATTTATAATTAAAATTTAATAAATCTGAAAAAGTATCACTATCTCCAAGATTAGTCTTAAATATTAAAAAACAAGCTCCGGTTTTATAACATATAATCTTTATCTCTGATATTTCAAAAAATATACCGTTTTCTGTTTCAACCTTTCCTTGCAAATTTTCAGTTAATTCATAATTAAATATATTACACTCATATTTAGAAAGCAAAGTAGACTGCAGTGCTGTATCTAATTTCTTAAAATCTTTAATTGCATTTTTATCAAGCCCCAAAGACCAAAACATATACTCTCTAATTGCAGGCAAAAAATATGTATACAAATGTATGTCTCTTTGTCTATCAAAAAATCTTACTTTACACTTTGGATTTCTAAGTAGATTCTGTAAATATTTCTTATATTTAGTTTCTTCAATCATATACGGATAAATAAAATATGTATACTGATATTTTGTCGTAAGTTCCAAAATTAATTCCTCCTAAGTTATTTCAATGCTTCATTAATTATTATATATTTTATTTTCTTTTAGTTTTACTTTATTGACACTTTATCATTAATATTGTCTTACTCATCTGTAAAGTAGTATAAATTTAAATCTTCTCCTAAATGCCATTTGCCAATAAACTCTACTAAAGCATTATTATCTAAATCATATGAAGGTGCAACTGTAACTTCTCCCCTTGAATTTATAGTTCCCCATAATCCATTTTGCTTTACACTTGCATACCCATAATCATTTTGTTCTCTAGCATCATCATAAATATAATCTACTATAACATTACCATTTCTATCTACAAAGCCATATTTTCCTTCTTCATTCCTACTTAAGAAAAGAGTGTTACTAGTTAAAACCTCTGTCGAATCTTTCTCTTCAAATCTAAAATTATAATATTTATATTCGTCATTTTCTCTAACCTTAATATATCCATTTGACACATTTAACTCTGAGATAATTACACCTGATAATTTCACATTCATATCCGTATCTATTAAATCTGAGGTATAATCATCATTTGTAGCTTCATAAAAGTTTGCTGTTTCCCTATAGACAATACCATTATAATTAAAATCAACAAGCACATTGCCTTCAGTATCAATTATTCCATATTTTGAATCTTGACTTACGATATAATTGTTCCCAGTAGCATATGCAATGCTATCATATTCAATATCTATAACACTTTGTCCATCAGAAATAGCTACTATTCCATAACTTCCATTATCCTCAACAATGGCATTTTCATTATTAACAGATATAATGTCATCATATTCTCCAGATAAGTATTCATTTCCATCAGTGTCAACAATCTTCCAGTTTGAATCTTGCCTTACTATGTAATATCTTCCATTACAATACACATTTTTTATGTCATCATATTCAGTATCTATAGCAACTGTTTTTGTGTAATTTATCACACCTTTATTACCATTTTCATCAGTTACAATATAACCATTTTCATATTGGTCAGATATTGGCTCTATCCCAGCATATTCATTTTCTATTATTACAGAACCAACATTATCTACAATTCCATATAATCCTTCTTTTTCTGTAAGTAAACTATTAGTTACTCCTTGAAGTGCTGTTATATCATCATATTCGCAATTTACCAATAAACTTCCAGATGTATTTACAATTCCATATTTTCCATCTTGAGAAACCTTTAAAATCCCACTTTCATACCATAAATTGTTACTGTCATCATAATTTTCTATAGCCTCAACTGTATCATATTCAGTAAATAATTCTTCTCCATTTGCATTAAGTACTAAAGTATCATATGTTCCTTCACTATAATCCACATTTACTGTACATATAAAAATTGCCTCAGAACTATCTGGTATAACTATATATTCATCATATTCTGGTTCAATTATTATATTACCACTAGAATCAATTACACCCCATTTTTCTTCAGTATATACTGGAAAATATCTTAGCGCTACTGTTTTCTCTTGTGTTACACTATCAGTATTAAACAATTTATTTATACCAACTACAAACATAATTATTACTGCAATTGCTATTATAACTGCAAATACTTTTTTTATGTTCAGCTTTTGCTCCCCATCATATCTTTTTCCTTTACCCATACTGACCTCCAAAAAAGCTTATTTTTTCCATATATACTATATCATATTTTAGAGAAGATTTACAACAGGTTTCTACTTTTTTTAACATTTTTTTAATCTTGAATTTCACTTTTCAATTGACCTTTTTTTATCTCTATTTTAATTGTCCCATAAACATTACATTGTCAGAAACAGCTTCATTGTTCCAAAATGGAACAATGAAGCTGTTTCTTTGTTTTATTTCTTGATAGCAGGACTATCTCCAATGTTTCATTTCTGGAACATTGGAGCTGTCCCTTTTTGATTCTTTTGCTTATTTCTTACTCACTCTTGCCACAATCACACTCATATCATCTTTCTGATTTCCAAAATCATTATCTATGGATTCCTGTATAATAATATCCGCTATTTTTTGTGCATCATTTGTTTCTATATCTTCTAATAAATATTTAATCCATAGCTGTTTATTCAAGTATTCTTTATTAGAATCAATCACCCCATCTGTACACATTACCAATATATCCCCATCTTGTAAATCATAATCATATACAACTAAATCCACATCACTTAATATTCCAGTAGGCAAGGACATTGACTTTAATAATTGGACATCTCTCCCTCTTTTTACATATGTTGGACATGCACTATTTTTTATAAATTCCATGTTTCCATTAAATAAGTCTAAAATTTCTATGTCAAGTGTTGCATACATATCATCATCTGTGTTTGCAGAAAGAGTAGAATTAATCAGCTTTAGCGAAACATCTTTCTCAAAACCTGCTGTCAACAATCTTTCTAGCATTTTTACGGCAATCTTACTACTCTTCATTGCTTCTGGTCCTGAACCCATACCATCACTTAAAGCAAGTAAATATTTTCCGTCATCTAACTTTATTTGCAAAATACTATCACCTGATACAGGAGAACCTGATTTTGTAGATTTGGCAGTTCCAATTTGTACATTATAATTATCATCCGAAATATATGTAAATTTACAGGCTTCTTTATTTAGTCTTAATCCACACTCTTGTTTCTGCATTATCATGTTCTCTCCTAATGCTTTGCTTAAAATTTTACATATTTTCTTAATATCACACTGTGTTCCATCTGAATTTTCACAAACATCGGTATATACCTCTACAATATATCTACATGTATTTTTTTGTTTTATTTCAATACTTTTTATCTCTATCTGCCTTTGTTCAAGCAAATTTAAGATTTCTTGTTTCTTCTCTACAAATTTATCTTCCTTTTTATTTATATCATCTGCCATCCTAGATATAGCTTCTGACACCCCTTTAAGCTGTGATGATACTGTTTTCTTACTTTCATCTAATTTCTTTTTCCAAATAAAATTTATTTTACTAATTCTATATGAATAATTTATTGCTTTAACAATTTTATATATGTCTTCTTTGGCTTGTCCCTTTGTATTTTCAAACCCAACAATATAATTATTATTATTCTCCAATATTCTAACTAATTCCTTTTCAGTAATAATATCATTTTCTAATAAATAATCAAAAATATCTGTAATTAATTGTTTAGTAGGATAATATATTTCTTCATATAGCATATTGTCTTCTAGTTCTTCTAAATTTTTCTTTAGTTCTTCTAAAAAAATATCTATATTTGTTTTTTCTTGCTCTTTTAGTTCTTCCTCTGAAAGAATTGTAGCTGCTGCTTCTCCATAGCTTTCTGCCATATCGTTAATTGTTTCCGACATGCTATTTAATTTATAAATTGTATCTTGATTTTCTTCTAAATCTCTTTCCGTAACTTCTGGCAAAAGTTTATTACTTCCAACTAAATCTTCAATGTTTATTTCAATATTTTTCGGAAATGCCAATAATCCAAGTGATGCAATCAGTATCTCTTGAAATAAAATAAGTTCAACTGTATTACCATTTGCAGCATAAGCTAGCACAACATTTCCTAAGGCAAACCCTACTATTACTCCAATTCTTCCAAATCGATTCAAGAGCCCCGCAATCAATCCAGATATTGCATATGCTGCAATCATAATAGGTTCTAACTCAGCTATTATTCCAAGCACAACCCCTATTGTAATTCCACCTGTAGCACCAACTAACATTCCATTTTTCCAGCCTAGTACTAGTACTATCAATATGCTTAAAATATTTTTTATAGAAAACCCAAATATGCTTAAATCACCAAATGCAGTAACTGCTATTGCAAAAAGAAGACTTGTCCCCATCACTTCTTCTATTGTAAATGCTCTTTTTCTTCCAAAATTTATAAGCATAGTAATCGAATTAGCAAATATCTTGTAGAAAATATATGTAGTAACTCCAAGCATTATACCTGTTAGTAAATCAAATACATAAAATTCTCTAAAAAACATTGGCACTATTTGTACTATAACAACTGCCAAAAATAGATGTCCACCTATTTTCTTTTTTTCATTTACATTTTCTTGCACTCTAGGTCTTACAATTAAAACAGCTACAAAAAAAACTAATGATGTTATGAAATATACTAATAAATTATTAAATCCAAATTTTATAAATGTACCTATTAAAGACAACACATACATTATACCTATTGGTTTATTATTGCTAAGAGCTCCTGCAATAATAGCAAGTCCAAATGGAACTAATGAAAATATAAGTGTACTATTCTTAAGTCCCACCATCGACATCATAAAAGTTATTATATATAATAAAATATTTTGCTTCGCTAATAATCTTTTTAACACATCTTTTGTACTAACCTTTTTACTCTCTTCATTATATTCATTTTGATTATTAAGTGAATCTCCTGTTATATTTTGAAACATATTAACCACCTCTAACTTTTTATTTATGCATTAATGTTTTCTAGTTGATTTTCTTTTGTGTAAGCAGTTTTAATGCTGCTATAAATTATAGTTCTTTCTAATAAATTTTTTTGTCACATTTAATCCATAATATAAAAAAGTTTTTTACAAAATGTGATGTGTTATTGTTTTTTATTTTAATTTATAACAATTTATGTATTATATTTTATCGTAAAATAGCGTTTTTTTCAATAGATTGCGGAAAATTTATAGACTATTAAAAACAAAAGAGAACAAGTATAAACCTGTTCCCTTTGTTTAATTTTGAGACTAATAGAAGTTTATATTCTATTAGTTCTATTTAATTAATTATTCTTACCCTTTATGACTTTCTTCTTGATTAGTACAATTCCTACTACTAGGATTGCTCCTATAGCAAGTGCTATTCCAGCATATATTATTGTATCACCAATACCAAATGGTGGAAGTATGATTATTCTTTCTGCTACATTACTGTCTACTTCTGCTGGATCTGTTGTTGGATCTTGGTTACCAACTACTGAGTAAGCCATTCTTCTACCAACAGAGTTACTTGTTTCTACTATCTCAACCATATTTTCATATGTTAAATCATCCTCAGCATTCTGAGCTGTGATTAATTGTGATAGTACTAAAGTTACACTAGCCTCTTCTCCTGGTGTCAATTCTTGTTCAATATTCTCTGTTGTGATAATAGTATTAAATTGTGCTAGTTTATCTGATAAGTTGCTATTAACTAGTCCACTTGATGTTAATGCATCTGCAGTAATTACTGACCAACCGTTTCCAGCATTTGTTGAATCAGAACTATCAAATTGTAAATTGTTTTCTACATAATCTACTATTTGATTTACAGTTGTTGTCGTTACATCTGCATCGCTTCCGGCTGTTCCTTGATAGTAGAATGCTAAAGTATCATAATCTGTCTCACCAACATTTGTTACTTTTATAGCATATGTAACTCTAATTGTAGCACCATACATTATTTCTTGGTCCATTGTAAGTTGTATTAAACCTTGATCTGTACCTGTTATAATGTCAGTAATTTCATCTCTAAATGCATATCTATGGTCTACACTATAGTAATCCTCATATTTACCATCTTCTATATTTTCATCTAAGCTATATTCTTCATGGTCTTGCCATAAAGCATTATTTGCAGATCCGTTTATATCAAATAGTATTGTTCCATTTGCAAGTGTTACTTGTAGATTTGCTACAGATTTATCTATTTCAACTTGAGCTTTTGGTCTTTCTGATAAACCAAAGTCAACATTGCTAAATACATAATATCCATTGTACTCATTTGTTGCATCTGTTGTTGTTCTGTCATATTCAATTTCTACATTTATAATACCAGTTTCTGCTATCATATATGTATTTTGAATAAGCTCATTATATAATGCTTGCATTTGAGTATCATCATATGATACTTCTACATTATTGCTATCTGTATAAGTAGGTGTTACATATGGTGATGCTAGAACTTCTGCTATATGGTTTGTATTTGCTGTTGTTGTTGTATAATTATTAACTTCCTCTCTTCTGCTCCAAATATCTTTTGCATCAGAGTAGTTAGCTCCAGCATTATCTGCTGCTGATGTGTTATAAGTATATGTTCCACTCTCATTATCATTATTTACATCATAATCTGAAGATATTCCAGCTTGATATGTAGTTGATTTAAAATCTTGACCATTGTATGATACTACATTCAAACCACCATTATCTGTAGTAAGTGCTGTTGCTTCTGTATCACCATAGGAGAATCTTATAATGTAATCACCTGGTATATAATTTTCAAAAGTATATAATCCATTTGAATCTGTTTGTGTTGTTTGCCAAGTATATTCTGTTCCATCTGAAAGTATTTCTATTAAGTATACATTTACTCCAGCAATTGTTATCTCACTATCTTGTCTTATACCATCACCTACTGCTGCATTTCCTGATACTTGGTTTCTTTCATCCTCCCATACAACACCATTTGCTTCTCTTATTGCATCTTCATCTATAATTACTCTTAATCCTGGTGCTCTATCTGTGTCATCTTCAAAGTTGTATTCGTAATTGTCTCCTTCTAAGTCGCTTGCTTCTAGGTTACCTGGTTTAGAATCTACATCTAGTAATCCTGCTATATTAGAAGATGATTTTGTTACATTGTTTGGAAGCTCTGTATTATTTCTATAATATGTAGAATATCCATTTATTTCTGCTAAGTTAATTTTTCCTACCATGTCGTCGTCATCAAGAATTACTCTTCCGCTGTCATCTTTATTAACTTGGAATGTTAAATAAATGTATGCTGTCTCACCTGATGATAGTTTATAGCCATCTAATCCAGTAATATATATTTTACTATAATCTCCTATATTTTCTTCTGTTGAAGAACCATATTTACTAGAATTACTACTATTTACATCTCGTGCATTTGCAATTGAGCTTAAGTTTTCTGCAACCATTGCATTATAGTATTCATCATCTGTTATAGATGTTTCTCCATACATTACCCAAGATAAATCTTCAATATATGTATATTCTGAATCATAGTAGTCTACTACTTCTTCTATCTCTGCTAAAATGCTTTGAGATTGGTTTCTAACTGAAATCTTGTATGTAATATATATTTCTAGTGGCTCTCCACTATGTCCGTCTACTTCATAGCCGTCTGTATTAAACAAGTAATCTGATTCATATAATTCTCTTGTATAAGTTGTTCCATAGTAAGCTTCATAATCTGAAATTCTTAGGTTAATATCCCAATAATCATCTTGGCTTTGAGTTCTTGCATTATATGTATAAACTACTGTTTTTCCATTTATTTTCAGCGTTGCTTTATACACATCTTTTGAAAGTGCTGCATCAAACTCTTGTCTTCTCCATAAACCTAAGTTTATATAATATTCACCTTCACCATATGTCTCATCTTCTGTAGAGTATTCATTTCCTGAAGAATCAATATATAAGTAATCTTCTCTTGTCTCTGTAAATGCTGAACCAGAGTAAGCTTGTATGTAGCAATCTTCTATGAATTGCAACATTCTCCAAATTTCTTGGTCATTTCCTGCAATATTTCTATAAATTGTCATCATTGCATCATCATCTGGGAATTGCTTATTTGTTACTATATATTCTCTAATTGCTTGTGATATTGCACCTTCACTATATGTGTCCATCTCTAGTCCATATGAGTTATAAGTATAACCATCTACTAATTGTACTCCTGTCTGTACATAATCTCCATCTGAATTTAATGTATATCCCATTAATTCTAATTGTGTATAAACAACATTATATGTTCCTACTACACCTAGTGAGTTGCTAGAAGTATAGTTATTTGAGTATGATCCTATTTCTGCAAATCTAGAGTCAAGAGCATTTCTCGAAATTTCAACTCCTGCAAATGTTGAATTTGAAGATTCTGTTGCTTTTGATGTATGTATCCATGCATCTGTTCCATATTGACCTGCACTAATCATTTCTGATATTGATGTATATTGTGTATTTGATGAAGCATTTAAATATTCTGTTGGCAAATATCTTTGGCCATTATATTCAAATACTACATAGTATTGTAAATCTGGGTCTATTCCTGTAAATAAATAGTATCCATTTTCATCAGTATATGTTGGGTTAATTCTATGCATTAACTCTTCTTCTGAAATTCCATCTTCATATGGATCTGATTCTAGTGTTGCTATTTGTCCATCAGATGTATATAATGTTACTTTTATATTCTTTAGTGGTGTATCAACTTCTCCAGAGGTATTATTTAAACCATCTGCAATACTCTCTTTAGTAGATACTCCATCTTCCCATACATATCCGCCAATACTAATTTCATTTCTTATTTCTAGATTTTCTGCAATTGTTACCTCTTGTACATATACACTTCTTATTGCTCCAGTACCAATTGATATTACAGTTTGTTGAGCCTTTTCTGCTAAATAACATGTTGTCATACAACCACGTCCATTGTTATAAGTATGATCATGTGTATATTTTACTAAATATTTTGTACCTTGTAATTTCGTATATTTTCCATTTGCTAGCATATATTTAAATTCAACTTTTACTGAAATATAATATACTTTATCTTGGCTTGAACTTATATTTTTATTTGGGTCATCAAATACTATCATAAAATCTTGTCCTGATGCTGGATAAACTTGTGTAGTTTCATCTACTTTCAAGTCTTCGCTTGGCTCAAAATATTCTGGTGTTACAGCTGATCCCCATTGCTGTGTGGTAGTATCTTTTAGAATGATTGCTTTTACATTTATGTCAACATCTAATTCTTCATAATTTTTATTATATGCTATAACCTTTATATCTGAAATTCCTGCAAAATATACATTTTCTGATTTTATTCTTTCATCATAATATGTAACATTAAATGGTCCTACTGTATATTCGCCATCATTTTTTTCTATTGTAACATCATCAGTATTAGTTTGATTTACTGGATTTAGTCCATTGCCTCTAACAGCCTTATCATAATAATAGTAATCTAGAGCTTCTTGATCATATATTGAATTTCTAGTATCAAATTCTGATTTGGATGCATTCAGAATAAGACCTTCATCAATACTGTAGTTTCTTAAATGCCATAAGGCTAATTGTTTATCCTCACTCCAGCCTCCCGGCTCAGAAAGAATATATGCTGCTGCTACCGGCAAATCAAGATCTATGCTATCTTCATATGGTCTAAAAACCGGATAAGTATATTTTCCTTCATGGCTTGTAGAAGCATGACGTGTATTGCTATAATAATTTCCTACTAGTGATTTAGCAGTACTATAGCTAATCGAGTCTTCATATTTTAATTGAGCTCTTGGCTGTATACAAAACATTGCATAATCCCCATATATCGGGTCATCGAAAGAAGTATACTGAGTAGCCTCAAACTCTCCTGGATTTGTATTATAGTTATAAGTATCTGGATCTTCTCCTAACACTAGTTCTCCAGTCGAGCTAGCCGTTTCTCCTATTGAGCTTATCACTTCTTCAAGTGTTTGCATTGTTGTTGTCTCATACTTTAATTGGCTAAAAGCAAATATTGCTAATGCTATAACTATAATAATTAGACTTGCTTTTATTATTTTACTATTCATGTTCTAAACCTCCTTTCCTCTTAGACTTTTTTATTTAGAACACGTTTTTTAATCTCATATGCTCCAAATCCTATTATTGCTATTACTACTAGTGCTATTCCTGTATAAATTATTATCTCATTACCAGTGGTTATTGCTAATACCACTTCTGCTACAGACATATCGTCTTCACCGCTTACTTGATTGCCAGCTGATGAGTCTATGTCTTGCAAAGCTAATTCATTATAGCTTTCATATATTTCTGCTGTATTTGTTAAGGTACTGAAGATTAAATCTTCTGTGATATTTACATTTACTATTAAACTTATCTCTCTAGTCTCTCCTGGCTCTATTCTATCATTTGCCAAACTTGCATTATATATATTGCCATTATCTGATAAATACCAATCTGTATTTAATTCTGAATTAAATGTAACTCCATCTGGTAAGTAGTCTACTATTTTATTTGCATATCCTGATACTGTTCCTTCATTTGTAACTACTATTTTATATTCTATTACTGCACTACTATATCCTACATTTCTTTCACGAACTTGTACCATTGCAACTTGTTGCTCTCCAAAATCATATTCCGTAGTACCACTTGTATTTGTTGTTACTGTTATTTTACTTACATATTTATCTAAGCTTAAATCAAATCTTTCTGATGTATATAAACCTATATCAATATCTCTTACATTTGCACCATTTACTGTAATTACATCTGTAATAGCTGCTATTCTTCTTTCACCATCTATTGTTATATTTATTTCAATTGCATCTGAGTTAAAGCTTTCATCAACACCAGATTTTTGATAATCTGTTAAAGTATATGTTGAAGAATCATATAGGAATACTACTAAATAATTTCCATTTGGTAAATTATCAAATTCATAAGTACCACTGCTTGATGTTGTTGTTATTTTTTCTTCTCCAGTATCTGCATCTGCTATTACTGTAGTTCCATCTTCACTTAAAAGCATTACTTCCATGTCTGGTATTGTTTGTTCTGACGAATCTCTTTTACCATCCATATTTGTATCTATCCATGCAGTTCCTGATATTTTATATCTATTATTAGGATTTTCTGAACCACCATTATGTAAGCTACTATTATATTCTATTATGTTTGTTACTGTATTTGTTTCTACTGCTTCAAAATTGTTTGCCGAAACAGTCATTTTGTTTTCTATAGTTACATCATCTGTACTTGGTAATAATCCTGCTTGTGCAGTTACTGTTACTACTATACTAGCTCCTGCTGTTAGTCTAGTTAACTGTATTTGAAGGACACCATCTGTAAGATTGCTAACTGTTACAGTTTCTCCAGTACTATATGTGTAAGTTGCCTCTACAAATGTTAGTTCTGATGGTAATGTGTCTGTTATTACTAGATTTCTTGCATCAGTATCTCCAATATTTGTAATAGTTAATTCATATGTAACCTCTTCTCCCTCCGGAACATATCTTGGAGATGTTGTTAATTCTGAGATTTCCAACTCTGGTGTTCCAGTTTCATTATCTATTGCATTTGAATAATGTGTTTCTGTATCATCTGCTGTTGCTGTAGCAATTATTGATAAATCTTCTTGGTAATCATCTATTGTAAGCTGAAATTCAACATATTTTTGTAATTCGAGTGTTCCTACATTTATAATTAATGTATTTGTAGTATCTTCATATATAAATCCATCTGATATTGAATCTGTAGAAGTCCAACTGTCTCTCACCACGCCACTTACAAATGTAGTTCCTTGTGGTAGTTGCAACGTTAATACAACATTATTTAGACTTTCTCCATTATATGCAATATTAATCATTTGAATTGAATATGTAACTGTCATTCCGTTTTGTATTATATCGTTTTCACCCACATCATTATATATGTAAAAAGCTATTTTTCCATCTTCTACACTAAATGTGTAATCAGCTGTAATTCCTTCTTCTAAATCATCTGCTGTTACTGTTACTTGGTATACTATATCAACCGGATATGTTTCTACATAAGGTGTGTCATCTGTTTCATTATAATCTTCTTCTATTTGTACATAGTCATCTATTTGTATATAATATGATATTTCTACAGTTTCACCCGCTCCTATTGTTCCAATTGAAATACTCTTTGTTTCTTCTTCATCATCATAGAAACCACTTCCAGGTGCATAATCTACAAATGTCAAAAACTCTGGAGCTGTTGAACTTAATTCTACATTAGTAGCATCTACTTCTCCAACATTTGTTATAGTAGCTTTTATTTTTACTATTTGTCCTTCTCTTATTACATCTACTGTTGGTGCTATTGATACTTCTAATTCAGGTCCTGTCCCTGTACTTAGTCCAATTGTTGCAGATAGTTTATTCTCTTCCATTGTTCCTATTTCAGAATCATTATCATAATATACTTTATATACTGCATAAGAATTATTGTTATTTGATAATTGTTCTGGTAGTTCTACTTCATACTCAAAATCTATTTTCTCTCCAGATTCCATTTCATAATCATCATCAAGTACGATTAAGTATGATCTAGATGCTGTTGTTGCTGTTTCTGACCAGCTATTTGAACTATCTTCTAAATCACTTGTTGCATTTTCACTATCTGAATAATATATTGTATAACCTTCTTCATCTATGCCAGATAAGGCTATTGCTGAAGATAATGGCATTGTAAATGTTGAACCCAGTTCTGTTTCTGAATCTATATTTGTATTTCCTTCTGCTGGTATTCTTCCTAATATAACAACATTACTTATATTATTATCATAATTATTAATTACAGATGCACTTATTTTAACTGTTCTTGAATCTGAATATGTGTCTATCTCTACTGTTTCCGCTTCATCAGAGATTGTTAAAATATCTGATGCTCCATCTTTATAATTGCTAATTCCACTTGCTGCTACAACACCACTTGGTGCTACAAAGTTCACACTTTCTTTTACTGTTCCTTCTGCATTTGTTGTCACTTCGTTTTCATTTGTATAATCAAGAGTAATTTCTCCTGTTCCACTAGGTGTTAACATTTCCAATGTTAAATCTACATTTAGAGTAATTATTGCTCCTTTATATTCTGCATCTATTGTATAATCTGTTTGTGTTCCACTTAATACAATATTTATAACTTGTCTTCCATTTTCTTCTACTACTTCTGAACTTTCTATTATAAGTCCATTTGCTAATACTATATTTGTGCTCTTTAAGTTTACACTCTCAATCTCAGCTGGTAATGTTATCTTTAATGTTGGATTTTCAAATAATGCATTATATACACTTGAAGTGTCAAGTACTGCTCTTATTTCTACATTTTCATTTGTAAGAACTGTTGTTAAATCTGTTTTACTTAATTCTAAGTTTACTACTGTTTCAGGTTCTTCTAGTGACATTTCTTTTGTGACTGTGAATGTTGTTGTGTTTGTATTTCCTTTTAAATATGCTCTCATTTTTTCAAATGTTTGCATTTGTGCTAATGTGTAAGAATCATTCCCATTTAATGCTTTTGTAATTGTTATTTCTAATTGTCCCTCTGTGATAGGTGCTGAAGTTTCTATCGTTATTTGATTTCTATCATTTTCACTAATATCTAATATATATTTTCCTTCTTCTAATGTAGAGTCTTTGTTTATTACTCCAAGTTCTTTTCCAAAAAAGTCTGTTATTGTAATTGTTCCATCTTCTCCAAGTATCTTGTTAAATATTTCTTGGCTAATCTCTACTCTTTTATTGTAAGCTAGATTAACTTCTGATGCTCCTGCCGAAATTGTTTCTCCATCTATTTCCGCAATGCCACTTACCATTCCAACTGTTGTTGTATATTCTTGATCATCTTCATTTACAAAAGCATCATATCCCTGTGTAAATGAGATGTAATCAATTATCTCTGAATTATATATATTTGCTGTATAGGTTGTTTTATATTCAGTTTCTATTTTATCTTCTCTATCATAGTTTGCATATATATAACCTTTACCAATTTTGTTTGTAAGGTTCATATTAAAATCTGTTATTGCTCCTTCACTTTCTGTGAAGCTCGCTTCTACTTCTGTTGACTCAGTAACTGTTACATTTGTGCTATTATATACTTCTATATTTGCATTTACTGTTACAGCTACTTCTATTTCATTTTCGTTTGCATATTCATAAATTTCTAGGCCATCAAAAATATATGTAACATAATATTCATCTGTTACATTCTTTTTCCAAGAAATGCTATCTGCTAAATTAGCTGTACTTATTGTAACTATACCTTCTTCTGCATCATATGAATAATTTTCTGTTGTGAAGTTTAGGCCATCTGTTTCTCCATTTGTAGCTTCAAGTTTTGTTGATATTACTTTTACATATGATGGTAATGTTCCATCTATTGTTGGAGCATTTACTTCTATATTAGTAGTCTTAATTGGTAAAGCACTATCTGCAATACTTGAATTTATTTTTGTTTGTACTAGTACCCCATAACTTTCTCCTGTAGCATATGGCACAAATTTTGTAGCTTCAGCTGTAAGTTCTACTTCTGCAGTTCCGCTCCAAGCAAGTTTATTGATTACTTCTTTTTCTACCGATTTTTCGTTTCCATTACCATCTACATATGTTCCTGTAAATTTAGTTGTAGTCTCTTTATTAAAGTAATCTAATGATACATAGTCTCCTTCTAATATTTCTATTGGAAGCTCTATTGTTATATCTGAACCATTATTTATTTTGTTCAATACAATTATATTGGTTTCTGTATTAATACTTTGAATATTCTCATTGGATATTTCTTCTTTAATTTTAAAATTATTATTTTGGAATTCTATTGTTCCATTTTCTAAATATCCTGCATTTTCTACGCTTATTCTTATGTATAGGATTGCACTTTCAGAATCTATATCAAATGTAGCATTGTGCGTTCCTCCATAAAAATATGAATTAAATTCCACATTTCTCTGATTTGTTTCAGAGTCCTGTTTGTTTAATTCCTCATCACTTAATGCATATGCAATTGTGTATTCTCCTAATATTAAGAGATTTGCACTCATTAGAGTAATAACTAAAAATAATGCAACTATTCTTTTTACTAGCTTGTTCATAAACAACCTCCAATTATTTTTTTTATAACATATAAATATATTATACGACATTTTTATTGTTTTTTCAACACTTTTACGTTTTTTCCAAAACTTTTTATGTAGATTTTCCATAAGTTTCCTACATATGTAAATATTACTGTTGAAAAAACATTTATACAACATATTAAACTTATTTTAACATTTTTTTGCTAATTTTCAACATCTTTATAATAGTAAGTTTTTCCATACGTTTACTTTAACTTACGGAAATTCATTTTAGAACCAAATATTAAGTTTATGTTACATTTTTTTTACTATTTTACATAGCACTATAAAAGTTTTTATATTGATTTTATATCTTTGTAACCTTTTTTATTAATTTGCATATTATATTATAGTTATTACTTCATATATTATAACGAGGTGAGTTTATGAGTAATCAAAATAAAAATATGGATATGGCACAACTAATGACATTGCTTTCTAAAATGGATAAAAAGGATTTAGAACAAGGGATAAATAAAATAAGCAATTTATTAAAAAATAAAGATACAAATCAAATTATAAATGAAATAAAAAAAGAAAAATAGTATATTACTTTTTTATTGTTCTTGGATATTATTAAAGTTTTGTAAGGGTATTAATTAGGAGGAATGTCTATGAACGAAAACGATATGAATAATTTAATGAATCAATTCAGCCAAATGTTAAAAAATAAAGATATCCCTAGTGAATTAAAAAACATTGTCAATAATTTAAAGAATTCTTCTGAAAGTAATAATGATAACAATATTAATGATTCTTCCTGTGATAACAATACTTCTTTTGATATTGATATTGATACAATTTTAAAAATGAAGCAAATTATGGATTCAATGAATTCAAATAAGGATGATCCAAGAACAAATTTATTACTTTCATTAAAACCATATTTGAAGGAAAGTAGGAAACAAAAAGTAGATCAGTACATAAAGCTTTTTGGTATGGGAAAAGCTTTTGAAACTCTTAGTTCCCTAGCTGGTGAGAATAAAAATGATGTATAGTTTTCCTTTTTTTCCGCACTTTTATACTAGGCCATACTATCATTATCCACAAAGCAGTACAGGAAATGTTAATTATAGTAATGTAGCAGATAAAAATTTTAGTAATAATATAATTTCTAATAAAACTTCTCCAAATGATATTAATAATAAGAAGAATAATTTTTCAAAAAATTATCTTTATAATAAGATAATTCATAAAAACTTTTCAAAGGGTGCAAATTTCTCTGGTACACTCGAGAATACAAAGAGTCAAAATTCTGAATCTGTTAAAACTGAAGATGCCATATTTGAAATTTTTGGAATTAAACTACATTATGATGACATTTTATTGATTTGTTTGATCTTCTTTCTTTATAAAGAGGGAGTAAAAGATGAATTTTTATTTTTAGTGTTGATTTTGTTGCTAATAAGTTAAGATTAAGCAAAGGTGGAACGATAAAACGAGGCTGCTGAAAAAGTAGCTAGACATTAGCTCTCAAAAAATCGTGAATTAGAAAAATCTTTTCCAATTCACGATTTATATATTTTTCTAATAAAAACATAAAATATATGGATTATATTTATCCATTATTTAAATCTTTTTCTGTTTTACTCTAATATTAATTCATCTTTATCATTTATGTAAGCAGATGTTCTTACTTTATGAATATCTCCTTCTTCTTTTTCTATTTCTTTTACAATATCTGCTATTCTTATTTGAACCGCTTCTATGTCTACCGCTTCAATAATTGCATCTTTATTGCCTTTTGCACCAGCATGAGCTAACCCTCTTAGAATTCCAAGTACTACTATATTTTCTCCTGCAATTACTTCTGCTCCTGCATTAACATCTCCGATTATTACCAAACTTCCTTCAAATTCCAACCTTTGACCAGATCTTAACGAACCTTTGTGAAATTTTGTTTCTGAAGTTGCAACTTCTTTATAAAAGGTCTTCTTTATTCCATGTAATCCTAATACCTTAGGACTATCAAAGTCTATTTGCACATCTAGAAATCTTTTAATAATCGATTGTATCTCATCCATCTCTCTGTTTTTTAATATTTTCCCTGTGATTAATATTGGTGTTTTGTCATCTTTGTATAAATTCTTTAGCTCCAGAATTTTTTTCCTTAAAGCTGCCATAATCTCTTTTTGTTCTGCATTTTCCTCTACTTTTATTACTACTTGATTTTTTTTCATATTAATGCTAATACAATTATTCATTTTAACCTCCATCCAGACTAATTTAGCTCTAGCAAAATTTTATTAAATAGTTTTATCTAACACTTTCTATGCTTGACTCAGCTGTTTTATCTTCTGTTATTTCTTCTGAATTCACGCCAAAATATTCCTCTATTATTTGTTTTGCAGTATAAGCAGTATATCCTCCTGAGCCTCCTCCTTCGATAACTACAACCACTGCTATTTCTGGATTATCATATGGGGCAAATCCAGCAAACCATGCATGAACTATGTTTTCATCTGACGTTTGAGCAGAACCTGTTTTTCCTGCTATCACAATATCTAAATCTGTAAAATATGAATAAGCAGTTCCCCCTGATTCGCTTGTAACTCCTTTCATTCCTGCTCTTATAGCTTCTAGATATTCTTCTGGTATATCTAAATCTCCCTCAAGCTCATTTGTAGTTCCTAATTTTTCACTTACAAAACTTTCAATTTCCTCTTCAGAAACTTCTGTACCATCAGGATTAATTATAGATTTTATTATACTTACATCAATGTTTTTTCCGCCATTTGCTATCATGCTTATATATTTTGCCATTTGTAATGGTGTAAATTCATTAAAGCTTTGCCCTATTGATGCAGATAATGTATCTGCCAAATACCAGGTATAATTTATACTTTCTGCATATTCTGTGCTAGCAAGCGTTCCTGAAGATTCTCCTGTTAGTTCTATTCCTGTTCTTTTTCCAAGTCCATATTTAGAAGCATATTCTGCTATTGTATCTATTCCCAAATCATATCCCATTTCATAAAAGAAATAGTTACATGAATATTTTAAAGCTTGACTAACATTTAAATATCCATGTCCCCTTCCATAACTTCTGTAATACCAACATACTGGATTATAGCTATATGGATATACACCCGTATCATTTATTCTGGTAGTAGTAGTTATGGTTCCTGTAGCTAAAGCAGCTGTAGCTACTGCCATTTTAAATGTAGATCCTGGTGGGTATGAAGCACTTATTGCCCTATTTGTATATCTTCCACTATTATCTTCTGCATATTCTTCAGAAAATTTTTCTGGGTTATAATCTGGGTAGCTTGCCATGGCTAATACTTCTCCTGTATTAACATCTAAAACTACTACGGCTCCTGCAGTTGCATCATACTCATCCCCATAAACTCCGTCTGCAATATCTTTAATATTTTGCTCTAATGCATCTTCTGCAACTTGTTGCAAATTCGCATCTATTGTTAATACAACATCTGAGCCTGCAACTGCTTCTTCTGAAATATATTCACTAGTAATTGCTCCATCTACTGTCATATCAACTTGTTTTATTCCATCTGTACCTTTTAGATATTCTTCTAAAACATATTGAATTCCATCTTTTCCTATTATGTCATCACTATTATATGTATCTTTTCGTGTTTCGTATTCTGTTTCGCTTATAGCTCCAACATATCCTAAAACATGTGAGGCTAGATTTTCAGATGTATATGAGACTGTTGGTTCTATTGTAACATTCATTCCTGATAGCTTTGCATTTTGTTCTCTAATTTGTACTGCTGAGGTATCACTTATATTGTCTGCTATTTTTACTGACCTTGTGCTACTATATCCATTCCTTGTAATTTCATATCTTACTGCCATAATTTTTCTTGCAATACTGTCATCTTCTTCTGAAATTTCGTATTTTTCTTTTAAATAATTAAATGCCTCTTCTGCTGTATAATTTTCGTCTATTCCATTATTTGTTTTCCAATTTTCTTGTTCCTCTTCTGTGGATTGGGTGAATTCAAATGGGTTAACGGTTATTGGTAAATTATCTATAAACTTGTCTTCATTTGCTTCTAGTATTTCTATAAATTTTTTTATGGATTCATTTAAAGTTGCATCATCTACTTTTGTACTATATATTTCAACCCCATATTCTGTACCAGTAGTGACAAGTTCTACTCCTGTTCTGTCTTTTATTGAGCCTCTTGCAGCCTTCAGGGTAGTTTCTCTAGTAAGTCTTGAGTTGGACTCTTCTCTATATTCTGCTCCATGTATAATTTGTAGATTAAATAATTGTACAATTAATATTATTCCTGTTATGTATACAATTGTAGTGAGCATATTATATCTAAGTCTTCCATCTCTATTTTTCTCTTTTCCCAATTTTTCACCACCTTTTGTTTTTATATTATTAGCAATAGTTTTATGTACTTATTTTTTATAGCTTTAAAAATATCGTGTTAATATGTTTCTAGTTTTAAATATTTCTTCCAAAGTTTTTCCTGCTTTTTGTATTAATGTGTATAAGATAATAACAAGTATTAAGTTATATATTACTTCAATTAATAGAATTTTTGTAAAACTAAATATCTCTACATTCATTTCTAAAGTAATCACATTAAATATGTAACATCCAACTTCATAGATTATTGTACTACCCGCCATCATTAGCATTATTGTTATTCTACTTTCTTTTGAAAAGTTTTTATCAAAATACTCTCCAATAAGTCCAACAAGTCCAAACATTATAGCAGATATTCCTATTTGCCTACCTATTACAACATCTATGTAGAATCCAAATATTATTCCAAAGATTAATCCTAATTTTTTTCCTGCAAATAATCCTATAAAAAGTATATATATTACAAATAGATTTGGTTGTACTCCAGCTATAGTAAACCATGTAAAGAAATTAGACTGTATGAAATATGTAATAAAAAAGGTTAGTATTAATAGTATTATTGCTATAGTTTTTTTCATATCATGTCCCCATTCCTTTCACCTTAATTTGTTATTACTAATACAGTGTTAAGTTTTGTAAAATCAACTGCAGCCTCAACAATAGCATACCTGTCTGTTATATTGCTTGTTTCTACAACTTCTTTTATTGTTCCTATATGTATTCCTTTAGGGTATATTCCTCCTATTCCTGAAGTTTCTACACTATCACCCTCTAAAACCACCGCATCAGTAGGTATAAAAGTGGCTTTCAATGTTGTTTTATCATCTAGTGTTCCCTGTACAATAATAGTATCATCTGTCGTACTTATTGTGCTTGTAACTGCTGTTGCTGTATCCACTATAGTTTGCACTGTTGCTGTATTATTTGTTACTGAAATAATATGTCCTACTAATCCACTATCTGCAATAACTGTCATTTCCTCCTCAACACCATCATCAGAACCTACATTTATAATTATCGTACTACTATAGTTGCTAATATCTCTATTTATTACATCTGCTGGGATTGTAGAATAATCAGAATATTTTTCTTCTAGATTAAGATATTCTTTTAATGTTTCATTTTCTGCTTTAATAATTTCTAATTCTCTTAGAGATTGTTCTAATTCACTATTTGCTTCTTTTAACTCTTCATTTTCTTGTTTTAAAGTGTCCAAGTCTGCAAAGAAACTATCATTTCCAGAGATTTTATTCTTCAGATAAGTAAATCCATTTTGTATAGGCATAACAAAAATATTGCATATATTTTCTATATATGACATTTGATCAATACTACTATTAGTAAACACTACTAATAATATTAATATTATGATTGTTATTATAATTCCTATAATTCCATGTTTCTTCTTTTTATACATATCTGCCCTACTTTCTCTTTCTCGAATTGATTAATACTGTTTTTAATCTTTCTAAATCTTCTAGTGTTTTTCCTGCTCCTTTTACCACACATTCAAGTGGATCTTCGGCCACATACACTGGCATCTCTGTTCTTTCTGATATTAATTTATCCAAATTTTTTATTAATGCTCCTCCTCCAGAAAGTACTATTCCTTTTTCCATTATATCAGATGATAATTCTGGTGGAGTTCTTTCTAAAGTTTGTTTAATTGTTTCTAGTATTTTATTTATCGATTCTTGTATGGCTTCTTGAACCTGAGTAGATGTGATTTTTACTGTTTGAGGAAGCCCTGTAGTTAAATCTCTACCACTAATCTCCATACTCATTTCTGTAACTAATGGCATTGCACAACCTATTTGTTTTTTCACATCCTCAGCTGTGGCTTCTCCTATCGCAAGATTCATTTCTTTTTTTACATAATTAACTATTTCTTCGTCTAATTCATCTCCCGCAATTCGTATAGAATTACTTACTACCACTCCTCCAAGTGAGATAACTGCGACTTCTGTTGTTCCTCCACCTATATCTACTATTATGTTTCCACTTGGTTCTGCTATATCTAGGCTTGCACCTATTGCTGCTGCCATAGGTTCTTCCATTAAATATACTTCTCTAGCTCCAGCCTGCAAAATTGCTTCTTCTACAGCTCTTTCTTCTACCTCTGTAATACCTGATGGCACACCAACCACAACTCTAGTTCTTCCTATATTATATCTTTTATTAATTTTATATATAATATTTTTTAGCATAAGCTGTGTAGCCGTAAAGTCTGCGATAACTCCATCTTTTAGTGGTCTAACTGCTTTTATTTGCTCAGGAGTTCTGCCAAGCATTTCTTTTGCCTCATTACCTACAGCTAAAATTTTTTGTGTTTTTCTATCTATTGCTACAACAGATGGTTCATTTAAAACTATCCCTTTTCCTTTTAGTGTAACAAGTATGTTTGCAGTTCCCAAATCTATTCCTATGTCTTTTGAACCCCATCCAAAAAAACTCATAAAAAAACCTCCATTTGAATATTATATTACTAATATTTTCAAAATTTACCTTTAAAGAAATATTAAGTTTTATTGTTTTTTAAATAAAAAATGCTACTAAAACCATATTCTCCTATTATGATATGGTCTAATAACTCTATCCCCATAATTTTTGATGCTTGCACCAATCTATCAGTAAAATCATAATCTGATTTACTTGGTGTTGGATCACCACTTGGATGATTATGCACTAAAATTATCTTTGGTGCTCCTTGTTTTATTACTTCTTGTAAAACATCTTTTGGTTTTAATATTGCAGAATTGGTTCCCCCAAAACATACGTCTACAATTTTTATTATTCTGTTTTTAGAATTAAGTATTATAGCCTTTACTATTTCTCGTTTTTCGCACTTCATTTCTTCTGTTAGTAATTTTGCTACATCATTCGGTGAATTAATTTGTATTTGATTAGTATTTAAAGGTCTGGACATCCTTTTTGTAAGTTCGCATATAGCTATAAGTTGTAAAGCTTTTACTTTACCAATCCCTTTTATACTCATAAATTCTTTTATAGATATATTATGCAAAAATCTTAGGTTATTTTCTCTATTTTTATCCAATGATAATATTTTTTGTGCAATACTCACACTACTTTCTTCTTTAGTACCTGTTTTTATTATAATCGCAATTAATTCTGCATTTGACAATGCCTTAGCACCATACATCTCTAATTTTTCGTACGGTCTTTCTGAAATAGGAAGCTCTTTCATCTTCATATTTGTAATCATTCCTTCCTGAATAATATTAGCCCCCTATATATTAACAACTACACTTTCCTATATATGAATATTGCAAGAATCATTCCAATAATACTTGCTATGTTTATTTTAAACATTAGTCCAAAAGTTATTGTTATTACTTGTAAATTTAAAACAATTGGGTCAGATAGACCAAACTCTTGTCCATATGATAGCCACCACAAAAAGTCCACATTTGAAGCTAACTCCCCAAGCAAACCTCCTACAACTATTCCACATAAAATAAATACAATTAATATCCATATATTTTTTTCTCTTGTTGCCATTTATTATATCCTCCTCTTTTGCATATATTCATTTATACATTATTATCCTTAGATATTATATCTTGTATGGCATTTTTTTTCAAGATTTATAGGAAAGTTTTTCTATTTATTTTTAATAAATATTATGTTAAAATAAATTTATTAAAAACTATTCCTTTTTACATTTTTTTATGTTATATTTATTGTTACCTTTTTTAGATAATTAAATATAATATTATATAAGATTCATTTTACAAATAAACTATAAGTTATGTGTAGTATAAATCAATATGATTTCATATTAATTTTTTTAAAATTATACTTACAGAATATATATAACCCGATTGGAGGCTTTAACGTGAAATTTGAAAAACTGGATGAGAATAAAATAAGGATTACAGTTTCAATACATGATTTAGAAGAAAAGGATATTGATTTCCATGATTTCATGTCCAATTCTTTAGAGTCACAAAATCTGTTTTTTGATATGCTTGAAGAAGCAGAAGAAAAAATAGGTTTTAAAACCAAAAATTGTAAAATAAAAGTAGAAGCATTTGCCATGACAGAGGATAATTTTATACTAACAATAACTAGAATCATGCCAGATTCTTTAAAAAAACATTTATATGTTTCGCCAAGAAAAAAAGTGAAAGCCAAACGAAAATCTGATAATCTTCACGTTGCTCATTTGATATATAAATTCAACTCTTTTGATGATTACTGTAATTTTGTTGAATTTTTGGTAAAAAATAATCTTCAAGATGCAAGTAAGATTGCAAAGGAAATTTCTCTTTACATATATAACGCCTTTTACTATCTGGTTTTGCATAATATAAATACAGACTATAGAAATATAACCACATTTTTTACAGCTATTACAGAGTTTGGTTCTTATGTGATAAACCCTGATTTGTTTTCGCACAAGTTGTATGAAGCAGGTACAATTTTTATGAAAAATAATGCTTTTAGAAAAAGTTTTTTACATTATACTAAAAAATAAAACAATAAAAAGGAGATAATTAAAAATCTATCTCCTTATTTTTTATTTAAAAACTATGTAGTAAATTTTTATATTTCTTATTAGTATACATAATTTTGCGGATTGTATGTTACACCATTTTTCCTTACCTCAAAATGAAGATGGTTTCCTGTTGAATTTCCTGTTGATCCCACTTTTGCAATTACCTCTCCTTGACTTACTGTTTGTCCTGCTGAAACTAATAATTGACTACAATGCGCATATACAGTAGAAACACCATTTCCATGTGATATTATTATATAATATCCATATCCATCATTTGCATTTCCCGAATATGTAACAGTTCCTGAAGCTGCCGCCTTTATAGCTGTTCCATATGGTGCTGCTATATCAATTCCTGAATGTGAATGGCTTCTTACACTATCATTGCTCCCATATCTTGATGTTATAATCCCTGATACTGGATTAATAAGACTTACGCCCAAAGTCACATATGAAGATGATGTCCCTGAACTATATGTTGGAGTTGATGATGAAGTGGTAGTTTTTGTTGTAGAGGTTTTCTTTTCATATAATTCTGCCACACATTCTTCCACATCTGTAAATTCTTTTAGTTCTTTTCCATATTTTTCTACTATACCAATTTCATCTTGATTAGCACTTTCTTTTTCTTTTAGTTCACTTATTATTTCTTCTGCTTCTTCAAACGTTGAAACATAAAATTTTTCTTCTTTTTCTTCTGTTATGGCATAATATTTATAATATGGTGTTCCATCTTCTACAACTTTTGCATATATTTCTTCATCATTTGTCTCAATATTTTTCTTTAATAAACATAGCTTATATGTGGGCATTGCATCAATCTGTATAAAAGCAATATTGTTTTCTTCATCTTCTGATGTATATTCATTAATTTTTTCTTGCAAACCACTTTTATCTGATGTATATCCTATTACCTCACCATTTAAACTAACTTCATAAGTTGGATTATAAAACAATACCACCAATCCTATTAGTATTATTGCTGATAAAAACATTAAAACTATTAATTTTATTGACTTTCTTGTAGTTATTGCTACTTTCTTTAGAATATTAATGTTAAACACTCCTCTTCCAAATTTTTAGTATTAACATTTTATATTAAAAAAAAAGTTTAAACAATTATAGTGAAAGTTTAAAATCATAGAAAATTTTGGTTTTATTTGTTTTTTCTTTCATTTTCTCCTTCATACTTCATTTTTCATGGCAAAATAAGAAAAGTGATTTCGACTTTTGTAGGCGTTTTGCTTCGCAAATACGCACAGTCTAAGGAAACTTCGGCCTTATTATATAGGAAAAATTGGGGTTATTCCCCAATTTTTATTGCACACTAGTCTTTACTTCCTGTATTTCCGTAACAGTTGCAGGTTGTGCTGGTTTGTAATATCCTTTTGCTTGTGCAGTTTTGAAAAGCTCATATTGAAAACTCTCATCACTATTTCTTATCTGTTGTAAAGTTTGTCTAAGTTGCATATTTTCTGTTTCAGATATTGCTGTTTGATATGAACCAAGACTTGCCTTTACTCCTTCTAAAATGTCATTTACCATTGTTTTTTCATCCATACGAATTTCCCTCCATATAATCAAAGTATTTAACTTAAAGCATATAAGTTCAAAATCATTTTTAGGTTAACTGTTTAAGAAAGCCATTAATTTCTGTTTAGTATTTAGACTATCTTGAGCAGCTTTCGTAAACATCTGCTTTATTTGTGGGTCCACAACTTGTGATGCATATGCATTTAATTTTTGATAAGATGTCTCATGAGAACCAATAAAATGTCTTAAATTTTGTAACTCTACTTGACTTAAATTAGCCATTAAAATCATTCCTTTCATCAATTTTCTATTTCTATTATGCTCTAATTTTGAAATTTTATACAATTTTTTAATATCTGTTACACTTACAAGAAAAGCAGACTCCAAAACGACATATTTATCGTTTTGGAGTCTGCTTATAATAAAGCCCTATAAAGCCATTTGTACTATCTTATGTTCTTTTAAACATTCTTTTAAATCTAAAATTCTTTGATTTTCTGAGCCTTTAAATTTTAATGTTGGATTCTTCTTCTCTTCTATAAATTTTCCATCTACTAATACATCTATATTTTTTAGTGTTTCATTTGTTATTTCATCATTTCTTGCTTCTAATTGCTCTAATGTATATCCTGTATAACACCATACATTAAAATGAGGTCTTATTTCTTTTATATCTTTTATAAAGTCTAATACTTCTGAAATATTCTCTTTACATAGTGGCTCTCCTCCACTAATTGTAATTCCTTTTAATATTGAATTTTCACATATTCTATTTATAATTGTCTCTTTATCAAATTTTTCCCCATAATTGTAATCTTGTGCTACCAAATTATGACATCCTGGGCAATGATGTGGACACCCACTTACAAATAACACTGCTCTCCAACCAAGTCCATTTGATATACTCTCATCATAAAAACCAGCCATGTTCATTTTTCATCATCTCCTTGGATTTTTTATTATTTTTCAAACTAAGCCCCTTTTATTTCATCTGAACCTAAACCTGTATGAGTAACCCTATCTTTTAGCTCTGCAAGCTTTGCATTATTCCAACGTGATGTTGTTCCTACTAGATATCCTGTAATTCTTTGAATTGTATCTATTTCATCGCTTCCACATACTGGGCATTCTTTTAAGTTTGCATCTGCATTTTCAAATCCACAGTGCATACATCTTGATCTTGTATGGTTTACGCTTCCATAGCCCATGTTATATTTGTCCATTAAGTCAACAACTGCTTCTATGCTTTCCGGATTATGAGTAGCATCTCCATCTAATTCTATATAGAATATATGACCTCCTTTTGTTAGTTCATGATATGGAGCTTCAATTTTTGCTTTTTGTTCTGCAGTGCATTTATGCCAAACTGGTACATGATTACTATTTGTGTAATATTCTCTATCTGTTACCCCTAAGATTGTTCCATATTCTCTTCTATCTATTTTTGTAAATCTTCCAGATAAACCTTCTGCTGGAGTTGCTAGAACAGAAAAATTCAAATCATATCTTTCAGAAAATCCATCTACTATTTCTTTTAACTCTCCTATTATTTCCAATCCTAATTTTTGTGCTTCTTCTGATTCTCCATGATGTTTTCCTGTAAGAACTGTTAAACATTCAGCAAGTCCTATAAAGCCAACTCCCAATGTACCATGCTTTAATACTGGTTCTACTGTATCATATGGTTTTAGCTTATCACTATCCATCCATAGTCCTGACATTAATAGTGGAAATTGCTTTGCTATTGCTGTACATTGAAATCTATATCTATCATATAACTGTCTTGCTACTACTCCAGCATATTTTTCTAACTTTTGCATAAATATTTTCTTTACTGCTTTTTTGTATGGTGCTGTCATATGCTCCTCTGATCCTTTTCCAAGATCAAATTTTAATCCTGTTTGCTCTTGTGCTTCATATGCTGATTCTATTGCAAGTCTAGGTAAATTCAATGTTGAAAATGATAAGTTACCTCTTTCTATAGATGTTTTTTCTCCATGCCTATCTTCATATACCCTAGTTCTACATCCCATTGTTGCACATTCATATTTATATCTTTCAGGATCATTTGCATCCCATTTATCATTTTGATTAAATGTTGCATCTAAATTTATAAAGTTTGGAAAAAATCTTTTTGCAGCAACTTTACAAGCTAATTTATATAAATCATAATTTTTATCTTCTGGTAGGTAACTTACCCCTCTTTTTTTCTTCCATATTTGTATAGGGAATATTGGTGTCTCGTTGTTTCCTACTCCTCTTTCTGTTGATAATAGTGTTTCTCTTATTATACATCTTCCTTCTGCTGAAGTATCTGTTCCATAGTTTATTGAACTAAATACAACTTGGTTTCCCCCTCTTGAATGAATTGTATTCATATTGTGTATAAATGCTTCCATAGATTGATGAACTCTTCCTACAGTGTTATTTATAGCCTCTTGAACATATTTTTTATCTCCTTTAAGTCCTTTGACAGGTTTCTTAATGTAGTCATCTATTTTTATGTCTAAGAGATGTGATAAATCTTCTTCAATAAATTCAGCAATCTTTTTTATCTCTTCTCTGTAAGTCATTCTTACATATGGAGCTAAATAGTAATCAAATGCAGGTATTGATTGTCCTCCATGCATTTCGTTTTGTACTGTTTCCATAGATATACAACCTAGTATACTTGCTGTTTCTATCCTTTTGGCTGGTCTAGATGCTCCATGTCCTGCTTTGAATCCCTCTTTTAGTATTTTATCTAATGGATGTTGCAAACATGTTAGAGATTTTGTTGGATAATAGTCTTTATCATGTATGTGTATATATCCTCCCTTTATTGCCTCTCTTGCTTCTGCTGATAGCAAAAAGTCGTCCACAAATGGTTTTGTTGTTTCTGATGCAAATTTCATCATCATTCCTGCTGGTGTGTCTGTGTTCATATTTGCATTTTCTCTTGTAATATCATTTGCTTTTGCTCCAATAATGTCTAAAAATATTTCTTTTGTTTTTGATTTTCTTGCCACGTCTCTATTATATCTATATGTAATATAACTTTGTGCAACCTCTTTTCTTGAAGATGCCATTAATTTCTTTTCTACTGCATCTTGAATATCATAAACAGACGCTTGATTCTTATCTTCAAATTGCTTCTGTACACTTGAAGCTATTTTATTTGCTAAATCTATATCTACACCTCCTGGTGTTTGTGACATAGCTAAAGTTACCGCTTTTACTATTCTTTCTGGATTAAATTCTACTACTCTTCCATCTCTTTTTATTACTTGCATATTTTTTCCTCCTTTTTCCAATAAGGAACTTTTGGTGAAAATTATATTGTTCTATTTAAATTTTCGTCCAATTTTATTTTCCCTTAATTTGTATGGCTATATTATATCTCTTTTTTTTTCTTTTTCTGTTGCAAAAGTCACATATTATGAAAAATTAATTTTACCTCCTATTCAGCTTTAGAAATTAGTCCTTTTTTTATTTTCTTTTTTAATATTACATTTTTGTTACAAATTTTTTCTTGTATTTTCAAACCTTTGGAGTTTGTTTCCTTCTTTTTTGTTTTATGTAATTTTTTTATTTATTTTTTATTTCCATATATTGCATATTTTCATAAGCAAATTTAACCATCTCTTCCCAATCTTTTTCTTCTGCACTTTCCAAACTTACTGTTGAAATTGCTCCACCTTTTGATATTTTTTGAAATTTAGCTTCTATTTTTAATCTTTCATATTTATCTGTTTCTTCTTGCGTTGGTATATAATAAGATGATGTGTAACATTCTTTATCTGTTACATTTTCTATAGTTCCAAATCTTTCTTTATCTATTTTAGCAAATTTTCTAGCTACCTTTTTAGAATTTGTACCACATAACACAAAACCTATCTTGGTTTCTTTTCTCCAAATTTGTACTGTATCTTGTAAATACTGTAACACTTTCATAGCAAATTCATATCCTTTAGAAACAAGTTGAGACTCTTTTTTCATAGTTTGCGTCATCTCATAAATACCTAAATATCCTAATGTAATAGTTGAGTAATCCCCATATAGCAAGGAATCTATTTTCTCATTTTTACCCAAACGAGAAACCGCTCCATATTTCCAATGTAATGGACTTATATTAGCTTTGGTTCCTACTAATGAATAATGTCTACACATTAAAGCTTCAAAACATAATTCCAGTCTTTCTTTTAGCATTTTCCAAAACTTTTCTTCATCACCATCTGCCAAAATTGCTATTTGCGGTAAATTAATACTTACCATACCCTGATTAAATCTTCCTTCAAATTTGTATTCTCCCGCTTCATTTTTGTATGGTAACAGAAATTTTCCTTCACCTATTGGGCTAAATATGTTATTTTCATAATTTTCTTTCATCTGTTTTGCTGATATATAAGTTGGATATTTTCTCTTTTTCGAACAATTTATAGCAATCCTAGTTAAATAATCGAATTTTCCTCCTTTTAATATATTGTTTTCATCTAATACATATATTAACTTTGGAACATCTGGAGGAATATTTTTTCCCTCTTCATTCTTTATCCCCTCTAATCTTTGTCTTAAGATTTCTTCCACTATCATTGCATTTTCTTCCTGATATTGATCATCTTCTTCCAAGTGTAAAAATAATGTAATATCTGGCCTTTTACCACAAGAATCTTCTAAAGCATTTATTTGATACTGTATCATCTGTATACCAGATTTTAGTTCATTTTTCATTCTTCCTCTTATTAACTGTTCCATTAATTCTTCTGGCAATTTCCACGTATTTTCTTTTTCTATTTGGTTCTTTAATTTATGGTAACTTTTTCTCAGATATTTTCCAAAATGTATCATATCAATTGCTTGTCCACCATACTGATTTGTTGCTATTACTTCCATAATTTGTGTAGCTACAATACATGCTACTAAAAAACTTTTTGGCGTTTCTATCATAGTTCCATTAATTACAGTTCCATTTTCTAGCATGTCTCCTATGTTAATCAGACTATTATCAATCATTTGGTGTACAAAATAATCCTTATCATGAAAATGAATGATTCCTTCTGCATCTGCTTTTGCTATTTTCTCTGGAAGCAATAATCTTCTTGTTAAGTCTCTTGAAACTTCTCCTGCTATTGAGTTTCTTTGCATTGTTACCGTTACTTCTGGTTCTTCTTCAGAATATTCTCTATTGTCATTTCGAATTATTCCAAGAATACTTTCATCTGTAGTATTTTGCTTCCTTACTAAAGCTCTTGTATATCTATATACAATATATTTTTTTGCAAGTTCATATTTTCCTAATTCCATTAATTTTTCCTCAATAATATCTTGTATATCTTCTACAAGTATTCTTTTTTTGTTTAGAGATTCAATATATGAAATAATTCCTTTTATCTCTTCCTTTGTAGCTCGTTTTTCTTCATTAACTTCTCTATTAGCTTTTTCTATAGCTATTTGGATTTTACTTCTATCATAATCTACTGCTCTACCATCTCTTTTTATGACTTTCATTTTTCCCTTCCTTTATATAATATTTAGGTTTTGACACGGCTCCTATAACCTTTATTATTGTAATTATTTCTACATAGTATTTTTTATTATATGCTTTTTTTGTTTTTTTTCAGTTGCATAAGTCACATATTATGAATGTGTTTTTCACGTTCAAACTTTTTCCGGAATTTAACGCCTCCTTTTTTATTTTTTTAAATATTACATTTTTATTACAGTTTTTTTCCTTTATTTTATTGATTTTGAGCATTGTTTCCATTATAATATTTTATGTAGATATAATATTATGAGGTAGGAAATAGATGAATGCTAATTTCAATGTTGACAAGTTTTATCACACCTTTTCTCGTACTTGTAATAAAGTTCAGAAAAAGACTTTTTCTAAAAATCAAGTAATTACTACTTATATTCAAAAGCGCAATCAGTTATGTATTTTGCTAAATGGAAAGGCTGACTTGGTTCGCTATGATTTGAATGGAAATAGAACTATTGTAGAGCATTTTTCAAAAAATGCTTTATTTGGAGAGGTTTTCTACCATGTTACAACTAATAATGAATTATTAGTTGAAGCTAAATCAAGTTGTACAGTACTTTTTTATATCTATGAACAATTACAATATCCTTGCAAAGATAATTGTGATTTTCACAATATATTAGCAGAATATTTACCTGAATTAATTTTAGATAAGATTACAATGTTAAATACTAGAATAGAACTTTTAACCCAAAGAACAACTCGCGATAAACTTTTAATGTATTTTTCTCTTATCTCCACAAGAAAACTTTCAAAAACGTTTGAACTCCCATTATCTCTGACAGATCTAGCAGATTATTTGAGTGTTGATAGAAGCGCAATGATGCGAGAATTAAAGCTTTTAAAAGAGGATGGCTTAATTGATAAAATCGGAAATAGAATAATTTTATTATATAAATAGAATAAAGGAGAATAAAATTATTCCACATATAAAACTCCGTTTTAGTAACATTTCATATAGCAGATACTCAAACCATCACTATTTTAGAGGAAGATTTAGATATTTTAAAAAGTAAACATCTAAATCTCCCTCTAAAATAGTTTTTGTGTAAAATTAACTCTTCTTATCTATTTATTTAACAAATATATTCCTATATTTAAATAAGTTGCAAATGCTGTCCAAATTAAATATGGTATTTGCAAATATGCTGTAAACTTGTGCTTTTTATAAAAAGTGATTATCATGTCAATAATGAGTAGTAATAGAATTATGATCCAGAAACAAGATAATAACCTTGCCTTAAACACAAAAAATAAAATTGGCCAAATAAGATTTACTACTAATTGTGAATAATAAATTCTATTTATATTAGCATCAAGTAATCCTCGTGTATCTAAGATTCCATATGATATTCCCATCAGTATATATAATATAGTCCATACAATTCCAAATAAAAATCCTGATGGCGAAAATAGTGGTTTTTGTAAAGTGTCATAATCCATAAATGGCATAATAATAAAAGCTACAATCCCTCCTAGTATCACTGGTATTAAAACACTTTTTATCCAAGTCCATTTATTTTTCAAGACTAATTCCCCTTTCAAAGATTGTTTTTTCCTATACAATAAGAAAAGCATATATAAATATATTTTACTATATTCATATATACCTTTATTTATTCTTATTTTAAACGCACATCTTGTCTTTAATACTTTTTAATTTCATATCTTATTTAGTTCTAAACCCCTACACTCATTGTTTCTGGAAGTGTAGAGCCACCATCAATCACATAGCTTTGTCCTGTTAAATAAGATGCTTCATTACTTGCTAAAAATGCAGCAAGTTCTCCTAATTCTTCTATAGTTCCTAGTCTTTTCATTGGGATACCTTTAGCAATTCCCTCCACTACTGAATCAGGATTATTACTGTCTGAATCTTTAGCAATTCCCTCTACCATAGGGGTCATTATATATCCTGGAAGAATTGCATTAACACGTATTCCTTTTTCTACCACTTCAGCAGCTAATCCTTTTGTGAATCCAAGTAATGCTGCTTTTGTTGTAGCATATGCTACCTCCCCAGTATCTGCAACCATGGTTCCTGTTACAGAAGATAGATTTACAATTGCTCCACCTTGTCCCATATAAGGAAGTACAGCTTTTGACATATTCCATGCACCTTTTATGTTTATATCAAAATGAAAATCTCTTATTTCATCCGTTGTTTCCATGAATGGTGTTAATTTAGCAACTCCTGCATTATTTACTAAAACATCTACATGTCTATATTTTTCTACTACTTTATCTACTGCTTCGTGTATTTGTTGATTATTTCGTATATCTACTTTGTACCCATCTACTTCATATCCGCCTTTTTTCAAGCTTTCAATTGTATTATCTAATTTATCTGAATAATCAAAA
This sequence comes from uncultured Clostridium sp., assembly GCA_964587175.1. Classification (GTDB taxonomy): domain Bacteria; phylum Bacillota; class Clostridia; order TANB77; family CAG-508; genus CALXVA01. The sequence continues at coordinate 48,115 of CAZPKK010000001.1, forward strand.
ATTGAAACCTTTGCTCCATATTTTAAGAATATTTTTACGATTCCCAAACCATTTCCCATAGCTCCTCCTGTCACTATGGCCACTTTATCTTTTAATTTCATACTACCTCCTATTCGAGCTAAAAATAGCTCAATAAAAATTTTATCTATTGCATTATATATTTAGTCTTCCAAAAAGTAAATCCCCTATTATGTAAAAGAGTCATTATATGCCTCGATTTAAATAATATTTCTACTTGTGATTTTACTTTATATTTTGGTAAAGAATACCCATCTGCTTTGATTTAAACGATGTTTTTATTTGTGATTTCACATTAAATTTTGAGAAAAGAGGCATTATCTGCCTCCTCCACCTCCTCCGGCCACCGGCCTCCGCCGCCTCCGCCAGAGAAACCTCCGCCACCGCCACTCGCTGATGAGTGAGCAGAGGATATTGACGAATTAATTGAATGGCTAAAACTAGATGAGAAATTACTATGATACATAAAATACATATATGACGAAGTATTTACGCCATCAAACTCATCTATATTTGGATATATCGTTTTTAATTGTTTTAATACTTTATCTGCTATTCCAAAAGCAGTAGCATAAACCAAATATCTTTCCCAAATTTCTATTGCTGGAACTTCTTTTTCATTTAATAATGAAAAATCTTCCATATATTTCTTGAGGCCTTTCCATTTTTCCTTTTCATTAACTCCCTTTTGTGTCAACACATTAATCTTTTTATTTGCTTTCGAGCATAAGATTCCATCTATTAGTAAAACAATAGCAAGAGGAAATGTTATTGGTGAAATGAATAGTATGATAAAAGCAAACAAGTAATATGATACAATTATGTTTTTATATGTCAAATATTCTTTTTCTTGTTCTTTGTCCAATATTCCTTCTTCACTTAATTGTTTTTGAAGTAATTTTTTGTATCTATTTATCAAACCCTCCACTGCTATAGAATTTGACTTTATATATTTTTCCAATTCTTTCAACTCTATCTCTTCTTTTCCTTTTATTGCTTTTTTTATAAATTCTAGTATTGAGATTTCATCTTCTTTTAATCCATCGTTTGTTTCTTTTACTAGCTGAATGTATATTTTTTCCTTCCTCCTATTTTTTTCTACTCGTAAGTCTATATATCCTTTTAATTTTAAATCCAACAATGTTGCTGAAAATATTTTTCCAAACTTTGAATAAAATGTATTATATGGCTCTTCTAAAATATATAATGCTTCTCCTGGAGTCACATCTTTTTCTGGTAAATCTCTAAAATATTCTAAATTTTGCTCTGGTACATATTTTCTAGACTCGCTTAATTTTCTTCCATATTTAACTGCTTTTTTAATAAATATAATACACAATGCTAAAACTACAAAAAGAAAGAATACTCCTATTACTTCATCTTCTATCTCTTCCCATACTCTTCGCAGATTTGCTTGATTTGCCCATTTCGTCTCTTCTGTCAATACTTCATCATACCTATCTTCATTGTAGGTTCTATTGGCAGTTGTTATCATTTCTGTTGGAAACAAACTCCTTACTTCAACATAATTGCCTGCACTAAAATTTTGAATTCTAAACTTTATTTTATCTAAAGCTGTAACATAAATTTCTCCATTCAAATCTTGAGTGTGCCCCCATACCTTTATATCTTCTGTGCTGTTTGCATAATCAGGAAGAATTATTGTTCCTGTTACTTCATCTGCATCAATCTCAAAGTCTGCACCTATGAATTGCCAGTATAGCTCTGCATAATCATTATATTTTCCAATTGCATCTGTTACTGTATATGAAATCTCATAAGTTCTTGTATCATAACTATTATCCAGTCCGACACCCCATGCTATTTCAAAATCTCCATTTGAATTTATTAACCCATAATAGCAATCTTGTGTCACATGATACATCTCTTGATTTATTTGAGTAAATTCCCTTTTTATACCATCTGTAGTCTCTACTACTTTTACATTAGTAATTTCAGAAAATTTTTCCTCATCTAATTCAAATGTTTTATATAATGTGTTTGTGTATCTAATGTCAATTTCCCAAGTTTCAACTACATCCATACTACCATCTGAATTAATTGTAGCTTCAAAATCTAATTTGTCTAAATATAGACTTCCGCTACTAGCATTTACCGGATTGCTAAACAATACTGTAAATGCTAGTAGTGCAAATAGTAAAATAATAACATTTCTAAGTTTTTTTAACATACCCCTTCTCCTTTTTTGTTTTATTTATCTTTGTGTTATTTATATCACAATTGTTCTCGAAATACAATTAATTGGTTGTATTTGTTGTGAAATTCTTAAATTTAAAAGTAAATTCCACTGATAGCCCAACAAGAATTTAGTTTTGTAATTTTAATCATATAAATTGCATTTACTTTAAGAATTGATTTTGATTTTTCGCTTGACATGGATTTTTATCGCACTAACTATGTTATTTTCAGATATATGGAGAGTAGTTTAAAAGCAAGCTCCACACTATAATCAATCTAGAACAAAACTTGTGAAATATGATATTTTATAATATAATATAAAGAAGCTTGAAGAAAATTAAGATATATATTGTAAATATATATTGTAAAAGGAGATGATGACAATTGAAAGTAAAATATGTTGGTAAAAGCTTTGGCGTAGAAAGCTTGACAAATGGAAAAATCTATGAGTGTATAGCTATCGAAGACGAGATGCTACGAATCATCGACGATAGTCAAGAAGATTATTTGTATTCAGCTATACAACCTGCCGCTATGGATAATTTTGAATTGTGTGGTAAATGGGAAATCATAGAAGATAACGAAGATGGTGATTTGAAGAAATTGATCAAATGAGTGTATGGTATGTTTTTGTGGTTCTTGATAGCGATAATTTTTACTTTGATATGATATGATCAAAGGTGTACATAATATCGTATGTGATGGGTTGTAATTCCCTATTCTTTTAATATGATATAATAGATATTTTCCAAATGATTTATGCTAACACGTTGTAATTTCCTATTTTATTTTGATATGATATAATTTTATTGTAAGTATAAACATTTGATATACTGTTGTAATTCCCTATTTTATTTTGATATGATATAATTTAGGTACTGTGGAGGTGTCTGAAATATGAGTTGTAATTCCCTATTTTATTTTGATATGATATAATTTTAGACGTGGAAACGACAAATAACCAGATGTTGTAATTCCCTATTTTATTTTGATATGATATAATAAAAAACTAATAAAAGGAGACGATGCAGATGTTGTAATTCCCTATTTTATTTTGATATGATATAATTTTCAAAAATTGTATAAGTGGTTAAATCATGTTGTAATTCCCTATTTTATTTTGATATGATATAATATAAAGAATATGACTGTTATAGATTTGTTAGTTGTAATTCCCTATTTTATTTTGATATGATATAATATCCCATGAAAAAAGCTAGTATTTTCAAGTATTTACTAGCTTTTTTTGTTTAAAAAACAATTGAAATTCATGATAATTTTCTAAAATATAATGTTTTTAGAAAAAAGATAATGTCTCATACTCAACTGGTTTCTCATATTTTGATTTCTTTCCTAATAATATATCTACATTTTCATATTGTTTTTCTGTTATAACCAGAACTCTAATAGATCCCTCGTCTGGCACATTTGCTTTTAACCTTTGTTTATGCAATTCTACCATATCATTTCCATTACAAACTCTCGCATAAACAGAAAACTGAATCATATAAAATCCATCTTTTAATAAGAAATTTCTAAATTGTGTTGCCAATTTTCGTTCTCGTTTGGTTTTTACTGGCAAATCAAAAAATACCAATATTCTCATAAATTTATGCATACCTGTACTCTTCTAACTTAATCAAATTTGGTAATTTAATTAAATTTTCTTTTCTATTCATACTAGTTGAAAAGCTTTTTATCATGTACTCGATAGCACCTTGAATATTAAATTTTTTGCCATCTATTAAAACCAAACAATTTACAATTTTAAATATTTCTTTTTTATTTTCTGGAGTTAATATATCATCATTTAAATTTACTTTTGTTAATACATACAAATCTACAATTGGTCTAAAGCATTCTATAAAGTCATCAGCTAAATTAAAGTTATTTAGCTGACTATGATGAAATATACCTATAGAGGGTTCAAAACCATACATAACTAATGTCCTCGCTATCATTCCTCTTATTATGGCATATCCATAGTTTAGAGCTGCATTTTGTATGCATTCTAAATCTCTATTAAATTCTTTTCCAAAAATAAGTTTAAAATATAAACTTGCAGCTTTTGCTTCTACATTATTTTTATCTCCTGATGTAATTCCAATAACCATTTCTTCTAGTTTAGTATATTCTTTTATATCTAATTCTTTTAAGCATTTAGCTTGATTTTGTATCTTTACTTTTATTATGTCTTGCCATATCCTTTTTGTTAAAGGTTTAGACATTTCAATTTGCTTTTTTATATTTTTTAACTGCCTAGAATAATTATTAGTGCCTATTAAAACACCAGTTGGAAGATGTTTTTCATCACAAACATAAACAATTACATCATGCTCTATAAATTTCTTTAAAGTATAAGTACTAATAATGCTTCTTAAAGATTCGATACAAACACTATTTAAATCTTCTAATGGTATAGTTATTTCGTCATCTGTTTCCTTAACAACTAATTGTTCATTTTTTATCTTTAGGTGCACATCATTTTGTAAATACACATTTCTAAAAGCCACAATTTTACGCTTAAAACACCTATCTATATAATGCTAGAATGAATTAGTTTTAAGATAAATATATAAGCTTCCTCCTTCCTTACTTTTTTATGTTAAAAGGCATTCTTTTTTCTGGTATTTTCACTTCATGATAATTACCTAAAACATCAACTTCATATTTTTTGAATTCTTTTAGTGATTTTATTCCTAAGCTGGATTGTGTAAATTTGTTATCATGTGTTTGAATTGTTATTTGGGCAACAGATATTCCTGCTTTTACATAATAAGCAAAAGTATCATCTACTTCTATCTGCTTTTCATTTTTATTATTTGGATTAAGTTTTATTTTGTTTTTTCCTTTAACATATATCAAATCTTTTGGATATATTGAAAATATAAAATCTCCATCTTTCATTTCTTTCCAATCTTCATATTGCTTAGCAGCAACACATGCCTTGTTTGGTAATTTATCCTTTATAGTATCACTTACATATATTGGAATAAAGTAATATCCTTCCCCTTCTACATAGAAAACATCTAATCTTACACATTCTCCATTTCCAGCAAATCCTTCTCCATTTTTTAGTTTTACGCCCAATGTTGTATTTGCTTCAATTTGCACTTTTCTAACTATTGGTCCTTTACTTCCATCTTTCCTTGACTTATAAAAATCTTCTTTGAATGCTTCTTTTCCATTTCCGTTAAATTTAATTAATTGTTCTTTCAAAGCATTATATAATAATTTATCATCTTGCTTATTCTTTTCTAGATAACCTTCTATTTCTCCATTTTTATCTAATTTTAGTTTTGTTAGCTCTGTTTTAGTTATAGTTTTTAATTCTCCATTTTCTTCTTTTATACCTCTTATTGTTTCTAGATGTGCCATTCCAGTCACTTTTCTTCTTGGCATTCTAGATACAAAAATAGGTTCTACATCTTCATAATCATCATAAGTAAATATTTTTTCTGCATTCAAGCACTCAATCATTCTTTCCTTTGTTTTACAATTAACTCTTATATCTAGTTCTTTTCTAAATTTAGGCCATGGCTCTGGAAAATATATTCCATTTTTTTCTTCGTATTCTTTTGCATCCAATATCTCTCCTGTTTCTAAATCAATATATTCTCCTTTATTGTTCATATATTTTCCATCATTATATTGATAATATTTGGTTATCCTATTTATCATTCCTTGAGTAGTTATAGCTATAACTGCTGCATCTACTGCATGATGTATATCTCCATCTCTAGTTTTTTCTATTCCCAATCTCTTTCTTATATGTGCTGTTACAGATCCATTTACTGTCCATACTTTTCTTTTAAAATTAGGATTATCAGAAAAATCCAGATGATTTCTAACTAAATTATACATAAGTTTACTCATATATTGTGTATCTTGTATGTTTCTATCCTTCCAGTCTTTAGCATCTTCTTTAGTAAAATCTTCCCTTAATAATCTTCTTAGCTTTTTAGGATTCTTTATAATATTGCCGGGTTCTCACAACATATTCATCTATATCTCTTCCTATCTCTTTTTCATATTTATATGGTACTCTATTTCCTTTTTGCCTATTCTCACTAGCTAAAACTAAAACCTTATTATTATATGTATCATCAAAACACATACTATATGGAATAATATGGTCTACATCTACCACTTCTGTAAATAATTGTTCCACCGATATCTTTTTACCAGAATATACACAAATTCCATCTTGCTCTTCCCATAATTTGTATTTAACAATATCTTGTCCAGTTGGATTTGATTTCCCTAGTTCTATAATTCTTTCTTTTATTCTTTCATTTTTACTCATATTTTCTTCTTGAGACTTTTCTATCTTTCTTCTGTCATTAAAGTTCTTACCAATTTCTCTCGCAAGTTCTATTACCACAACATCAGGCTTTCCATATTTAGCATTGTATCTAAGAGTTATAGCATTTAATACCTTTATAGCTTGAGAAATACCTCTTCTAACTACAGGATTAGATATTTCTTGTTCCAAATCTTTCAATCTTAGTTTTCTTTTCTTCTCTGTATTTACAGTTCCTCTAAAATCTTCATAAACACTATCAACAGCTTTATCATATGTAACACCTTTTTCAAGTTCAAGTATTATTTTTTTCATAGCTTTAATAGATAAATTTCCAACTTTTGTAAAACTTAATTTTAGTAATTCTTGAATAGCTTCATCAGATAAGTTTTGTGTATTTTCTTTCAAATATGCTATCCTCTTATCATCATTTTTATATACAGTTAAAGCATATCCAATACTATCTAATTCATCTGTAGATAATCTTTCTATATATCCTTTTTCTACTCTATTTAGTGCAGTTTTAATTTTATTATAGCTTTCAAATTCTTTAAATTTATTGGCTTTTTCCACTTCTTCATTTGTTTCATCAGACCACATTAATATGTTCTTATATGTAAGCATATTAAATCTTTCATTTCTTTCTAATTTAAGCTCTTTCCTTAAAGTAGCATACGTTATACTTGCTTTTTCTTTTACTAATTTTATTATTATCTGTCTTTCTTCTTCAGTTAATTCTCTTTTCTCTATCCTTCTTGTATCAAAATCATATTTATTAATTTTAATATGATTAATATCTTGTAATAATCTAAAATATTCAAAAATATAACTTGCTTTTGCTGCTCTTTTTTCATCTTTTTCAAAAGTGCAATTGCCTAGCATTTTTTCTATTTGATTTCCTGCATATGGACTAGGTTCTCCTGGTCCTTCATCAAAACTTCTTTGAGACTCAAATATTTCTAAATATTCTTTTATAAAGTCATCAGTTATATTAGAATTTAACTCTTTTTGTTTTTCTAGTATCATTTTTATTTCATCAACTAATAACTTCCTAAGTGCTGTATTTTTGTATTCATTTATTGAGTTTTTTATCTTTATTTGTTTGTTTCCTTTTTTGTCTAATATGTATTCTCCATTTGAATTTTTTAGTTTAAATTTATCATCTTTTAAATACATTTCTGCTACTGTTCTATATCCTTTTTCTTTCATTAATTCTTCATTTTCTTTTGTAGCAGTAAGTAATTTTCCTGCATCATTTCCAGATGAATTTTCCTCTGATTTACTATTAGACTTATACCCTCTTTTTTTAACCATACTTATCAAAACTCTAGCTAAGTCTTTGTTTGTAATTTTCTCATCTAAAGCCATTACTCTTAATTCATAAACATTAAATTGAAATCTATAATTTTCATATAAATTCTCTAGTTCTTTTTTGGAAATAATATTATATCTCTCAAGTAGCCTCTTCGTTCTTTCAACTCTATGTTTCTTTCTTCTTAGCCTTCTTCTTAATCCTCTTGCATCTCTTCTGTTTTTAGCTAAAGGTGAACCATCTTTTGGATTTTCTGCTGCATCAAAAATTCTTGATCCTAAATCAATTATTCTTTTTGGTTTTCCATTCTCATCATCTTCTATTGCTGCCCATCCAACTGAAGTTATTCCGATATCTAGTCCGATTCTATAGCCCATATTTTTCTCCCTCCTATAACTGAAGATAGCTGCCCTTTTAGAGGCAGCTAGAGCTTTACGACTCATAGATTTTACAACAAAATCTAGGTCTTATTGTAATAACCTATTCTACTTTGATATGATATAATTTAATGTGCAATTCCCTTGCACGAATATATACTATACTATTTTTACTTTGATGTCAAGCCCTTTTTACCTCTGCATTTTATTTTAACACAATTATGTAAATTTGTCATCTGTTTTTTAATTTAATTTTTATAAGACTCTAATATCCATAGTCTGCCTCTAATCCATTTTGTTCCCTATATATTCCTTTTACTAAATATTTTACAATATTTTTCATTTTATAAGATGCACCTATTTCATAATCATTGTAATACATTCCATTTGCAGTGAAATCCTTTATATGTATCTCATATGATGAAATGTCAGAAACTTTTTCTATTGAATATGTTAATTCAAAATAATCCGAAAATAATTCATCACATATTTCTTTTGCTTGAGTTACACTCTCTTCTTTTATATACGCATAATTTCCTTGTAACTCTTCGTAGGCTTCTAACTGTTTTTTTATGTCTGAAAAATAAACCTTCTCCCCACTACTTTTAGTTATGTATTTGTCGTCATTACTATATGTTTCTATTTCAGATTTTGGAATTACCTCATCTGTCCATTCGTCGTACTTGATATTATCACTAAATCCTGTATATCCATATTCTTGATATTCGTTATCTAATTCTCTTTTTACAGAGAAAATTATAACTAGCAAGATGACTATTCCTATTAAAATTATCCATCGTAATTTATATAATATATAAATTCCACCTATTTGCGATAAAACGTCATTATTTTTCGACATTATAAACATTCTCCTTTTACTAAATTTATATAATTATACATTGTCAAATAATAATAGTCTTCAATATACTTTACTTCATAGTTTACATCTAAACAATACTAAATTTATTGGTAAAAATCAATATGATGTGAATATAATTTAAATTCATAATTTTAAAAATTGTATTTTAATATCTCCAATATTATGTTATCATATTAGTATAGTTCTAGAAATAAAAGGAGGAAACTATGTATATAAATAAGGGAAAACGCACCATTTTAATTTTTCCAGAATTTAGTAATTTAGACGAAATACAAAAAATCCGAAATAAATATGATCCATTAGCACAACTTATTCCCCCTCACATCACAATAGTATTTCCATTCTCAGATGATATCTCCAACGAGGAATTAATTTCAAAATTAACTAATCTAATTAAATCTTTCTCACCTTTCAAAGTTATATTTAAAGGGCTATCTTTATCAAATGATAACTATATCTTCCTAAATTGCATAAAAGGCAATGATGAAATTATACAATTACATGATGAAATTTATGCAAAAATACTACCAACACATCTAAAAAAATCTATAAAATATATTCCTCACATAACTTTAGGAAGAAGCAATTCCTTAGATGGCATAGAATTGGAAAAAGAATTTGAAACGTTTGTAAATGAAATAACTATTGAATTAGTTGGAGAAAATGAAGAATCAATTTTAATAAAAAATATAAAATTAGGAGAGCCTTTATGAATGTTAAATTAGAATATTCCATATCTGTAGAGGAATTTTTGGAAATGGTTGAATCAGTTGGCTGGAAAACATACTCTAAAGATCAAGTTGAAAAAGCTCTAAAAAATACCATGTATATGGTAAAAGCAAGCATTGATGGAAAACTTGCAGGAATCGGCAGAGTCGTAGGAGATTATAGTATTGTTTGCATGCTAACAGATATCTGCGTAAAGCCTGAATTTCAATGAAAAGGAATTGGTTTAAAAATTATAAATGAATTAAAAAGATTGATTGAAACTAATATAAAAGAAGGAGAAAAAATGCAAATCGAATTAACTCCTACAGCAGGAAAAGAAGCTTTTTATGAAAAGGCTGGTTTTAAATATAAACCAGATAAAATTACCGGAATGTATTTATGGATAAAAAAATGAGATTAGCTTTTACAAAGTTGCTTGATTGAAACGCTTATTGTTCAATTTACTTAATCACTCAAAATAAAGCAACTTAAATTTATATTGTAAAAATGGTAAAATGTAGGAAAAGAATTTATATGATAATACATATAAGTATTGTCAAGTTGCTTTACATTTATTTTCTTACGAAATAGCAGAACATTTTTTGAAAAGATAAACGCCTGGCTAGTATAAATATACTAGCCTTTGTATTATATATAAAAGTATAAAATTTTCCTAGAATAAAAATAATTGCATAAGCAGTTTTTAGTATTTTTTATTGTTTTTTATTTTTTCCCTATTTTTTATTTTTATAATAACTCATTTGTAAATTGCTTTAACAGAATTATTTTATTATTAAATATGAATCTTGAAGTATATACCTTCGGGTTATGAGTAAAGCTCGTAAAGTATTGGTAAATCTAGCTTTGAGATGTATTTGTTGGTATATTTGGTGTGCCCAATTTTTTAGCTTTGTAAATTTATGTGATTTTGGGTTATTTTTGGGCAGTTGTGTGCCCATTTTGAGCCCAATTATTTTAATAAATTTATGGAGGTTTTGGTTATGAATAGAAAATATTTTTGTTGTTTTAATAATATGAATGTAAATAATAATGACAATGAATTATTTAATAATTGGATTGAGTTTAGATTTGAAAAATTAGAAAGTAATTTAACTGACGAAGATAGAAAACATTCTCTTAATTATGATACTTTTTGCGAAAATATTCTTGATGTTATTCCTGATAAAGATTCTGGTTATGTTTCTGATATTCTTGATGATTTTAGAGAAGAGTTATTAAATCATTGTGTTTATTGGAATGAGAAGTATTATATGACTGGAGTTAATGATGTTATTTAATTTATTGCTAATGTTTTAAATTTATAGCATATAAAATAAAGTGGGCAATTTGAATTTTCATTGTCCACTTTAAAATATTTATGCTTCTTCTATAATCTCATATCCAGCAATCTTATATCCTTTTATTCTTCTAAAATACATTTTTTCTAAAACTTTCATATTATCCAAATAATCATAAACAATTACTTTACTTTTATCTTCATGTTCTCGGTGAAGTCTTCCTACATATTGCAATATTCTTCCTTTCCATGAAACTGGCATGGTCAAAAATAGTGTATCTAATCTACTATCATCAAAACCTTCTCCTATAGAACTACTTGTCGCCAAAATTATTCTTGGTTTATTGTTTTTATCAGCTTCATCAATAATGTCTCGAATTTCTTTTGATTTTTTCTTTCCCATTGCTCCTTTATAAATAACAACTGGAACATTTATACTATCTAATTTTTCTTTTAATATTTTCAAATGTTCTACCCTCTCTGTTAAAACAATAGGAATTCTACCCTCTAAAACACATCTCTTTATATCTTGAACTATCATATTATTCCTAAATATATTATGACACATGTCATTTAAGATTTCTGAAATTTGTATTTTGTCTTTTCCTTCAGTAGAAATATATTTATAACCTGTACTCTTTACAATTACTACATGTTCCATTTCTTTATTTTGTTTTAATTCGCGATTTGCTACTCTAACTCTTATGTCCCCACATTGCATATAAATAATTTTATGCCATCCATCTTTTCTTGTAGGTGTTGCTGTTAAACCATATACGTATTTACTTCTTATAGCTTTCAATACTTTTTCAAAACTAAATGCTGCAACATGATGACATTCATCTATTATAACAAGCCCATAATCCTTAACTATCTCATTTAAATTGTCTTTCTTGGCTAACGATTGAAAACTAGCTACATCTAATTTACCATTTAAATTTTCTTTACTCGCTCCAATTTGTCCTATTTCTTTTTTATTTATATTTAGGAAATATGATAATCTTTCTTTCCATTGTTCTAATAAATTATTTCTATTTACTATAACCAAAGTATTTGTTTTTAACTCTGAAATAATTTTAGCTCCTATAACAGTTTTTCCAAAACCTGTAGTAGCACATAATATTCCTGTTTCATATTTTAATAACTCATTTTTTACATTTTCCTGCTTTTTATTTAGTTTTCCTATAAATGTATAATCTGTATTAATTCCTTTTTCTCTTGTATCTTTTATAATTAATTTAACATTGCTTTTTTCACATACTTCTTTAATTTTATCTATGCATCCTCTAGGTAATTTTAGGAATCTATCATCTTCCTCAAAGCAACTTATGATCCTTGGTGTTTTATATATAGGTAGTCTTAATTTTTGTTTTTCATAAAATTCTGGATTAGTAAAACTAGCTAATCTTTTTAAATAAGATACTTCATTTGGTAACAATTTTAGTTTTTTAACATAAATCATATTATCAAATATACATTCTACATTATTTACAAATTTAATTTCTCTTAAATTTTCTTTTTCAGGCAATTCATCATCTTCTATCTGCTCTACATCAGGTTCTTTATAATCATCTTCTCTATATTTATTAACAAAATTATAAACATCATCACTTTTAATTCTTTTTATATTTTTCAAAATTTCAAATTGATTTTTTTCTGGCTCAAAATATTTATTTACAAAAACTGTATTTCCACTATTGCTACTTTCTCCCTGAAAAGGTAACGCTATTAGATTACCAAATCCACCTTTAGGCATTGTATCCTGATTTGGAAATAACCTATCATATGAATCCAAGTCCAATGATTCTTTCTCCATCGTTTTTGTTAAAAGAATATTTCCCATTTTTCTAGCAACATTTGCTGGCATACTTTTTTCAAAAAATATCCATACATGCGCTCCATTTCCAGATCGCGATTTTTCAACATATATTGGTATATTTAGTTCATCACATATATTCCAAAATGCTAATACATCTTTCTCATAAGTCTTTTTATCAAAATCTATTGCTAGAAAATTACATAAATCTCCCGGTAATAGTGGGTAAATTCCTATAGTTATTTTTCCTTGTAAATGTTTTAATATAACATCTTTTGTTAAAGGTTGTAACTCTCTAAAAACACAATTATTGCATTTAACTCTTGGTTTATCACATTTATATGTATTAAATTCATTTATACATACTGGTGAATACCCTGATTTTCCGCTTTTACTACTTGTCCACCTTTTTGCATAAATATCTGTCCTTCCTTTAAATATTTCCATAAATATTTTTATTTTTTCTTCAGTTGAAATAGCTTTTGTTTCTTTTCTTATTTCTTTTTCTTCTACTTTTCTGTCTAATTTTCCATACAATTTTTCTTTTAGTTCTTTATTTTCTTTTTCTAATTCTTTTAATCTTTCTTTTAATTCTTTTTTTCCTAATTTTTCTAACAAAGCTATTCCCTCCTTTTATGTCTATATATTATATACTATTTTCAAGATTTTATCAAATTATGTAAATTTAACTTTTTTGTGATAAAAGATATACCCTTTTATTAATGATTTTTAAACATATTTGCTATCTACCATATTTTTAACTTTATAAATTATATACTTTGAGTCAGTTGAATATTAATTTAGAATTCAATTATTTTTGTCAAATTTAATTTCATAAGTTATAAAAATAAAGTGGGCAATTTGAATTTTATAATTTTTCATTTTGCTCACTTTATTTATAAACTCTGCAGTGTTCTCTGCAGGAAATTTCTATCTTTTTCATTTTATATATACTTTTTTAATTATTGATTCATTAAGCGACATTTTTTAAAAAAACATCGCTTTCAACCGTCATTTTTATTGTTTTTGAAATTTATATTTTGTTCCTTCAGCCTTAATGATAAGATTCAAATCTAAAAGTAAAGAAATTAAATTAGTTGCTCTTGTATCTTTTATATTTAAAATGTTCTTTATATCTTCCCTAGAAAACATATTGTTGTAGCCCATTTTTTCAAAAATATTTCTTATTTGATTTATTGTACTATTTCTAATATTTGTATTTTGTATACTTTTATATAACTGTATAAAAAATAAGTCTCTATCTGAAACAATATTTTTATTTTCATCCATTTCATTTGTTTTATAATAGCCCTTATTAGGAAATATCACTGTAAATGATAGAGAATCAGAAATAAATTTTGGTTTTTGAATAGAATCATTATAGCTCTCCAATATTCTACTTAATCCACTTCCCCTACGATCCATGTAATGTAATCTACTGAAAACATCTGCAATTACAATATTTCTTCTCATAGATGGAATATTTTTTATCTCCAGATTTTGAATAAGACTGCCATCAAACATCCCTCCTGGTGAAGTAATTTCTAATCTATCATCAAACATATCTATATGAATTTCTGCTCCTAAAATCTGATAATCTCTGTGAATTAATGCATTTACTATTGCTTCCCTACGTGCAGTAATGGGATATTCCTCTAGTTCTTGTCTTTCCATTCCTACGACTTTCCAAGACATTTTAGAATTATTTTTTATAAAAGAATCTGCATTCTCTAATAATGCTATAATACTTCCATTATATTCCTTGTCATCAATTGCATCTTCTGCTATTATTCCCTTATTTAAGCCTTTCCACCTAGTACATACAATTTTAGACTGCTTTAAGGGATTTTGATCACTTAATAATAGTCCTGCATTTGTTAGTTCTTTTTCAGTGTTAGCTAAGCCCAAAGAAAAGAAATCTTTATTTTCATCAAATTTTTTATTCGTTTTTTCTTTTATAGTCGCTGCTAACAAAGTAAAACTTAAATCATTAATTTTATAATCTGTTGGTAATGCATCAAATGTTAAATTTTTTCCTTTTAATATAAGATTATTTAATATATGTTCTGGAGCGGGTATACTTTGATTTCCAGAACGAATAAAAGCTTCTTTTCTTCCATCTATTACTAAATAATATGGAGTTGACGGTCCATCTCCTATTTTTAATTCTAAAAAATCTTTTCCATTTTCAGTAAAAGAATTTATTTCATATCTAGGTAATGGTAAAATTCTAGCATTTATAATTTCAGTAATTTTTTCAGCTACCTGTTGAATATTATCTAATCCTTTTAGTTCATGTGTACTGTCATCCACTCCGAATAAAATGATTCCACCTTTTGAATTAGCAAATGCGGATACTGACTTTAACCAACTTTTAGGTTTTTTTTCTTCTAATGCAATTTTATAATCAATATTACTTGTCTCTGCTTTTTCATAATCTTTTATCTTCAAATTATATACCTCCACATTATAATTTTAATATTATATTATCACTTTTATGCTTTTATTACAACCAATTTTTATAAAAAATGTCGCTTATAAGCGACATTTTTGCATATAAAGCGACATTTTTTCTTTACTATTCTATTATATTTCTATCATTTAACACATATTTAAATATTTTTGAATTATTTTTATGTATTTTAATTCTAATATTGATATTTTAATTATTTTTACTTTTTAATCCAATCAGTGCTCTTGCAATAGCTTTTGATAATAATGGTGGTACAGCATTTCCAACTTGAACATATTGAGCTGTTCTTGGACCTTCAAACAAATAATTATCAGGAAAACTTTGAATCCTAGCTGCTTCTCTAACTGTTAATGCTCTACACTGTTTAATATCTGGATGAATATTATAATGTCCATCCTTGCTTATATGAGCAACTATTGTATGTGGTACTTCATACATTCCATGTACTTTAAATCTATCTGAAAATGATTTTTCATTTTTATGTGTTTTTAAATTTTCTGGTAATTCGTTATAATAAAGTTTCTCCTTTTTATTTGCTTTTTTTATTGCCAATTGATAAATCTTCTTATCACGATCATTTAATTTTCTTGCTTTGTGATTTAAAATTCCTATACTATCTTTTCTTAAGTATTCTTCATACTTTGATTGAGGGAGATTCTTATATTTTACAATTTTTCTATCATATCCTTCTCCATCTTTCAGTTTATTTAAATCTAATATAGCATTTTTAGTATTAATATCCTCGTCAAATTTTTCTGCATATTTTTCAAAATCTGGATAGTCATAATTCAAGTCTCTTCTTACTCCAAATAATATTACTCTTTTTCTAGTTTGATATACACCATAATTTATAGCTTCTTGAAGATTCTCTTCTTTATTCTTATTATTTCCTACTTTTAACATGTAGTCAATTTTACTGAATTCTTCTGAAATTTCATCAAATATTTTTCCTTTTTGAGCTGTAAATATCCCAGGTACATTTTCAAATATAAACATTTCCGGTTTGTATTTTTTTACTATATCTCTATAATAGTAAAATAAATAATTTCTTTCATCTTCTTTTACTTTTTCCTTCATTCTACTTCTTCCAATTACAGAATATGCTTGACATGGAGGGCCTCCAATTATGATATCTACTTTTTTTTCTTTTAGATATCTCATTGATTTATCAATCAATTTAAATATCTCATTTATATCTGTTGCATCTTTATCTTTTTTTACATTTCCAAATTTTTTATTTAATACTGTTTTATCCAATAAATCTCTTAATTCAGGATATTTTTTAAAAACAATTTCTCTATTTTTATCTACATTATTATAATTATCTGATGATAATAAATATTTATTATACATCTCCAAATCATCTTTTTCTTTTAAATAATAGTACATTATTCTTGTTTTTAATGTTTCACATGCCCAATATTCTTTTTCAATATGTGCTACAAATTTATATCCTTCACTTAAGAAGCCTTCTGTTAAACCTCCTGCACCTGAAAACAAATCTATTACTACCATTTTATTCTCCTATAAATCTATATTTTGTTTGCATAGAATATACAATAATAACTTTGCTCTTGAAATTGCAACATAATTTAATATTTTAGAATCTATATCATTTACTTTGTCTACATCACAAAGTATTATAATTTTTGATTCTAATCCTTTAAAGCTATGTATTGTTGAAAATCTTATATAATCATCTTGCTTATTTTCAGAATAGTCTGCAATATTTTTTACTCTGGCTATATCTTTTAAAAAATTATTTCCTTTAAATACGCTATCTTCATAATTATATCTAGACAAAATTGTAATTTCATTATTTTTTATTCCATTCATTTTTAATCTTTTAACAATTCTTTTTATTTCATTCTTTTGACTAATTTCATCGCCATACTTTATTATTTCTACATCCTCACCTATTGCTTCATCATTTATACTTTGGATTATTCCTGTTATTTTCACATTCATATTAGAAATCTGCATTGTATTTCTGCAATTTTTAGTTAGAACTGTTATTACTGGTCTTATATCTTCTTCTAATAATTCTAGTAATTCTTTAAGTTCATTATTATATAAATTCTGCTTTTCATCTAATGCCATATACCAATTTCCGTTTTTTAGACCACCATATATTAACTTATCTAAACATTCAATATATTGTATTTTTATTAAATCTTGAGCTTCATCTAATAACATCACTTCATATTCTTCATTATCGATTCTTATAAAATCTTGTGGTAATTGAGTTTCAAAAAATTTACTTGTATTCTCTACTATATAACTATTATCTACCTTTCTAATTTTTTCTAGCATATAAGCATGTAAACTTGTAATTTTTATATTATTTTTTATTTCATTATCTTCTTGTTTTAATCGTTCATTTAAATACTTACTTAATACTTTATTATAACATACAAATATTACTTTTTTCCCTAGTGCAGATAATTCAAGTGCTTTTTCATATAATAAAACAGTCTTTCCAGTTCCTCCTGTTCCTTTAATTATTATTCTTTTATTTTCAGACATAGAATCTAATATTTGTTTTTGTTCTTTAGTTAACTTTATTAATATTTTCTCTGTAGATTTCAATTCTGATGCCAGACTTTGTGAATATCCAAAATCTCCTCTTAATATAGTTGTTATTCTACTTACTTCTGAATTATTTAAAAAACTTCTTTTAGCATTATATTTTTTAAAAAACTTGTCTGAATGATATTTAAACACATTATCAATTATTGTCTTTATATCACTATCTTGTAGTTTTTCAATATCTATTGTTATTTTTCCTTCTATATCTATTTCCTGCCTATCAAAAACTATATCTGGAAAAGCTACAGCATATGCAAACTGAATATTAGAAACATTTATATTTGTATTACTTAACCTATTTCTTAAATATTTCATCAATGAATACATATTTTTAGATACTTGATCATATGGTCCTTCAACTTTTTCATTTTTATTTCCATATCTATCTGTAAAAATCCATATTCCTTCCTTTCTTTCAACTCTTCCACCTTTTACTTCTATACATAATATACCTTTTGGACATATTATCAAAAAATCTATTTCTCCTTCTACTTTTTGTATATGCTCCAATAATTTTAATGAATGCATTACAATATATTCATTAGGTAATTCCTTTAATTTTTCAAACATTTTCTTTTCAGCTGAACTACAATTTTCTATAATTTGATTTGGTATCATTTTTGCCATATCTAATTTTCTCTCCTCTGTAACTTATCTCTCTTCGTTTTGATAAAACTCTTTAAAAAATCCTATTTCTAAATTATCTAATCTTCCTCTTATTGCTGCTCTATCTAACAAAATATTTCTTAATTCACAACTTGTTTCTGGCAAGAGCGTACATGCATGGCAAGCGACTAAATTTAAATCTTTGTATCCTGATTGTTCTCTTTCTATGCACAATGGATCTGTTGAACACCAAGCCATATTTTCTATAGTTTTTTCTAATATTTTTTCAAATTTTTTTGTTTTTCCTTGTTTTACCAATCCCCCTAGACTACCATCTGAATCACTAGATGTTGTATATATTAATATACCAGCCATATCAATTTTCCCATCATCAAATGTAGTATAAATTCTCTCTTTTAAAGCTGTAGAAGAATACCCACATTCAAAAGTTAATTGTCTTATAATTGCATGTGACAAAGTATGTAGCAAGATAGTTCTAGGTGTTATTGCTTTTCTTAATCCTTTTAAATATCCTTCTTCCTTTCTATTAACTATATATTCATATCTTCTTTTTACAGCTACTCTATTTTCCCATTCTTGAATTTTTGCTTTATTAAATTCTATAAATATTCCTTCACCTTTCTGATTCACTCCTGGTAACCATTTTTGGTTTATTTTATCAGTTAACCTAGTATAAGAATTACTATCTATTAGGTCATATTCTGGGTTTATCCTTTTAAAACCAACTTCTACAATTGTTTCTGTCATTTTCTTTACTAATATTACTTTATTTATATATTTATTTATGAATTCTGGTACCTGTTCCTCTTTAGTTATAAATTCGTCTTCATTTGCTTCCATTCTTAATGCTTTATATTCATCTTCTAATAATTCATTAAATGTTAACTCATCTCTATTTTTTTCTGCTAATACTGCTTCTACCATATAATCTGCTTCTTCTTTTGATATATTGTATAATCTTAATAATTTATTTATTATTGTATGTATTAACATTTGTGTATTATCAAAATCTTCCTTATTTTCTTCGTAAAATTTTTCTATTTTTTGACTTATCTCTTTGCTCCAAGGAGGTATTAATATAGAACTTACAGTTATTGGAAAATATACTGATGAAGATGATCTTTGTAAAGTAACTACATTTTCACTACAATGCTCTCTCTTGTCTCCTAACCAAGATTCTTCACCATTGCATTGTACTTTAAAAGTTCTCTCACTAAATGTTGCTCCCATATCTCTTTTTTTACCACATTCACATTCAATTATTATAGACTTCAATTCTCCAGTTTTTCCTGTATCTTTTATTTTCATCATTTTATTGCATTCAGTTGGTCCTCCATGTACCCATTCACGATATGGAAAATCTGAAATATGTCCTTTCTCACAAGCTACAACAAATCTTGATGGAATTACTTCTCTATTACATTTATCACAAAAAATTTTGCCATTTTTTAATAAGAACTCTGTATATGGAGCTAATTTTTTACAAATTGGACAATAATACCACTTTGGAAATCTATATGCTTGAATATCAGGATGTAGAAAATGATTATTGGACTTATCTTTTGTAAAAGGTGGCATTAAAAAATAATCTTTTCCTAGTAAATTTTGTAATCTTATGTTATTTATTTTTAATTCATCTACATTTTCACTTTTTTCCCAACCATCAATTCCTGCAATAATTACTGATGCATCTTTTAAATCAGCTATTGCTCCAGGTCCCATTGTTGTTATTAACTGATTCCTTCTTAATTTTCCTTTAATTCTTGGTTTTTTGTCTTTTTCTATTTCCATATTTATCATTCCTTTATTCTATAACATATATATTTGATGATGTATCAACATTCCTCATTGAATTCAAAGTAATAAATCCATCTGTACTAGTATTTGCCTCATCTGTTCGTACTAATAAATGTTTTTTATCCTTTTTAGAATATGACAAATTATTTCCATCTGTTATTTTGTCCCAATGTTCAATTATTTGATCTAAATCTTTTTTTGCACTGTCTATTTCTTCTTTATCAACTATTTCTATTCTTTTTAAAATTTTATCAACTAATTTATATATTTCTTCTTTTTTGCTCTTAATATTCCCTGCAGATTCTTCATCTTTCATTTCTGGTATAAATTGTCTTACTAAGCTAACTAGAACAGCATGTAATGCTTTTTCCCTCGCCATATTCGAAAAAGGAGTTACACTTGTCGCTTCAACATATTTATAAATATTTGAATGATATGTTACAAATTGCTCATAATGTGACTTGTCTCTAGATTTCGTTGCATTATACAAGTTAATTACTATAGACGGTGTTTTTCTACCTACTCTACTAGATGCTTGTATATATTCAGAATTCAATTTAGGTTGACCATCAATTATCATTAAATTCAATCTGTCTATATCAATTCCAACCGAAATCATATTTGTAGCAAGCACATAATCTTGTGAGCCTCTTTCTGGATAATGTACCTCTAATTTATGTAATATTTCGTCTATATTACTTTTCCCAGTATTTCTACTTGTTATTTCTACCGTATTATTAAAATAATATTTATTCATCTTTTCATAAGGCATTAATCTCTTAAATTTTTCTTTACTTAAGTATTTATATCTATCAATAACGTCATTTTTTATTTGTATTACTGCTCCTCCTAATTCTCTTATACTGTTAAAGTATCCTACTTCAGTCCAAAAACTATCTATAACTTCTTGAGAATAATATTCCTTTTCTTTCAAATATCTAGTTGCATAAAATATTGCAGCATATACTCTTACTAATAATGTAACAGGAGATATATTAGTTGATATTGTACCTATATACATTCTGGTTGCCTTTTGTTTTTCATTTCCCTCTTTAGCAAAAAATGAATCAGTAATGTCTTTTATTTGTGTTGGAAAAATATTACTTTTCCTTGCATAAAGTGATTTGATTTGCTCATCAGCATTTCTTATTGTTGCAGTTGATGCTATTATTTTAGGTCTTATTCCCTTACTTGAGCAATATTCATCTATAATAGTTTCATACAAGCCTGATATAGTTCCAAGAGGTCCAGCAATAAGATGTAATTCATCTTGTATAATAAGCTCAGGTGGTAATATGTTCTCTTGATCTAATCCAAAAATCTTTCCTGTATCCTTTAACCAAGGTATTCTTGCATACTTATCCACTGTACTAATTAATAAAGTAGGTCTTCGATTATATATTTCTTCATCTATAAGATATATTGGTAAATATCCACTTATCTCACATTTTCCACATTTTATAGCAATTCTATCTGGTAAATCCAAATTGTACTGGTCAGGTTTTATTTCTTCCCCACACCACGTACATCTTTTAATTAAGCATGGATTATTTAAATACCTGCTTTGACTTTCCATATATTCTTTTATTGCTTTTTTTCCATTTTTTAAATATCTTTCTGTGTTTTCGCCTACCCATAATCCTATAGATATTTCTTCGTTTCCTAAAATATCTTCGTTTTCCTGTCTTAATAATTCACAGGCACAAATTAATGTTGATGCTCTTTCAAATTGTTGCAATGTTAATAGTCTTAATGTGTATCTCATAATTGCTACTGTACCTATTGGTAAATTACCTTTTTGGGTTTGTTGTATTTTTCTAAAAAATATTGTGAATGCCAATATACCTAAGTATGCTTCTGTTTTTCCTCCTCCAGTTGGAAACCATAAAAGATCTACTATATCTCTATTATCGTTAGTTTTATCAATTATTCCATCCAAACTTAGTAATATAAATGCTATTTGAAATGGGTACCATTGAGGATTTATTTGTTTTTTTGATTTTTTTCGCATTTGATTTAGCATTGCTTTATTCATAAACTGGAAAGCTTTAAATGCATCATCTTTTTGGTGCAACATATCTATTGTGTTAACAATTCTATTATTAACCTCTTTTGCTTTTTGTATATTTTGATTTAAAATACTTTTTTCTCTTTCTGAAAGACTTTCATCTTCTTGTTGCTTCTTTAACCACTTATCATATTCTTTTGGGAGTTCTTGTAACTCTTTGTAAATACTCTCTTTATCAGAATTAGCTAAGAATTCCATTTTCCTATATTTGTTTATTTCTGTTGTGTTTGGAATCATTTGGTATGTTGTATATTCAGGCAACACTTCCGTCCAGATTTTATTTGTTTCTTTTTTATTTTTGTCCCACATAACAGCTGTTCCATTTCCAATTGCCAAATTGGTTCTATTTCTATATAATAGATTCAAATTTTCCATTTCATAATCATCAATTGAATTGAGTTGTATTTGTTTTTCAATAAAAATATTTGATTCCTCAATTGAACTTATTTCCATTCTAACTTGTAAAAATGATTTTGTACATATTGATGATAATTCCTCTTCTTTTTCTGCTGTATTAGTATTTATTAAAGAAATTGTAGCTGTTTTTGTATTATCACTAAAAACTTTATATGTTATTATTCTCACTTCTAACCCTTCATCTATTTTTATTCTGCTCCCACTTTTTATCTCAGCTTCTTGTTGCCATTTTTTCGGAATCCTAGTCCATATTTGTTTACCTTCATTTGAGTATATAGCATAATCTACATTTATTCTTATATTCTTTACATTGTTTTTTATATTACAAGATATTCCCATTGATGATTGTCTATCTGTATTTTCAAGTTTTACACTTTCATCATCTTCAGCATTATCATCATTTTTATCTTCAATCATTTCTGGATCTTCATTTCTATATTCACTAACTCCTTGTGGATACAAAATTCCCAAACTATATGTTTTTATTGGAAGTTCATCTTTTATTGTTTCAAATTCTTCTACTGGTCCAACTAAATCCTTCTTCAATATATCATAAATTTCTTTTCGTGCTTGATAATATTTTTCCATATTTTACTCCTTTAATTATTGTTCCATTCTAATTCTCCGAAACCTTCTAATTCTATGCCTATCCACATTCCAGTTTTCGCATATATATTCTGTATTTCACTTGGTATAAATTCTTGAAACATTGAAATTGTTGTAATTCGTTTTATTTTCACTTTAGAATATTTTAAAGGTTTATATGACATTCTTCTTACTTTATTTAAATATTTTTGAGTATTTTCATATAAATTTTCTATATTCATTTTTCCTATTTTTCTTTCTTTATGATAAATATAATACTTATCATTTTCTAAAACTAAATCCACATAATCATCTACATGTATTTTATTTTTAATATATTCAATGTTTTCTTTAGCATTACCTACAATTTTATCATTAATAAAACTAGTTCTATCAATATCTTTTTCTAAACCAATTTCAATTTTTCTTATACTTTTATCTGTATGCCCTTTTCTATATTTTTTTCTTTTATATGAATACTCAAAATACCTTTCCTCCTCAGGTATTACGCCATAATAAGTTTTATATTTTTTAGTTGTTGAATTAATCTCATACCAATTATTTTTGGCTCTAGTTATTGCTACATATAATAATTTAGCATAATCAATTATATTCTCTTTAATGCTTTCTTCTTCTATCTCTTTATCTAAATATACACTTTCAAATTCTTTGCCTTTAGCCTTATGAATCGTTGATATAACAACTTTTTCATTTTTTTCTATATTTTCAACATTGATATTGTCTGAAACTATTATATTATTGTGCAATTTTTGTATATCCAATATCTCATTCGTATTTTCCTCAATTTCTTTACAATATCTCCAATATTTCATTACTTCTTCTTTTTCGCTAATATTTAATTTGTTTTTAATTAACCTTTCAAAATTGTCTATTTCTATATTATTTTCCGTATAATCACCAAATATATAGCCAATCCAACTAGGATAGTGTATATTGTTACTATTGTCTAATATATTATGTTTAACCTTCAAATTTCTTGATATATCATACACTTTTCCATTTTTTCTAGTTAAAATTATCCCTTCTTGTACATTTTCGATATCTTTATAAGGAATATTTTCTAATATTTGTGGTATAAGATTACTTATTAGTTTTTCATCTTTAGATTCTATAGCTGCCCTTAATAAAACAGCTTTTTTGTCCAATATCGGACTTAATCTTTTTTGTTTTTTTAATTCCACCTTTTTTATCTCGCCAAATATTCTTTCTAGTTCTTTATAGAATTCTTTTGAAGACATTTCTCTTGATTGATAATCATATATTGCTTGACATTCATCTCCAAGTAGCGTAAACCCCAAATTATATATTTTTAGCATTTCCAATATAAATTCTGCTCTTATACCCACAATATCTTGTGCTTCATCAATGATTATATGTTTCAATTTCTTTATTGAATGTATAAGATTTTGATTCTCTTTTAATAATTCCAAAACATATTTTATTCTCTCATCATATGTTGTATTATTAAAAATTTCTTTATAATGTTCTTCTTCTATTTCTTTAATAATCCATGAACAAAATGAATCTATAGTTCTAATTGTTACATCTTTTTTTTTCAGCTTCACTTATATCTATTCTATCTTTTATTTCTTTCACTGCACTTCTTGAAAAGCATATTACTAATATACTATTAAGTGGTACTATTTTATTTTTAACTATATATTCTATTTTTTTAGAAACAATATATGTTTTTCCCGTACCTGGTGGAGCATTAACTATTATTTGTTCTTGTAAATCTGCTTTTATTATCATTTCTTGCTCTTCATTTGATTCTTTCATTTCTTATCACTCTTTTAATTAATTGATAATTTATCATATTTTATCTCTTTTGTATAGTCTATTTATAAATATTTTTATAACTTATAATAATTCTTATTTTACCATTTCCTTGCATTTTAACTCAGCTTGCCTTATAACAGTCTGCACTGCTTTTTCACTTTTGTTTG
>CAZPKK010000002.1:0-39887 GCA_964587175.1 uncultured Clostridium sp.
AACAAACTATATGCTTAAAAAATAAAAACGGCTTAAAATCGATTCTCGTGCGTCGGTTTTTTAGCCGTTTTTCAGTATTTTAAATATTGCCTAAAATTAGACATTTTTTTAAGATTCCTATTATAATTATTAGATTTTATAAATTGAATATTAATATCAAATCATATAACTTGTTTAATAAATTATAAAAACGTCTTAAAATTGATTTTGATACGTTTAAAATAAATAAAATCTATGATTACAATTCTTTGTAAATAAATTTATTTCATAATAAATTTTATATTAAGTTATTAATCTCTAAATTCATATAAATAATTATAAGATTTTATAATTATTTTATTTACAAACATAATTAACAAATGTTCGTTTTAAAAATTATATATAGTGAAATTCAATTTCATAAAATTTATAAAATTAATTATTTTAGTTTAGATTTTATTTTTTTGTTTACAATTTATATTTTTATTTCTTCATAAAAATTTTTAGTTATAATAATAATAAGTTCAAATAAAAATTTAATAATATTTATTCTTATATAAATTATATACATTTTTAAAAGGTATCTATTCCCCTACTCCCTTATATTTTGAAATTCAAAAGTAACTTGTAATTAGCCTACTTTTTTTTATTTTTCCAATTCTTTTTTATCTCTTTTTTCATTCGAGCATATTCATTCAATGCAGTTAATATTTCTCTATCAAATTGTTTTCTCTTTGGATTGTCTGTTGGATTGGTTCCAATTAAATATCTAGCAACAGATAAGTTCATATATTTTATAGTATGATTTTTTTCTTTTTCGCTTTCTGTAAGCTTTTTTTTAGTTTTATCTATATCTTGCTCTGTGCTAACTACAAAGAAAGTAGTTTGTGTTAATCTATTTATATTTCCACAATTACATAGTTTTTAAAAGCATTTTTCGGAATGCTTATTTGTCATACAATAAAAAACTATCTTTTACCAATTATACTTTTTATAAATATTATTTTATAACTCCAAATGCAGGCACATTAATAGTAATTGCTTCAAAATCTCCTTCAGCAGAGTAAGTAGTTTTTCTTATTATCATAGTTTTATTAAAATAATTGTTCCTTTCGGAGAATTATGCATAGCTTTAATACTACCTCTATGTTTTGTTACTATTATATGGGCAATTGACAAACCAAGTCCTGTCCCTCCTGTTTCCCTAGAGCGTGCTTTATCTTCCCTGTAAAATCTATCAAACACTCTTGTTAATCCATCATCACTTATACCAATACCTGTATCTTTTACTTCGATATTACATTTTCCATCTTTTAGATATGTTTTAATTGTAATTTCATCATTTTCGGATGTGTATTTTATTGCATTATCTAAGAGTATAATCAAAAGCTCTGTTATCTTATTCTTATCTACATTTATTTCTTTTTGATATTGTAAATCCAAAGATATAGTTTTATTTTCTAATTTTGCAAAATCATCATATGGCACAACTACTTCTTTGATTAAATTATCTATATTTATATTTTCTTTATTTAGTTTATATTCATTTGTATCTGTTCTTGCCAGAGAAAGAAGTTCTTTAATCATTTTAGACAATCTTTTGGTTTCTTTTAGAGTTAAATTAATGTCTTCGGACTTGTCTATAATCTTGCTATCTGGCTCTTGTAATAAAAGTTCTTGTTTTGCTTGAATGATTGTAAGAGGAGTTCTTAGCTCATGTGAAGCATTTTCAACAAATTCCGTTTGTTTTTGATATGCTTTATATATTGGTTTCATCATTCTTTTTGATAGAATGTAGCTTGCTAAAATTGATAATATAATTAAAATTATAGTTCCTATAATTAACATGTGTAGCAAATTATTAAGAGTCTGTGTTTCCCCATCAACATTAGCTAAAAATTGTACATATATAGTGTTTCCATCTTCATCTACTGTCTTAAAATTGATTCCTCTATAAGTATATTCATTATTAATTTGCATAGTATATATTTGCATCAAATTATTTGCATCAAACTCTATACTATTTCCATATTCTTCATAAATTCTACCCATACTATCTGAATTGATAATCTCTCCTGTTTCGTCTCTTATAATCCAGATAAGAGTAGGATCAAGAATCATGTTCATTGGTTCATCTACAGGAGCATTTAAATCTACATTATCTGTTTCAAAATCATTATTATCTCTAAAATTATTACTTTGGCGTTCTTGAGTTTGAGAATATCTACTTTGCTCTTCTATAAGATCATTATCAGTTTCTTTATATAATGAACTAGATATCTGATTATATATTATAAAATCAAATATTAGAAATAGAATGGTAAAAACAATAAAATTTATTAACATATTTTTTAATAGATTTTTTCTCATTTTTATTTGTTCATTCATTAATAAAAATTCCTTTCTAATCAGATAGTATATAGCCCACTCCTCTAATAGTTTTTATATATTTATCATAGTCATATTTTTTTAGCACTTTTCTTAGCCCACTTGCATATACTTCAACAACATTAGTTGTTGTGTCTGAGTCAAATCCCCAAATTCTTTCAAAAATCTGCTCTTTAGTTATAATAGTGTTTTTAGAATTTAGTAAATATTCTAATATGTCGAATTGTTTTCCTTGAAGTAATATTTCTTCATTATTTATAAATACTTTTCTGCTCTTTGGATTTAATTTCATATCCTTAAATTCAATTATATCCTCAGCATATTTTCCCTTTGTTCTTCTTATTATCGCTGTAAGTCTTGCTATTAATTCTTCTCTTTCAAAGGGCTTTACTAAATAGTCATCAGCACCATAATTAAATCCCTTTAACTTATCCTCTATTCCGTCTTTAGCTGTAAGAATTAAAACAGGCGTATATATTTTAGCTTCACGTAGCTTTTTTAATACTTCATATCCGCTCATCTCAGGAAGCATTAAATCTAAAATAATAATATCATATATGCCTTCTTTTGCCATCATATATCCAGAGTATCCATCAAATTCCTGCTCCACATCATATAGTTTCCAAATACATTGTTTAATTGTATCAGATAAAATTTTATCATCTTCTATTATTAAAACTTTCATTCAAAACTCCTTTTGATAAATATTATATCACAATACTACAAGTTCCCGTCATTCCTAAGCTTATTTCACCATCATTAGTAAATTCAACAGTTACAGTAAATTTTCCATTTGTAGCTGTACTACTTATCTTAGTAACATATCCCGTATATTCTTTATTTTCTAATGCACTAACTTTTATAGTAGCCTCATCCCCTATGCTAATTTGATCTACTTGAGTTTCATCTACTGTAATAGACATAGATAGTTGATTTGTTGATTCTATTTGAATATAGTGACTATTATTACACTCTTCTCCTGAGTTAGGCAAGTTTATAGAAGTTATAACACAATTATATGGTGCTTGTAAATACTCTCCGTTACTATATTCTAATATATATTCGCCTTCTTCTACATAATCATTCTCTGATACTAAAACTTCTTCTAAATAATATGTTGCATGAACTTCCACGTTTTCAGTTAATGCAGATAATATTTCACCAGTTGTACTAATAGTCGTACTATTAGTAGTACTACTATCGTTAGAAGAAATGGTATCTTCACTTCTGGTTTCATCACTAATATTTATAGAAGTATATGTACTATTTTTTGAAAAAGTATATACTAATATAGTTAAAATTATTATTAAAATAATTATAATTATTATTTTTATATCTATTTTTTTCTTTGCCACGTTTTTATCCTTTCTACTAAATATTTACAAAAATTCTATAATATCTTACATTTCCATTTTCTGCAGTAACTGAAATCAATATCTTATTTGTTCCTTCACTTAAATCATTATTTCCATAAACACATATTTTAGCATCATCATCTTCTGCTTCTGCTGTTATTTCTAAACTATCTACTGCTTCTTCTAGGGTTATAAAATAAGTCAAATTCTCTTTAGAAAAGTCAGTAGTAAACTCATAGTCTTCTATACTCAAACTCTCTAAATAGTTATTGCTAGAGCCATTATATGTTGCCTCTTCTACATCTTCTTGCATATCAGTAATTTGTGAAGAACCAGCATAGTTTTGATTATTTGCTGTTATATTGTTTGAACTAAAACTTTGAGTATTTTCATTCACTTTTATATAAGAATTTTCTATATCTTTTGATATATCTTCTTCTAAATTCATTTCTAGTTCAGTTGCTTCGACTTTTACTTCTTCCTCTTCTATAATTTCAGTTTCTACAATTAAAAAAGATATTTCTTCTTCTAATTTTTCTTCTTCATTGTTAGTATTATAAACTACAGCATTTATTACTATAATATCTCCTATACAAGCTTCTTCTGGTATTGTATAATATAAAACAATACTACCAGTATTTTCCTCTTTGCTAGAAAAGATTATTAACTCATTATTCTCTATTTCAGATGTTATCTCTTCTTCTGTGTATGCTTCCTCTATGTTTGAATTAGTATAATCAGATGAGATTACAATTTTAAATTCATCATAATCAATTTTAGTAAAATCAATTGTGATTTCTGCTATTTCTCCTTTTTCTACTTCTGTTTTATTTGCAGAAATAAATTTCTCTTCATCAATAGCATAGACCATTCCTTGAATATTGCATATTACAAATACTAAAAGTATTCCTAATATAAATATCTTTTTCCTCATAATTCTAATCCTCCTTATAATTTATTCTGTTCTTAAAGCTTCAATAGGATTTAATTTAGCTGCTCTATAAGCTGGGAATATTCCGAAAATCAGACCAATTAAGGCACTAGAACTAAATGCTAATATTGTAATCTGAGCATTTGCCTCAAAACTATATCCAAAATTTTCAGATATATTTCCAATAACTAAGCCTATTACAACACCAATTATCCCTCCTAAAATACTTAAAACTAAAGCTTCTATCAAAAACTGGACAAGAATATCTTTTTTCTTTGCACCTAAGGCTTTTCGAATTCCTATTTCCTTTGTTCTTTCTGTTACAGAAACAAGCATAACATTCATTACACCAATTCCTCCGACAATTAGCGAAATACTAGCAATTCCACCTAATAATAATGATAATGTATTATTTACACTCTCCATAGTATCTAGCATTGAGTCTTGAGAAGATACTGTAAAATAATCACTTGAGATTCCGATAGTCTGTTCAAAGTAATTTTCTATTCTTGTAATAGTCTCATCAATATAAGTCTCATCCTCCACTTTTATATATAAACTATTTATAGAAGTATCAACACCTAAGTATGCAGCAGTTGTTAATGGAATAATAACCATATTATCTATATCAGTTCCCATAGAGCTACCTTTTGTAGTAAGAACACCTATTACTGTGTACTTATCATCATCTATTCTAATTGTTTCTCCAACTGGATCTGCTAAACTGAATAGAGTTGTTGCTAGTTCACTTCCAATAATACATACTTTACTCTTATTTTCTAAATCAATAGTAGAAATAAGTCTTCCTGCACTAATAGTAAGGTTAGTGACACTCATATAATCATTAGTTGTAGCAATAATACTAGATTTTGATGATGTAGTTGAGTCCCTTCTTATAGTTGCACTAACACTTTTATATGGTGCTACTTCTTCTACATTAGCAATTTCCTTTAACTCATCTATTTGGCTATATTCTAAAGAAGTATCTGAAGATGAAATCGTTGCAGTAAGTATATCTGTTCCTAGAGATGACACTTCAGCAGTAACACTACTAGTAGCTCCATTCCCTATTCCAACTAGGATTATTACAGAAGCAATTCCTATAATAAGCCCTAATATTGTTAAAGTTGACCTTAGCTTATTACTAATAATATTATTTATAGATGCTTTCAAAATGTTGAAAAATTTTGTCATTAACTAATTTTCCTCCCTTACTTTTCTTCATTTATTTTCCCATCATGTATTCTTACAATTCGCTTCGCTCTTTTCGCTACATTCATATCATGTGTAATTAATATAATTGTTTGTCCTTGTTTATTTAGTTCTTCCAAAATATTAATTATTTCCACACTAGTTTTCGAGTCTAAAGCTCCGAGTTGGCTCATCAGCAAGAATTATTTCAGGATTACCTGCAATAGCTCTAGCAATTGCTACTCTTTGCTGTTGTCCACCGGATAATTGTGAAGGAAGATGATTTTCTCTTCCAGACAATCCAACTTTTTTTAAAAAGTCACTAGCAATTTGCTTAGACTCAATATTACTCATTCCTCTATACATTAAAGGTAATTGTACATTTTGAATGGAAGTCATTTTAGGCAACAAATTAAAATTCTGGAATATAAACCCTATTCTTTTATTTCTCATTTCTGCTAATTCATTATCAGAACTACTGCTAATCTGAGTATTGTTTAATATATATTCTCCACTATCAGGTATATCTAATAGACCTAAAATATTCATTAAAGTAGATTTTCCTGAACCAGAAGGCCCAATTATAGAAACAAACTCTCCTTCTTTCACTTCAAAATTTATATCATTTAAAGCCTTAATTTTTATATCTCCAATAACAAATTCCTTTTGGATATCTTTTAACTTAATCAATTTTTCCTCCTTATTTTAATTATTCATATCTGGTGGGCTTCCAGCAGTATCTCTACTCATTCCTCCGCCGTTTCCCTGTCCTCCGGCCATTTGAATCCATTCCGTCTCCGATGTTATCTCCTTGCATTTCCATTCCGCCACCCATCATATCGCCTTGCATTGAATCATCGCTACTGCTACTAGAGCTATTACTAATTGTAGTAGTTTCAATCAATTGAATAGTTTCTCCACCATTTAATCCAGAAGTAATCTCAACATATGTATCATCTGATATTCCAGTTTCAACTTCCACATTTTCTGTTTCACCATTTTCATTTACTACAATAACATATCTTGAATCATCAGTAATTTGTACTGCTGCAATAGGTACAGCAATAACATCTTCTGCTTCTTCTAATATTACTTCACAAGACGCAGACATACCAATTTTTATATTTCCATCATTTTCAAATGTTACAATAGCTGAAAAAGTTGTTCCACTTGATGAATATGTTCCTACAGCATCTATTTTACTTATCTCTCCAGTATATGTCATAGTTTCATCGGCTGTTAGAGTAATCTCTACCTCTTGACCAACTTCTACACTACTTATTTCTGTTTCACTAATACTTAGAGTCATATTTAATTCTTCCATTGTTTGTACTTCTACATAATTACTTGATGTACAAATACTTTCTGTTTCAGGTACATTAAAACTATTTATTACACAATCATATTCTGCTGTAAGATATGTTCCATCTGTGTATTCTAAAATGTTTTCTCCTTCATATACAATATCATCTTCTTCTACACACATAGTTTCAAAATATTTAGAAGTATCTAACTCTAGCTTCTCAGTAGAAGCTGAAGATATTTGTCCAGAACTAGTTAGAGTCTTTTTAATAGTTTGTGTTTCCACAGTTATTTCTGAAATATTTGTAACTGTAGTTTCCTGATTACTAGCCTTACTTATTCCATATTCCATTCCTATAAGAAACATTACTATTAAAATAACTATCAAAATTACTGTGAATATTATTTTCTTTCTAATAGATTTCTTTTTCATAAAACCTCCTATTATATGTCCTAAATTCAAATTTCAGTCTAAATTATAGATACCTTTTCTTAAATAAAACTTAAAAAAGAAAATTTTTTTCAAACTTGCAATTATTATTTCATTGATATATTATATTAATATATTTTGTGCAATTAAAATTTATTTTAGAAGGTGAAAATTTATGATAAATTCAGATCAAAATCCAGAATTTTTAAATTCATTTTTAGATTATTCTATTACTATTTTAAATAAATCTCCTAACTCAGTAAAAGAATATAATTATGACTTGAATATGTTTTTAAAATTCATGAAAATACATTTAAAACTAACGAAAGAAACTGACTTTAATAATATATATATAAAAGACTTTTCATTAGATACTTTAAAGAAAATCACACTTGATGACATTCATGCTTTTTCATCATATTTAGCATTAACTAAAAAAGCAAAACCTAGCACAAGGGCAAGAAAAATATCTACAATACGTATTTTCTTTGCCTACCTATCTCAAAAAGTACAACTAATTGAAAATAATCCTGCCCAAAATCTAGAAACTCCAAAACTTGATAAGCGCATGCCAAAGTATTTATCTCTTGATGAGAGTAAAAGACTTTTAAATGTAACCATGGATGAGAATGATGAAAATAAAGAAAGAGATTTTGCTATCATTACCCTATTCCTTAATTGTGGATTACGTTTATCAGAACTAATTGGTATAAATATACAGGATATAGATTTTAGTGAATATAAAATGACTGTTATTGGTAAAGGGAATAAAGAAAGAACTATTTACTTAAATAAAGCTTGTATTAATGCTATACAAGACTATTTGTCAGTTCGCCCAAAAGAAGGCGTTAAAAACGATTCTAAAGCTTCTAATAAAGCATTATTTTTAAGTAAGAGGCGTGAACGTATTAGTAATAGAACTGTACAATATATAGTTGAAAAAGAATTGAGAAAAGCTGGTTTAGATACATCAAAATATTCTACTCACAAGTTAAGGCATACTGCTGCCACATTAATGTACCAATATGGCAATGTGGATATAAGAGCTTTGCAGGAACTACTTGGGCATGAAAGCATTGCTACTACTGAAATTTATACTCATGTTAGTAATGAGCAAGTTAGAAATGCAGTTGAGTCTAATCCGTTGAATGAGAATTGATTTTTTTAATAAAACATCAATAAACAACACTTCACTTTACATAAAAGCATATTATATATAAATATGTTTTTACGAAAGGAAGTGTTGTTTTTTGAAATTAGAAGGTAAAAAAATCGGTTTTGCTTTTACTGGTTCTTTTTGTACTTTTAAAGCTGTACTTGAAGAACTTAAAAAAATAAAAAAAGAAAATGCTGATATACTTCCAATAATGTCTTTTAATTCATACAACCTAGATACTAAGTTTGGCAATGCCCAAGAATATATTGATGAAATAAAAGACATATGCCAAAAGGATGATATAATTCATACTATTCAAGGTGCCGAACCAATTGGACCAAAGAAATTAACAGATATAATGGTAATTGCTCCTTGCTCTGGAAATACAATTGCGAAACTTGCAAATGGAATTACAGATACACCAGTCCTTATGGCTGCTAAATCTCACCTAAGGAATAATAACCCTGTAGTTTTAGCAATATCCACAAATGATGGTTTATCTGGCAGTGCAGAAAATATAGGTAAGTTACTTAATAGAAACAATTATTTTTTTGTGCCATTTAAACAAGATAACCCAATAACCAAACCTCGTTCTATTGTAGCTGACTTTAAATATTTAATTCATACAATAGAAATGGCATTAGATAATGAGCAAATCGAACCCATCTTATTGTAATTTAGTATAGGCACATTAAATTAATGTGCCTCTTTACTCCCCAGAAAAAGACCTTTTCCTATTAGTATAAGCAAAACATTCTTAATTACTTCTTATTCATGTTTTTTAATGCTTTTCTGAAAAATCAATTTCTCCTGTCATAGCATTGATTATATAATCATATTGTATATAGTCATCACTTGTTTTAAATTCCACATTATAACTAAAATGTCCATTGTATTTTTTAATATATGAATTTAGAAAAACAAGATTAGTTCTATTTGAATTTGCATCTTCCAATGCTATAGTTATTGCTTCTTCTCTGCTTATGCCAGAGTTTGCAAGTATCTCTGCTTCTATCTCACTTTTATCTTCTGAGTCATCCTCTTCTATAATGATTGTTTCTAATAAATTTGAATTAGTTACTTCAATATCATCTATTGTTGCAATATTATCTAAGTCTGAGGTATTTTTGCCCTGTATTATATTAAATAAGTGGATTATTGTTAGTAATAAACAAATTATAATTATTAATAAAAAAGGTAATATTAATTTTTTCATATAGTTTTTCCTCCATTTCACTACTTCTAATTAGTCTAGATAGTACTCAATTATGTTTTTTACTTTAGGTAAAAGATAATGACTTCCACCTCTATCTTCTACATTTTCTATCATATTTATTGTTAGCAATTGCTCATCAGCCTCATCACTAATTACTATTGCGTTAAACCAGCCAAGTTCTTCTCCCTCTTCTTCTCCTGCTCCTTTAAGTTCTGCTGTACCAGTTTTTCCTGCAATAGTGACTCCACTTATTCTTGCTTCATATCCTGTGCCATTACTGTTTTCCACCACTTGAATCAAATCATCTCTTATTTCTTCTGCTGCCTCTTCTGTAAAAGCATTTTCTACTAGGTATTCTGTGTCTTCCGAATATTCTATATGTGGTTTTACCATATTTCCGTCATTTACAAATGCCGAATAAATTGATGCCATATGTAAAGGATTTACTAAAACCTTTCCTTGACCATATCCAGAATCTGCAAGCTGTACTTCTGAAGCAAATTCATTATCATCTGCAAATTGTGAAGCAGACATAGAAATTGGAAAATCTAATCTCTCTCCAAAACCTATATTTAGCAATTGTTCTGCAAATGTATCAGCACCTATTTTTATGGCAGCTTTTGCAAAATATATATTATCTGAATAAATCAAAGCATTTCTTAAATTAGCTGTTCCACTATATGTGGTTAGTGTTGTAACTCTATAATCTCCCCAGCTTGAATCGTTTTGCCAGCTTGTTCCACTTGTTCCAAAATCTTCACTAGCTGTAAAGCTTTCTGTTGTTAATCCTATTCCTGCTGTTACAGGCTTAAATGATGAACCCGGAACCCAACTTCCTTCATATCTTGCATACATTGGAGTATCTTCATCTGAGCTTAATTCTTCCCATTCTTCAGTTGTAAATCCAGTAATAAATTTATTTGGGTCAAAACTTGGTGTACTAACCATAGCAAGGACTTCTCCTGTTTTAGGGTTCATTGCAACTGAAAATCCATTATCTCCATCAAATTCATTGTAAATTTCTTTCTGCAACTCTATATCTATTGTTGTTACAATATCTTCTCCATTTTCTACACTGGTTTCTGCAATAGTTTCAACTCTACTTTCATTTTCATCTACTATGTATATTACACAGCCATTAGTTCCTCTTAATCTATCTTCAAACGCAAGCTCTAAGCCAGTTTTTCCTATTATGCTACTTTCTGTATATCCTTCGCCCTTATGCGCTTCAAGTTCCTCACTACTAATTCCTCTAACATAGCCAACTAGATGTGCTGCAACCTCACCATATGGATATTCTCTTTGTCCATCTGAATTGGTTGTTGCAAGTATATTGCCATTTCTATCTAGTATGTCTCCTCTAGTTCCAGATGTTGAAAATACTCTAACTTTATAATTTTCTTCTAAATTAGGGAAAATTAAATTTGAATACCAATTTATATAATATTTATTATCATCTTGTCTATCAAAAGTCATTGTATAATCATAAGACAATTCCCCTGCCAGAGTATCAAATGTCATTGTATATGTTACTGTGTATGTTGAAGTATTTTTGTCAATGTTTGAAACAACATCAGTAATTGAAATATTTGTAGCTTCTATTCCTTCATAAATATTTTTATTTCTAGCAAGATAAGTTTCTTCGTCCACTCTAGATTTTGTTGAATCTGATATTAATGTGTACATTCCATCATAATCTGCATTTTTTAGATAATCAAAATACGCATAAAAAACTTCTTCTGGTGTATTTTGATCCATGTTTGATATTATGTACCAAGCTACTACCCCAACAATTAGTAATACTACAAGTATTGATACTAGTATAATTGTTACTTTCTTTGAACTTCTTTTATTGTTTTCTTCTTCCATGCAAATCCCCCTCTCTTTATTATTTTATTCAAAATTATTAACATAGGTAGCAATTTTTTTACGCTACCTATGTTTCCTTAACTGTCTATTTACTTACTATCTCCTTTGTATCTCTTGCAATCATTAATTCCTCATTTGTTGGAATTACGTAAATTTTAACTTTAGAATCAGATGTTGTAATTTCTGCTTCTTTTCCTCTGCAATTATTTTTCTCGTCATCTACTTTTACTCCCATAAATTCTAAATACTCACAGATTTGTTTTCTTGCATCTATTCCATTTTCTCCAATTCCACCAGCAAAAGTGATTACATCTACTCCTTTCATTTGAACAGCAAGTTTTCCAATATATCCTGCAACTTGATATACAAAATTATCAATAGCAAGTTTTGCTCTTTCATTTCCTTTTTCTATTGCAGCTTCAATATCTCTATCATCTAGACTTACACCAGATAAACCTAGTTTACCAGATTTTTTATTTAATATTGTATCCATTTCATCACAAGATAAATTCTCGTTTTTCATTAAGAATGTAAGAATTGATGGATCAATATCTCCTGACCTAGTTCCCATAGGAACACCAGCAAGTGGAGTTAATCCCATTGTTGTTTCTATAGATTTTCCACCATCAACAGCACATAAACTTGCACCTTGTCCTAAATGGCAAGTAATTATTTTTAAATCTTCAATAGGTTTATTCATAATTTCAGCAACTCTTTTTGATACAAATCTATGAGATGTACCATGAAAACCATATTTACGAATACCATATTTCTCATAATATTCATATGGTATAGCATATATATATGCTTTTGCTGGAAGTGTTTGATGAAATGCTGTATCAAAAACTCCTACCATTGGAACACCTGGTAAAGCTTTTTTACATGCTTCAATTCCTGTAATTCCTGCTGGATTATGTAAAGGTGCTAATGGTATGCATTCTTTTATAGTTTCTTCAACCTCATCTGTAATTAATACAGAACCACTAAATTTCTCTCCACCATGTACTACTCTGTGTCCAATTGCATCTATTTCTTTCAAATCTTTGATTACACCATATTCACTATCTAAAAGTTGTTCAATAACTAATTTTATGCCTTGTTCGTGATTTTCAATTTTCTTTTCTATTCTATGTTTTTCTCCATTTACTGTATGTGTTAGAAAAGAATCTTCCAACCCTATTTTTTCTAAATAACCTTTTGCCATAACCTCTTCTGTTTCCATATCAATTAATTGATACTTTAAAGATGAACTTCCACAGTTCACTACTAAAATTTTCATTGTAAAACCTCCTAAAAATTATTTATGTTAATTATTATATAAATAAGCCAAATATTTATAAATCTAAATTTGTAAATATTTAAACTTTATATATCCATACTATTCGCCTGTACAGCAGTAATTGCTACTACTCCAACTATATCGTCACTATTGCAACCTCTTGATAAATCATTCACTGGTTTTGCAATTCCTTGACAAAGTGGTCCATACGCTTCTGCTTTAGCTAGTCTTTGAACTAGTTTATATCCAATATTTCCAGCATCTAAATTTGGAAATATTAAAGTGTTTGCTTGTCCTTCTAATGGACTTCCTGGTGCCTTGCTTTCATTTATTTCTGGAACTATTGCTGCATCTAGTTGTACTTCCCCATCGCAAATTAAATTTGGCATTTTTTCTCTTAAGATTTTAGTACCTTCTACAACTTTTTCTGTTAGCTCAGAATGTGCACTTCCATGTGTAGAATATGATAGCATTGCAACTTTTGGCTCTTTTCCTGTTAATTGCTTAAAACTTTTGCTAGACGAAATTGCTATTTCTGATAATTCATCTGGAGTTGGATTTTCCACTAAACCACTATCTCCAAATATAAATATTCCATTTTCTCCATATTTACAATCTGGAACCACCATTAAGAAAAAAGCTGAAACAAGCTTAGTTCCCGGAGCTGTTTTTAGTATCTGAAGAGCTGGTCTTAAAGTATTTGCTGTAGAGTGACATGCTCCTGATACTAATCCATCCGCATCTCCTAATTTCACCATCATTGTACCAAAATACATATTATCTTTTATCATTTCTCTTGCTTTTTCAATAGTTATTCCTTTTGCTTTCCTTAATTCATAAAAAGCATTTGCATATTCTTCAAACTTTTCAGAAGTTTCAGGATTAATTATTTTTATCCCTGAAATGTCAATATCATTTTCCACTGCCAAACTTTTAGCATCTTCTTCATTTCCAATAAGAATAATATTCGCAAACCCCTCTTCTTTTACTTTTTGCGCAGCTTGCAAAACTCTTTTATCTTCACTTTCGGTAAGGATAATTGTTTTTATGTTTTGTTTCGCCTTATTTTTTATCTCGTCAATAAAAGACATAAAAAAAGTACCTCCCTTAAATCACAAAATAACACATATATTATATATGTTTTTTAAGAAAAGTACAAGCTTTGAGTAAGAAAAATCGAAGATTTTTGCACACAAAACATACGTAAAATTTCACAACTCACAGTTCCTAACATTATTATATTAAATTTTAGTAATATCTGTAATTATTTATACCAGCTACATTGTTAGCATTTGAAAAATTATTATTAGCATTCATATTATTATTGTTAATCAACATATTATATGGCAAATTAGAAATCGTAATAAACTTAATAGAATATATGTCAGCATAAGTTATAACATCACTTTCTAAAGCCCTTAACAAAATGTAGCTTGCTCCTACATCAACCAATACGCCAGTCCTATCTACCAAATTATTAGTACCTACTAAAAATTCAACTCTCATTAGTTTTCCTATGTTTTCTCTTAAAAAAGCTGGTGTGTAAATATTATTTGTAAGCATCTCTGGTGTCTCAGAATTAATAACAACATTTCTATTATTTTGTTGATTTACTTCCTTATTCTCTTCCATTTAATCACTTTCCTTATATCATATTTAGATTTTGTGTAAGGCAATCTATAACCTTTTGTATGGGAAGTGTGAAGTGAGAGGTGGGAGATTGGTATTTTACTAAGTATCAGAATAACTATTTGTTGGTCTATAAAAACAATGGTCTCCAAGTCTAGTATGAAATGTACCAGAACCGTTAGATGGAAAAGTACTAGCACATGTTGGTCTAAAAGGATTTAAATACCATAAACATTCCCCTATCTCGTTTAATTTATTTCCTGCTAAAGCCCAATCCGCTATCTCATAATGAATATCTGTTGGATTCATATTATATATATTTTGTGAATTGTACTGCCCATTTATAGTCTCTCTTGCACAGTCAAATTGACCTGGTTGAAAAATAATGTTACGTAAGTTCCCGCCCTGTGACACTCTAGAATATTCGCCTTCAATTGCTTCCACCCTATTCATCACAACTGTCGCAATCGCTTTCATTCCATTATCTCCTTCTCCTCCGGCTTCACATTGTATAATTCTTGCAAGCAACTCTCTATCAGAATATCCCATATAGTAAACACCTCATAATATAATATGAGGTGTTTCTGAAATCAGTTCTTAACTATTTATTTTTTTGCTCAAATACTCTAAATACCTATCTGAAAAATCTCTTAATTTATCTATGTTTTCCTTTTCCTTATACTTTTCCATTAATTCATTTGCAACTCTATGCGCCATATTGTATTCCTCTTCGCTTACTTCATATCTCTTATATGCCGCTTTTAATTCTTCTTCATCTAACAAATGTATTCTTCCATCTGGAACTACGACAACATCTAAATATAAATCATCTTCATAAGGAATCCCATCATCTTCTCCTATTTTTCTTGCAATATCAAAATACCACTCTGTTATATTTCCATTTTCGTCATATATTACAATAATGCAAAAATTTGCTCCATCTGGATATATTTCAAGCCATTTAAAATCATTAGCTAAAATACACCTATTTTCTTCATCCACATACCATTTTTCTTTTACTTTATTAAATTTTAATAAAGAAATATTGCCTCTAAATTCCTCATTATCTACTCTCAAATTTATATATTCTTTATCTATAATATTATGAACTAAATTTCTAGCATCAGCATATCTCTTTTTTAAGGTTATCCAATATCTCTGGACTATATCACCAGAATCATTGAATTCTTTTTCCAAAATTCCACCATTCTTTTTAATTGTTTTAGCTGAAGCTATATTGTTTTTAGTACAAGTCATTAACACATTTCTTATTCCTAACTCTCTTGCTTTTTTTAATGCAATACCTATCATTTCTGTACTATAACCTTTGCATCTCTCCGATGGTCTTACAGCATTTCCAATATGTCCTCCACGCTTGAATAATTTTTTATTTAATCTAGTTCTTATTTGTATAAAACCAATTAACTTGTTATCTTCTTTCCTTATAGCTAAAAATTGGAGTATTTGAACATTACCCTCTTTTTCACATTTTTCTTTATTTCTACTATCTTTAACCCTTTTTATCCAATCTTCAAACACTTTAGTATCTTCTATTTCTTCGCTTCCTGGAATTTTATTCTCTCCATTTTGCCTAAACTCTTCAACACATTCTAATATCTGATTTTTATATTCTTCGCTTGGGAATACTAATTCTATTCTATTTCCCATATATTTCCTCCTAAGATATATATAACAGTTTTACTGTATTTTAAAATACATCTAGATTTTTTTAAATAAAAATTGTATAATATTTTTATATTAATCTTGCGAGTATGCTGGAACTGGCAGACAGGCACGTTTGAGGGGCGTGTGCTTTAAAAGCGTATGGGTTCAAGTCCCATTACTCGCACCAAACTTCGTTTATAAACTTATCTATTTTCATCTGCAACTTTATATATTAGAGCTTCTATATACTCTTTCAAAATAGATTTTTTCTTGAATTTTCTGAACAAACCATAATATTCTAGTTCTTTATTTTCTATTTTCTTAAAATCTTCTGGTTTTATAAGTTTTTCCGGCAATTCTAAATTTATACCTGATTTTTCAAGCACATATTTTACAAACTCAGCACAATAAAAATAATTCTGCATTTTTATTTCTTTTTTGAAGCCTATTGCAAGTAAACCTAGTATATTAAATTTATATTGCTTTTTGTTTAAATACATCATATAGATTGTTTCTTTTAGTTGTATATATTGGTAATCTTCTACTTCGATAGAATATATACATGCTTTAGTGTTAAAAAATCTTTTAAAAGTACCTTCATTTTGTTTTTCATGTACTAATCCAGCCAAAATCGGATTATATGGTTTTAGTCTTCCAAAACTATACATTTGCTCTAAATCTTCATCCAATGATATTGACACATGTGAAAATTCGTCTTTTGTCCAAAACCTTACTACTTTTGATATAATTGTTCCTGTGTGTGTTAAAACTATATATATTTTTTTCAAAATCTTTCTCCCTTTTTTCGTCCGTTGTTTATGAATTAAATTTTATCATATGCACTTATTTATTACAATAAAGTGTGTCGAAAAAAATTATAATTTATTATTTTATGTTATAATTTATATATACATAGAAAGGACTTATATATATGAGATTAAATTATAAAATAAAAGAAACAGATAACTTTTTTAATTTAAAAGAACTTTTAAAAACCTATTTTAATATGTCAGATAGACTTTTAGTAAAATTAAAAAAGAATAATAAAATATTTTTAAATGGCAATATTACAAATGTTAATTCTCCCCTATCTATAAATGATGTTATAGAAATTATAATAGATTTTGAAGAAGATAACTCTAATATTATTCCTACCAAAATGGATTTAGAAATAATTTATGAAGATGATTCATATATGGTTATAAACAAACCAGCTGGTATTCCTATACACCCTTCTATGGAGCATTATACAGACAGTTTATCAAATGGAATCAAATACTATTTTGAAACTATAAAATTAAAAAAGAAAATCAGACCAGTGAACAGATTAGATAGAGATACTTCTGGTCTAGTGATATTTGCTAAAAATGAATACATACAAGAATGTTTAGTAAGACAAATGAAAGAAAATATTTTTTATAAAGAATACATTGCAATTTGTGAAGGCAAATTCGAACAAGAAAAAGGTATTATAAACGCTTCAATTAGTAGAAAAGAGAATAGCATAATCGAAAGATGTGTAAGTGACATAGGCGATGCTGCAATAACTGAATATGAGGTTTTAAGTTATAATGAAAATAAAAATTGTTCTGTAGTTAAGGTGTATATTAAAAACTGGTCGTACTCATCAAATTAGAGTGCATATGAGTTATATTGGGCATCCTATACTTAGTGATACTTTGTATGGAACAAAATCAGAATTAATTAATAGACAAGCACTTCACTCATATAAAACAAAGTTTATTCACCCAATTGAAAGAAAAGCAGTATCTTATACTGCTTCTATTCCTAATGAATTTGTTAAATTAATTTTATAAATGTATGGAAAATATGAATTTGAACTTATTAAATAATGATTTTTCTTGTATTTTAAAAAATGCTTTAATCAAACTAATATCCCATTTTTCTATATATTTTTTGCTTTATTGTAAGTACTATTGCACTAATTAGAGCCATAACTACAAATATTCCTAATTCTCTTGTGCTTATTGATGTTATTTGCAATAAATTTCTGAACAAATATACAGCTGTAAAGAATCCTACAAATGTTGTACTAAATAAGAATGCACGTAATTTATTGAAAGGTATGCAAACCTCTAATACAGCCAATATACTTACAAATCCTATTAACAAATACATTATAGTAACCAATTGCCCTTGTGCAATATTAAGTACTGGTGCCATAAATGTTAGGAATATTATATTTAACATTATCACAATAGCAAATGGTGCCGCATTTCGCAGAACTGTATGTAAAAATATTCCTTTCACAGGCTTGTTATTTGCTTCAAATGTAATGAATAATGAAGTATATGCTTCAATTGCCAAATCTATTAATGTGA
This sequence comes from uncultured Clostridium sp., assembly GCA_964587175.1. Taxonomy (GTDB): domain Bacteria; phylum Bacillota; class Clostridia; order TANB77; family CAG-508; genus CALXVA01. The sequence continues at coordinate 18,733 of CAZPKK010000002.1, forward strand.
TTTGTATTGGTATAAATGGAAATGCCGTATTTGTTAATATGCAAAATACAGATAATAACACTGAATAAATCGTCTTAATGAAAAATATTCTTGCTACACTTGTTAAGTTATTTACAACTCTTCTTCCTTCCATTAGTACATCTTTTAATACACTAAAGTCTTGGTTTAAAAGAACAATTTGAGATACTTGCTTTGCCGCATCATTAGCTTCTGGAAGTGTTATGCTCAAATCCGCCTCTCTTAATGCTATTACATCATTTACACCATCACCTGTCATTGCTACTTGATGACCTTTTGCTTGAAGTGCTTTTACTATAATACTCTTTTGATGTGGTAATACTCTTGCAAATATACTGTACTTATCTACAATGTCTACTATTTCTGCATCAGAACTCAAAGTTGATAAATCTATGTATGATTCATATTCTTCAAGTCCTGCCCTTTTAGCAATTGTTGAAACTGTAATAGGATTATCTCCTGATATGATTTTTATATCAACTTGCTGTGTTTTGAAATATCCAAGCATCTCTTTTGCATTTTTTCTTAATGGGTCTGCCAAAAGAATTGAAGCAATAATTGTAAGTTCTGGTAATTCTTCTGTGTTTACATCTAATGTTTCTTTTAAATACCCTATACATAAAGCCCTCTTCCCGTCCTTTTGTGCTTCAACAACAATATCTGGAATTTCCATTTTTGCTTTTTGTGCTAACCTTTCAGGTGCACCAACAATTATTGTGCCCATATCTTTAAAACTTACACTACTCCATTTTCTTTCAGACGAGAATGATATGTCACTTATTTTTTCATATTTTAAATCTCCTTTAAAATATTCTTTAAGTGCTATAAATGTGCTATTACTATCATCTGTAGCTTCCACATATGAACTCATCATATTTTCAAATTTATCTGGCAGAATTTCCTCATTGTATTTTTCTACATGTATTACTTTCATCTTGCCTTCTGTAATTGTTCCTGTTTTATCTAAGCATAAGGTATCTACATGTGCTAGAGTTTCTACACTGTATAAATCTTGAACTAGAACTTCTTTTTTGGCTAGTTTAATTACTCCAGATTCAAGTGCAATACTTGTAAGTAGCACAAATCCTTTTGGTAACATTCCCAAAAGTGCTGCTGCTGTAGCTATTACAGATTGCTGTAGATTTGCTTCTCTAAACACATACGCTTGAACAAATAATATAACTCCTGCAGGTATAATTACAAAACTTGTAAAATTAGTAACCTTTTTCATTGAGTTTAAGAGTTCTGAATTTATCTGTTTATGCTTTTTCGTGGCATTTATAATTTGGTTTGCAAAATTGTCATCCCCTACTTTTTCTATTACAGCATAACATCTGCCACTTACTACATAGCTCCCTGAAAGAAGCTTGTCATCTTTTTGTTTTAATATTGTATCAGACTCTCCAGTGAGAAGTGACTCATTAACTTCTATCTCTCCCTCAATTACATAAGCATCTGAAGGAATTTGATCTCCTTGTAGTAAAACTATGATGTCATCTAGTACAATTTCATTTATATTTATTTCTTCTTCTTTTCCATTTCTAATTACTTTTGATTTCGCAGTAGTTAGTATTGATAATTTTTTTACTAAATTTTTTCCATGAATTTCCTGTATTATTCCTATTAATACATTAATAATAATTATTAATATAAAAACCATGTTAGTATATGCATGCACACATGCAAGAGCAACTGCAATAATTAAATTGAACAAGTTAAAAAGAGTACATACGTTATCTCTAACAATTTGCCAATTTGATTTCAAGTTATTCGTATTTGAATTATTAATCTTTCCCTCTTCTATTCGTTTCTTTACTTCCTCATCTGTTAATCCACTTATACTACTCATTAATTAATTTTCCTTTCTAAAATAGATTATCATATTAAAATAACAAAGCTGACTTTGTATATTATACAATTATCCTTATTTCTTTACAAGTTTTTGATTTAAAAAAATAATAAATTTTATAATTTTACTAGACTTTTTTATTTATTTTGTGTATCATTATATAGTACATAGAGATAAAAACAATTTTTATTGTGTGGAGGGATTATTTTATGTTAAAAATTTCAAAAATAGTTAAACTTTTGTTAGTCCTACTTTTTACTGTATTATTAACAAATAACATTGCTTTTGCAACAGATATAAATATGAATTTACCATCTAATAATGAAGCTAGCACATATGACAATGATACAAGTACGGATAATATTGATTCAAATACGAGTATAGAAGATACTACTACAGATACTAACTCAATTACTAGTTCAGATACTAGCCAAGATGATATCGGAGGTACTGTCGCTCCATCGAGTGTTAGTAGTATTGCAGAAGAAAATATGAGTCTTTCAAATATATTGAACATATTATTAATTGCAGTTGGTGTAGTTTTAATTTTGCTTGCAATAGCAATTTTAATTAGATTAAAATCATAAAAAATATTCTGAACTCTGTAATTTTTTATTTTATAAATACATATAAACTTAAGTTTGTAAAATATCACAATTTAGTTGTGATATTTTTTGTATATTTTATTTAAAAAAAGAAATAATATAAATAGAGAATTTTTCTTTTAAATACTCAAAATCTTATAAGGAGGTCTTATAATGAAGAGGAAATTTTTAATAACTTTATTTATGACTATTCTATTTGTATCTATTGCAATTTCTTCTTATGCTATGGATAATGTGATGAATACTGTAAGAAATGCTGTTGGAGGAACCGAAAACACATTAGAAGATATCGGAAATGACATTACCAGTGGAATTAGTGATGGGCTTAATACAGTAGAAAATGGAACTGAAAATGTAGTTACAGATGTAGAAAACAGCATGGAAAATACTGAAAATACAATAGTAGGAATGACTACAGATGGTAATAATAATAACGATGGATATACAGCTTCTAGGACATCAACTGATGAAACTCGGAATAGCTGGTATGTCAACTAATATGTGGACATGGTTAATCATTGGAATTACAGCTATTGCTATAGGGATTTTAGTTTGGTCATATGTAAATCAGAAAAATAAAAATGATATATATATTGATTCAGATGAATAATAAATTTGTTTTATTACTCAATTTTTTAGAGTTAAGCTAGAATAAGTATATATTTTTCAAATTTTTTTCACATTACTGCCCAAATCGACATGGAATAAAATTTTTTAAATATATACTTATTCTAGCTTATTTATAAGAAAAGTGGCATCACCTTTTGTGATTTTTTGTTTCGTAAATAGGCACGTCGAAACTTAAACTTATTGTATATCAAAATTTTCGATTTTTCTTATACAATAAAAACACTTACTTTTCCAGCTTCTATTGTTCTTTAGTTAAAAAAATGATATAATTATCACATGGTTATATCTGAACCATTAAATAATTATATTTTAAGAGGATATACATATGAATAAAAAAATAGTTGCTAAAAATCCAACAGCCAAACATAACTATACAATAGAAAATACATATGAAGCTGGGATTGTATTAACTGGAACAGAAATCAAGTCAATACGAAATGGCAAAGTTAATTTAAAAGATAGTTATGCTAATATAAAAAATGGAGAAGTTTTTATTTACGGAATGCATATTAGTCCGTATGAACATGGAAATATATATAACAAAGATCCATTACGTACAAGAAAATTACTTTTAAACAGGAAGGAAATCAATAAGCTAATTGGACTAGTAAAACAAAAAGGTATTAGCCTAGTGCCTCTCTCTATATATTTTAGTGGTAATTTTTTAAAAGTTGAACTCGGTGTTGGTAAAGGAAAAAAACTATATGACAAAAGACAAGATATCGCTAAAAAAGATGCTGAAATGAGAATAAGGAAAGCTTTAAGAGCAAGCGAAAAACAGTAGGATTGCTATTTTAATAAATTCTACTCTTAATAGCAAAACGTTTGGTGGCAGATTTAAATCTGCCACCTTCTTTTAAGCTTTATTGCTTGAGCCGAATACATCTCTTATTTTATGTTCTACAGTTTCTTTTATTAATTCTCTTGCTGGTGTCAAATAAGCTCTTGGATCAAATTTAGATGGTTCTTCTACAAATACTTTTCTAATAGCTGCTGTCATAGCAAGTCTTAAATCCGTATCCACATTAATTTTTGAAACCCCTGAAATACTTGCTTCATGTAGCATTTCATCTGGAACTCCTTTTGCACCTGGTATATCTCCCCCATACTTATTGCATTGATCTACAAGTGCTGGTATTACTGTAGAAGCCCCATGAAGAACTATTGGAGTATTTGGTATTCTCTCTTTTATTTTTGCTAGAATATCAAACCTCAATTTTGCTTCTCCTTTAAATTTATACGCACCATGACTTGTTCCTATTGCTATTGCTAGAGAATCACATCCTGTTCTTTCCACAAATTCTTTTGCTTGGTCTGGGTCTGTGTACATTGCATCTTTTGCTTCCACATTAACATCATCTTCTATTCCAGCAAGTTTTCCAAGCTCTGCCTCTACTACTACTCCTTTAGAATGAGCATATTCTACTACTTTTTTAGTTAATTCAACATTTTCTTCAAAATCATATTTTGAACCGTCAATCATTACTGAAGAGAAGCCATTATCAATACACATTTTACATGTTTCAAAATCCGGACCATGATCTAAGTGTAGCACAATCGGAATATCATATTCATCCAGTGCTGCTTCTACCATTTTTCTTAAATATCCAATTCTTGCGTATTTAATTGCACTAGAGGATGCTTGCAAAATAACCGGCGAATTTTGAGCGGCAGCCGCATCCACAATTCCTTGCATAATTTCCATATTATTTACATTAAAAGCTCCTATTGCAAATTTTTCTTTCATCGATTTTTCAAACATATCCTTAGTCGTTACTAATGACATAGAAAATCCCTCCTTTAAATTTGATAATGTAATTTTATTTCTATTCTTTTATTTTGTCAAGTGACTCATTTTAAAAAATTTTCAGAATTTGTCAAAGGTTTGAGGGACAGCATAGAATGCTGTCCCTCCCATAATTTTGTTCCTAGAGGAGCTTGCTGGCAATCGTGCTCAGCTTACTCCTGACCGATTCGCTGGCGTTTAAGGTGACTTGCCAGCATTCCTTTTGACCTTTAAATTTCTCCGAGAGATACACCAGTCCATTATATCTTTCGTTCAACTTAGGGTTGTCCACCTGAGATGGGTCACCCAAAAAGATGAACTTTGAACCGGTTGCAGCCCTTGTGACGATTGATTTTATATCACTTGGCTCTATATTTTGTGTCTCGTCGATAATGAAGACTGAGTTGACTATAGTTCGACCACGCAGAAAGCCTATTGGCTGAATCTGGATTATACCTTTCTCGAAAAAATATTCGCCGCTTTCTACTTTTCTTGCCCCATGCTTTTCCTTTCCATTGATTAGAATTGAAAGATTATCGCTGATGCCTCCTAAGTACGGTGAAACTTTTTCTCTTATGTCACCAGGTAAATATCCAAGTTTTTCATTGCCAACTGTTTCGGAGGGAGTGGCTACAAGCAGACGGTCATATTGTCCCTCTTCGATTCCCTGCAAAGCGGCAGCAAGGGATAAATATGTTTTTCCAGTTCCTGCACCACCTTTTGCAATAACAAGCGGCGCCTCCTCCCAACCTGTTAGCAGACACTCCTGGAGAAATATTTGTCCCTTGTTTTTTGGAATAGCCTCGTATGGGTGTCTTCCAGCAAACTGAATAGGCACAACTTTTTCCCCATCATACCGAGCTAAAACTTGAGTATTGGAATCCAAACTCCTTATCTCAAGAAACATATTAGGTGTCCACTGGAAATTGATATCTGCCATTTTGGAGATTTCCAAAAAGCCTTTACTGAAGAACTCAGATATGACTGTTTGTGGTAAACTTAACTGGCATCTACCACTATATTGTTCTTCCGGAGATGGAAACAAGTCGTCTCTGAAATCTTCCGCAGTGATGCCAAGGGCTCTGGCTTTAATCCTTATGGTGTTGTTCTTCGAAACCAACACCACTTTTTTTGATTCTTCTCTCTGAAGTCCTAAGCATACCTGAAAAACTCTTTTGTCGTTTTCTGTTAACCCCTCCATTTCTATACGGATGTCATGATAGTTCTTAACAATCTTAAGTAGACTTCCGTTTGCCTGTTTTACTCCTGTAGTTAGCAATTTGTTGATATCGAATTTTTCTATATACCGCAACAAAAGCTCTGCGATCTTCATCTTCTCAGGTTTCCCTCTGTAATTCTGCAGTTCGTCAATCACTGCAAGAGGGATAACCACCTCGTTATCCTCCCCGAACCGCAATGTACTGTCCGGAGACGAAAGAAGCGAGTTTATCCTCAGGACAAATATTTTCGACATTTTGTGGCTCCTTTCAGACAGTAAAGATTTTTAACTATAGGTAATCACTCCCCTTCTAATAAAGACAAAATTTAGGTTTTTACAAGAGAAAATTATTTCCCCCCTCTGTAATAAAACTTCAACAATATTATACATCAAAAAAGACACTTATTCAAGAGCTTTTTTATTGTATCTTTTGCATTATTATTATTTATCACTATATCTATAACTACTACACATAGATTCATCAGACTGTTTTGTATTACACCCAACAATTGGTGTAACAATTATTTGTTCTAACTTGCACTCTTGACAACCTTCATCATTATATTTGCAACTGGTAACTGTACAATTAATTTTTTGATTTTTTTCCATAAAAAATAGCCTCCTTTATATTTTATAATAATAGTATGGCTATTTCTTTAAATTTTATAAAATAATTTTACTGTTTTCTTAAAAGACTTATTTCTTTTTTATTTTAAATTTTTTCTAATATATATTTTTACATATTAGCTTTTATTCATTTTTTAATTAATTTTATTCCAACATATTGTTATTTTCATTTTCAAGACAATTACAATTTTCTGGTTGCCTAAAACTTAAATACCAATTTATTCCATTTTTATTTTGATTTATCTGATTATTCCTTTCCAATAAACTTTCAAAAGTTGTTGGCAAAGGAACTATTATAGGTTCACAAGGAACCCAATTTGCTGGCATTCCTGCATTATTTGAATCTGCAATTTGTAGAGCTTGTAAACTCCTTAATATCTCTGGAACACTCCTTCCTACATTCATTGGATAGATTAGAATTAATCTTATAATTCCCCTATCATCGATAATATATACATTTCTCACCGTCTCTGTGTTACTCACATCGCTTGATATCATCCCATATTTTCTAGCAATTTCTCCATTCCTATCTGCTATTATAGGAAATGGCACTCGTATTCCAGTTCTGCGGTATATATCGTATACCCACGCAAGATGTGATGCGTTTGAATCTACACTTAGACCAATCAAACTAGTATTCAAATTTTCAAAATATGTATTTGCTCTTGCAAATGAAATTATTTCTGTTGTGCATACGGGGGTGAAATCTCCTGGATGTGAAAAAAGCACTACCCATTTTCCTTTATAATCACTAAGTGATATATTTCCCATTGTGCTTGTAGCTTCAAAGTCTGGAGCTATCTGCCCTATTCTTACATTCCCATTCATCATTATCTCGTAATCCATAAAATATAACTCCTTTCAGAATAAAACTTTTTTGTTTATATATTTTATGAAATCAAAATAAAAATTGTTACTTAAAGTTCGTATTTTATTTGTCCTAAATTCATCAACTCATTTTTCCTAAAAGTCATTTTTAATAGATATGGAGATGTTATTTCTAAAACCGTATTATTATATACTAATTTAATTTCTTTATTTCATTTACAACTGTCCCGTATGTATAAAAACTACCTATTATAAAATTTATAGCATCATTATTTTTATTTAGCACATCCTTTATAGCTGTCTTTAAGTCTTTTTTATGTATTCTATCAATCTCAACAAATTCTTTCATATATTCAAACAACTCTTCTTTTAAAATATAATGCTCTTCATCGTTTCCTGATGTTAATATAAATGAGGCTTCTTTGTCTTCTGATAAAAGTTTTAGCATTGTTCTGTAATCTTTTCTTTTTAAAATCGATATTATGTACACTCTCTCAAAGTCGCTATAATACATTTTTACCATGTTCTGCAAATTTATTATCGCAGGCTCATTATGAGCCCCATCATAAATAATTACTGGATGATTATTTAATTTTTCCATTCTGCCTTTATGAATAACTGTCTTTAGTCCTTCTCTTATACTCTCCGCCTCTACTATATATCCATGTTGATTTAGAATTTCCATTACTTCTAAACATAAACTCGCATTATGAACTTGCATTCTTCCTTTTAAATTTAAAGTTAAATTATGTAACTCTTTATAATCAAAATACTGAAAATCATTGTCATATTTATAATTTGATATATCTATTTCTCTAACAATATGTAAATTATTGTTTTTGTCTTTACACTCTTTAATAAATACATTATCTACATCAGGACTCTGTTCAAACACTACTGTATTTGAATTTTCTTTTATAATTCCTGCTTTTTGATAAGCTATTTCTGGTAATGTATTTCCCAAAATATTCATATGGTCATGTCCGATTGAAGTTATTACTGAAACAATTGGATTAGATATTATATTGGTACAATCGTATAATCCACCGAGTCCTGTTTCTAATATTGCAAAATCAACCTTATTTCTATAAAAATATAATAATGCCATTGTTGTTTCTAGTTCAAACAAAGTAACATTTATCTTTTCGTGCTTATTATATTCCTCTATTTTGGGTTTTAATTCCTCAATTATTTCAGACATTTCTTCATCAGAAATTTCCTCGCTATTTATACTAATTCTCTCATTATATCTTATTAAATGAGGTGACAAAAATTTTCCTACCTTGTAGCCTTGTTTGACTAATATATTACTTATTATCTCTGTACAGCTTCCTTTTCCATTTGTTCCCGCAATATGGATAAATTTCATCTTTTTTTCAAAATTATCATAAATATCCATAAAATATTTCATCGCTTTCAAAGACGGATCTTTGGTTCCTTTGAAAAAGTTGCTTAAATATTCTTCTACATTCATTTTCTTACTCTCTTATATCTTTTTTTGCCATATATTATTTTAGGACATGGCAAAAGAACAACATAGTTGTCTTTTTTGCCTGTCCCCAAATTACATTCTCTCGAAAAGAGGCTCTATATTTTCTAATTTAGTTCCCAATTTAGGTTCTATTAATTCCCATGTTTTGTTTTCTATGTCTAAGTACTTACGTATTTTCTCGCAAGCTCTTGGCATGAATGGTTCAAATATATTAGAAAGGTTTGCTATAATTGTCGCACAGGTATATATAGTGTTATTAAATCTTTCTTCATCTTCTTTTTTTTGTATCCATGGTTTTTGTTCATCATAATATTTATTTGCCACTTCTACTAGCTCCATTGCTTTGTCTGTTGCAAGTTTGAATTCTAGATTTTCTATATCTTTCCCAACTTCTTTGTATGTTTTTTCTATTTTCGTTTTTATTTCTTCATCTAATTTACCTTGTGGCAATGTATCTAGTCCTTTAAATTTAAGTGTCCTATTTACTAAATTTCCAAATTTATTTAATAATTCTCCATTATTTGTTGCAATTAAGGCTTCTTCTGAAAAATTAGAATCCTTTTTCTCTGGTCCATTATTAATCAAGTGGAAACGTAAGCTATCCACACTATATTTTTCTACTAACTCAATAGCTGGAATTCCATTACCTTTACTTTTAGATATTTTTTCATCATTTATATTTAAATATTCAGATGAGACTATTGTATTTACTAAATGATAATTTTCTTTCATTGCTAATAGTAATGCATTAAATATTATACTATGAAATACTATGTTATCTTTACCATGCACCATGTAGATAGTTGGCTTATACTCTTCTTTCCAAAACTTCTCCCAGTTTTGTTCTGTTTCTTCGCATCTCTTCATTGTTGCTGTAATATATCCAAGTACTGCTTCTATCCACACATACATTTTTTTGTTTTCATATCCTTCTACTGGTATGTCTACTCCCCAATCCAAATCTCTTGTTACAGCTCTGTCCACTAGTCCTTGCTTTAAATATTTAGCCGTCTCATTTTTTGCATTTACTCTCCATATTGTATTATTTTCATCTACATATTTTTCTATTTCTTTTTGAAATTTAGAAAGTTCTAAATATAAATTTTTGTTATCTTTTAGAATTGTTTTTGAACCACATTCTAAGCAAATCCCATTTTTCATATCTTCTATTGTCGGAACATATTGGCAATTATCGCATTGTTCTGCTTTAGTTTCTTGTCCACATTTAGGACATGTAATTTGCAGCTCTCTATCAGATAAGAATTTATTGCAATGTCCACAAAAAGCTTGTGGCTCTATTTTTTCATAAATATAACCATTATCATATATCTTCTTAAATATTTTCATAACTTCTTTTTTATGAAATTCCGTATCTGTTTTAGTATATAAATCATATGAAAATTCAAATTTTTCAAATGTTTCTTTATCCCTATTATGATAATATTCTGCTATTTCTTTTGGACTTTTTCCCTCTTTTTTTGCTCTTTCAGTAATTGGTGTTCCATGACAATCTGAACCAGACACAAACATTACATTATCGCCTTTTGCTCTATAATATCTAGCAAGAACGTCACCCGAAATTAAACCTGCAATATGTCCTAAATGCAAATCATTATTCGCATAAGGCCATGCACCACCTATCAAAATGTTTTTACTCATAAAAAATCAATCCTCCCATGTATACATACTAATTGCAATATGGTGACAGATTTCAGAATCTGCCACCAATTAATTTTAAAAAGATATTATATTTTGCTCCAAAACCAGTCCAAACTATTGTCAATACTTTTTTTCTTTTTTAATTTCGCTTCAATATCATCAACCCACAAATATGAAATAAATGAAATTAATACAAAAACCAAATCGAATACCATTGTAACTATTAAATCAGATATTTCATCCTGTGTTAGTTCTACATTTGTAATAAATACTATTACATGTGCTACTAACAATCCTACAAATACGAACAGCATTATAGCTGCTATAGCACTTTTTTTGGTTTCCTTTGCTAAAATTAATACAAGAACAAATATTAACGCTGCTAATAATAATGTTAACGGATTTGTGAAGTTTATCATTGGCATTTTTCCTTTCTCCCCCTTCATATATTAATTTAATTTTTTCTCAATTAATTTTGAAAGATTTTCTGCTTTGGTTCTAATGTAATTTTCATCTGTACCCTCTATCATTACTCTAATTAATGATTCTGTTCCAGACGGCCTTATTAAAACTCTTCCATTTCCAGAGAACTCTTCTTCAAGTTTATTGATTTCATTTTTAATCTCTTTGTCATCGTTGTATGTATATTTTTTATCGTTTGAGACTTTAGCATTAACTAAAACTTGAGGATATATTTTTATTATATCACAAATTTTCGATGATGACACATTTTTTTCCAAAATAATTTTTATTAACATCAAAGATGTCAAAATTCCATCTCCTGTTGGGTTATAATCCAGCATTATGATATGACCAGATTGCTCTCCTCCAAGATTGTATCCTTCTTCTAGCATTTTTTCAAGTACATATCTGTCACCAACTTTTGTTTCTTCAAAATTGATGTCATTTCCCTTAGCATATTTTTTCAATCCAAGATTGCTCATAACAGTTGCAACCAAAGTATCTTTTTTCAATGTTCCTTTTTCTTTCATATAATTGGAAATTACTGCTAGAAGCTTATCTCCATCTATTTCGTTTCCTTTTTCGTCCACAGCTAAGCATCTGTCTCCATCCCCATCATATGCAATTCCTAAATTACAATTGTTTTCCACTACATATTTTTTCAATACATCTAAATGTGTAGATCCACAATTTTCATTTATATTTATTCCATTTGGTGTATTGTTTAATATATAATGTTTTATTCCTAATGCTGTAAATACTTTTTCTGCAACAACTGATGTTGCTCCATTTGCTGTATCTATCGCTACAACAAAATCTGACGTATCTAAATTTTCAAAGTCTTCTTCAAAATTCTTTCTAAAGAAATATACATACTCATCTAACAAATCTGTTCTTATTTCAGACACTCCTATTTTATCATTTACTGCAGAAAAACTTTCAAGTTTGTCAGAGTCCATTATTTCTTCTATTTCTTCTTCTATATCATCTGGTATTTTCATTCCTTTATTACTAAAATACTTTACCCCATTAGACTCATATGTATTATGAGACGCTGAAATAACCACACCTGCATCTGTTTTTAGTTTTTTAGTTAAATACGCAACTCCAGGTGTTGGCATTACTCCTAATATTTTAACATTAGCTCCATAACTTAAAAAACCTGCAGTCATTGCACTTTCTATCAATGTGCCAGAAATACGTGTGTCTCTTCCTATTAAAATTGTTGGTGTATGGTCAGTATGCTTTGCTAACACATACGCTCCAGCTTTTGCTACTCTGTATACTAAATCAGGAGATAATTCTGTATTGGCAATTCTTCTGATTCCGTCTGTTCCAAAATATTTTCTCATTGTAAACCTCCATCTAAACAGATATTTCTATACTACATTTTATATCATATTTTTGTATTTTATGCAATTACTTTAGTTTACATTTTATTAGGCATTTGCATTCCTAAAAGCCCTGCACCTATTTTTAATACTATGTTCACACAATATGTTAGATAGGCTCTTGCATTTTGAAGGTTTTTATCTTCTGAAACAATTTTATTTTCATTATAAAATACACTAAAAAGCTGTGCTAAATTTATAAGATATTTAGATATAATATATGGCTCATTTTTATCTGCTGCCTGACATATGGTATCACCAAAATTATAAATTGTTTTTATTAAATTAATTGATGCTTCATCTTGCAAAAGTGAAATATCTACATCTTCTAAATTTGGAATATTGCCAACTTTTTCTAATACACTATTAGTACGAACATACATGTATTGCAAATAAGGACCTGTTTCACCATTAAAGTTAAGTGCTGTATTCCAGTCAAATACTTGGTCTTTGATATTGCTTGTTGATAGAGTATTAAAAATAATTGCACCAATTCCAACCTTTTTAGCAATATCTTCTTTATTTTCTAAATCTGGATTTTTTTCTTCTATAATTTCTTTTGCTTTTTTTATAGTTTCATTTATAAGGTCTTCTATTTTAACAACATTTCCAAGCCTTGTAGACATTCTCCCTGTAGGCAAACTTACCATTCCATATGCCAAATGTTTTAATCCTTTTACATATTTTTCATCTACTAAATATCTTGCTACAGCAAAAACCTGCTTAAAATGCAAATTTTGCTCATATGCCACTACATATAAACATCTATCAAAATCATATGTTTTTGCCCTATACATTATTGCAGCTAAATCCCTTGTAGCATATATTGAAGAGCCATCTGTCTTTTGTATTATACATGGCGTTTCTATTCCAACATCAGTTAAATCAACAATTTTTGCTCCTTCTGATTCAGTAACTACTCCTTTTTCTTCAAGTTTTTGTACTACTTCATCCATTTTGTCAGCATAAAAAGCTTCTCCATTGTATGAGTCAAATCTCACATCAAGCACATCATATATTTTATTGAATTCAACTAAGCTTAAATCCTTAAACTTATTCCACAAATCAGTACAGTATTTATCTCCATCTTCAAGAAGTCTAAAATTTTCTCTGCATCTTCCAAGGATTTCTTCATCTTTTTTACATAAATCATTAATTCTCACATACATATCTAGCATTTTGTCAGTTGGATTTTCTGAAAAATCATATTCGTCTCCCCATAATTTATAAGCTTCTATCATTTTTCCAAACTGTGTACCATAATCTCCTAAGTGATTTATTGTGGTTGTATTATATCCTAAATATTTATAAATTCTATATATGGAATTACCAATTAATGTATTACGCAGATGTCCAATATGAAAAGGTTTTGCAATATTTGGTGAAGAATATTCAATTACAATATTCTTTCCATTACCTAATTTACTGCTACCATATTCTTCTTTTCTTTCATTTATTTCACTAAAAACAGTTTCTGTCATTCTTTTATTATTTACAAAAAAATTTAAGTAGCCATTTACAACTTCGACTTTAGAAATCATTTCTTCATCAATTTCTAGTTTTTCTTTTATTTCATTTGCAATAATTTGTGGTGCCTTTTTCATCTCTTTTGCAAGCCTAAAACATGGAAATGAATAATCCCCCATTTGTTTATTTGCAGGCACTTCAATAAATTCTTCTATTGTGTCAATATGGGTTATATTTTTTAACTCATTTGCTATTATATTTTTAAAGTTTATCATATATTCTCCTTTCTTTGTACAATTTGCAATTTTGTTTCAATCGTATTAATCTCCTAAATTAATTCCAATGTGTCTTGCAGTTTTAACAAGCTCATCATCCATTGGTACCTTTCTTAAATTACTTTCAGGAGTATTACCAGAAACAGCCCCTATCTCTTTATTGTTTCCAACTACTTCTTCTAAAGGAACACTATTTAATCTTCCATCTTTTATTACTGTTAGTACATTAAATTTTCCTTCTAAAGCAAGTTCCATTGCTTTAGAACCATATTTTGTAGAAAGAACTCTATCAAAAGCAGTTGGAGTTCCTCCCCTTTGCATATATCCAAGAACAGTACATCTCGACTCTAAACCAGTTAGCTCTTCTAATTGTTTTGCAACTTGTTCTCCTACTCCACCAAGCTTAGTATTATCAACTCCAGAGCCATTATTTCTAATACTTTTTACTACAATATCTCCATCTTTAGGTTTTGCACCTTCTGCAACTACAACAACACTAAAAGATTTTCCTCTATTTTTTCTATTAATAATTTTTCTTGCAGCACTATTTATATCATAAGGAATTTCTGGTATTAGTGCGACATCAGCACCGCCTGCTATAGCAGATTCTAACGCTATCCAGCCAGCATATCTTCCCATAACTTCCAATATCATAATTCTGTGATGTGTTTCTCCAGTAGAATGAAGTCTGTCAATTGCCTCTGTAGCAACAGAAACAGCTGTATTATATCCAAATGTAATTTCTGTACATGCAACATCATTATCTATTGTTTTAGGTACCCCAATCACATTTATTCCTTTTAAAGATAAGTCTCTCGCAGATTTTTGTGTACCATCTCCACCTAGTGTAAATAAACAGTCTATCTCATCCTTTCTTATATTCTCAACACAAATATCTGATAAATCTTTATATACTTTTTCTCCATTTTCTTCCACAGGGTAATTAAATACATTTGCATTTGTTGATGAACCTATTATAGAACCACCTTTTGGTAATATCCCTACTGCATTGCCTGTTGAACTTGTACCAAGTCTTATTATATCATTTTTTAATAATCCATTAAACCCATCTATAAACCCATAACATTCTATATTTTTATTTTCAGCAGTCTTTATTATTGCTCTAATAACAGCATTAAATCCTGAAACATCTCCACCATTAGCCAAGATTGCAACCTTTTTTAACATATTTCATCTTTCCTTCCTTCTTCTTACTTATATTATTATACCAGTAAATAAAAAAATTACAACTAAAAAGTTGCAATTTTTTCACTCTTTATTCATTATGTGGATATTTTCTATATCCGCTTCTAACTCCCTTGTAATAATATTTTGTATTTGTGCAATTTCGTTTGCTTCTAAATCATCACCTTTTACAATTACATTTATACTTTCCCCATTTACAAATATAATTAAATCTTCTATCCCTTTTGTTTTTATAAGATTTTCTGCAATCATAATAGCATTTTGTTCATTATTTATCCTAATTATTTCTTCTTGAGCTGTTTGCTTTTGAGTTTCACTAACATTAGTATTATTTAATATTTCTTGATAATTTGCTATTTGTTGTGAATACATTGTACTTCTTTCTAATCTTGAATTAGTAAAATATTCATCTGTTGTTATTGTATCAGTACTTGTTTCTACTTCATCATAAGACAAATCTTCTTCCACCTCTTCATCAATAATTTCATTATTTACTTCATCAGTCTCTTCATATATTTCATCATCAGTTATAATATTAGTTTCATCAGAAGCATTTGCACTTACAAGTTTAGCATCACCAATACTAGCCATTTCTTCTGAATCAACTAAGCTACTTGCCTCTAGTGAATTTTCATTATTAGTAAAATTTAAATAACCTGCTGCAATAATCATAAGTCCTATAACAAATACTACAATTTGATTTTTCTTTAAAGTCTTCATAAGCACTCTCCTTTGCGGCTTTCGCCTTATCTAATTAGACATTTCAAAAACTTGTATTTTATGTGTAGCAAGTCCAGTAACCGCTTCTACTGCTTGTATTATATTTGATTTTACTATTGCATCTGTTGCTCCTTCTGCTGCTATTATTGCTCCTTCTATTTTCGGACTAATAATACTTTGTGTTATTATAGTTGAAGTTCCATCGCTTTCTTCATATACCACTTCTTTTTTAGTATCTGTTTGAGTCACAGTCCTTGTTCCACCTTCACTATCTGTTTCTTCTGTGGTTTCTTCTGAAGTTTCCTCATTATATATAGGTAGAATTTGACTAGTCTCAGAATATGTAATCATTACTTCTACATTTCCTACTCCACTCATTTTAGATAATATAGATTCCAAACTACTTATTAATTCATCCTTGCTATCTATCACTGATTCATTAGACGTATTTGTGTCCATTACTTCTTCTGCTAATTTTTTATTTGAATCAGAAGTTTCTTCTTCATTGGTTTCGTCTCCATCATTCCATATGACATTTATTACAATAATTGTTATTATTAATATAATGATAAATACAACTATATTTTCTATTCTCTTTTTATTATTAGTGTCATCTTCATTCTTATTAAAAAAACTCTTTATTTTGTCTTTAAACATAGATACTTTCACTCCTTTCTTTTTGAACTATGTTATATCTATATTGCCTTCATCCACCTCATAAACACTACTAAGATATTCTTTTAGCTCTTCCTTTTCACTATATGATAACGTACTTCCATTTTCCTCACTTTCATCCTCTGAAACATCGTTTTCTGTAATACTCACCTCAATTTTGTTCACTGTCTCCACAGGTTCTATTGTATTATTAGTTTCTTCATCTTCTGTATTGCTTTTCTTAACACTCATTGTTACTGAAGTAATACTATAACTGTCATCGTTTGCAATCTCAACATCAATACTGTTTACTATATAACCTTTTGCTTCTACTTTAGCTATCATATCACTTTTTATGCTTGAAGAATAAATTTCCATTATACTACTTTCGTTATTTGCTTGAATACTATTTTGTACATTAATTGATTCTTCTGTTTCTTTTATATACTCATCTAAATCTAATATGTCAGATACACTTATTGTGTCTCCTGTAATTTTAGTAATAATAGGTGATACTATTGTAAATAAAACATATACTCCAATAACTACTTTTATATATTTTTTAGAATTTCCCTCTGGTATTATCATTTCAATTATAGTACCTATAATAACTGCTATTATAATTCCTTCTGCCCATTCACTTATCCATTCCATTATCTCCTCCTATTATCTATACATCATTCCACTATTCGATATTTTTATAACTAAAGTTGTACCAATAATAAACATCACAGATACACTACACATAATAGCAAGAAGTGTTTTAAAGGTATCTCCCATTTGGTCTAATAATTTTATAATTTTCCCATCTGCAATAGGCTGGCATAAAGCTGCACCTAGATAATATATCGCCATAAGGGCCACAAGTTTTATTATAGGTACAATTGCTATTCCAATTAGAATAATTACTCCTACAATTCCAGTTGCATTTTTTAGTATGGAACTACAACCTATTACCGTATCTACAGCATCACCTAAGATTTTACCTACTACTGGAATAAAGCTAGATACTGCAGCTTTAGCAGTTTTAGCTGTAATACCATCAACACTACTACTTAGTGTTCCTTCTATTGAGACGACCCCAACAAAAATAGTAAGTACTACTCCTAATATCCATACAACCCCACTTTTGAAAAACTTAGATAATTTATCTACTTGGACTCTGTCCGATACTTTAGATATTATTCCAAGTGCTGTTGAAATTAAAACCAGAGGAATTATTACTCCTGTTATAAAATTTCCTATAAATGTTATTAAAAACAATATTATAGGTTGGACTAAATTTGCTGAGACTATACTGCCAGTTGTTATCATAAGTGTTATTAAAATAGGAATTAAAGAATTCATAAAGCCAACTAAACTTTGTATTGAGTCTTTTACAATGTCTAAAATTTGTACAAAATTTGTCATAATTAGTGTAACAATTAAAATATATTGAACATAATATATAATTTGGGCAATTCCTTTATTCTCTAACCCTTCACTAATACTTTTTAATATACTATGTATGACTATTATTACTAATATGCTAGCCAAAACAGTCATACTGTCAAAAACTTCCCCTCCGAAGAGCATTTAGTATACTTTTAAAAATCGTTTCATTATCTATCTCTCCTGTTATTGCAGAAGAGAAAAGTTCTCCTATGTCTATATCTTCATATACATCTTCTGTATATTTATCTGCTTCTTTAATAAATGAATTAATATCTAAACTTTCTTGCTGTGCTTCTATTATTTCCTCTTGACTTAAAGATTCATCTGTTGCGAATACTAGATTTGGGGTTATAAAGATTAGAATTATTAAAATAAATATAATTTTTTTCATCCAAACCCCTTTCTATTAAGAAACACAATTTCTTCTATGGTAAAACTTCTACAATAGTTTCTAACAAGCTAGATATAATTGGAATAGACATAGATACAATAATAACTTTTCCTCCCATATCTACTTTATTGGCTATAGCACTTTCTCCAGTGTCTTTACAAACACTTACAGCAAATTCTGTTAGAAATGCTATCCCTGTAATTTTTATTAGCAATGTTAAAAATTCATTATTTATTGCTGTTTTATTAGATAATGTTGTAAGCAAATTAATAATGCTTTCTAATTTATCCATAATAAGTAATAATATTAAGACTCCTGCTATTAAGGACACATACAGAGTAAATTCTGGTTTGTATTGACGCACAATAATAATGATGATTAAAGATATTAGTCCAATTCCGATTATTTTTACAATGTCCATGATTATTTTTCCTTTCATATGTTATTTTAAAATTTTTGTATCTTACAAATCGCATTATTTTATGTAAATTTATATATTAGTATTTAAATAACACAAGAATTTTAAAGTAACTGCTTTATAGCCCAAACATAGTCCTTACTGAATCAAACAAACCACTAATTTCTTTAATTACTAACGTAAGAACTATTACTAAACCAGCCAAAGTAGTCATCATTGCTTGATCTTCCCTGCCAGCTCTTACAAGCACTTGATGTAACACTGCTACTAATATACCAATTGCAGCTATTTTAAATAATAAATCTATATCCATATATAAACCCCTATTCCTAAAGTATTTATCAGCAAATTTTAAACTAATATAATTACAATTGCTAAACCTATTACTCCCCCTAAAGTTTTATATAATTTTTCATTTTTTTGTTTCTCTTTTTCTGCGAGTTCAATTTGTGTATTTAAAAAATCTTGCACTAATTTTATTTCACTAACTTGTCCTTCTAAATCTGTTTTTCCAAGCATTCTGCCTAAATTTTTTATTATATTTTTATCTTCATTTGTTAAGCTTGTTTCTATTTTCTCTATTGTTTCTTCCCACGCCTCACCAGCAGATTTTTCTTTCATAAGTTCAGAAGCAGTTCTAAATATTTTTCCTATGCTTCCATTTATGTTATTTCCTATTTCCTGAAAACTCTCTGGTACAGACTCATATGTAAACTTAATTTTAGTTAAAAACATATTTAAAGCATTTTTCATCTCTTTTAATTCAATTACTCTATTAGAATATTTTTTTGCAATGATTTTACCAGCTTGCAAGCTCCCTAAAAAAATGAAGAATAAAATAAAGATTTTAATAAAAAACATAAAAATTCCCCCTTATTTGCTATAGATTAACTTTACAGCCCTGTTTTCTTCAATTAAAATAATCTTATCGATTATTTTTAAATTATATAATTCTTTTAATATTGGATTTAGAGTTATATTTTCTAAGGTATCCCCATGTGCAGTGAACATTCCTTTTACTCCTGATGTCACTGCATAATTTATTGCTTCTACATCTTGCTTTGTTCCAATCTCATCTGCCACAATTACATTTGGATTCATTGAACGTACTAGCATTTTCATCCCAATATCTTTTGAAACATTATCCAATATATCTGTCCTTTCACCTAAATCATTTTGTGGAATTCCTTTATACATTGCTGCAATTTCTCCTCTTTCATCTACAACACCTACATTAATTCCATGAAAACCATACTCTGGTATTCCATCACTTATACTTCGTATGCAGTCTCTAAGTAGTGTGGTTTTTCCCCTACCTGGTGGAGATATAATGATTGTATTAAAAACATTATTCTCTTTTAAATTCAATATGTACGGCATAAGTGTATTGCTACAACCGATTACTTGTCTTGCAATTCTAAAATTTAGGCTATATATGTATGAAATATTTATTACTTGTCCTTCTTTCAAAACAACATTTCCAGTAATCCCTACTCTATGTCCGACCCCTTATTGTTATATAACCATTACATATTTGACCTTGATATGTATAAATCGAATTATCACAAATTCGTTGCAGTATTTCTAATACCTCTTTAGTACTTACTATGTAATCTATCTTGTATTCTTCTTGTCCTATTTTCAGCAACACATTTCTATTTGTACGCACACGTATTTCTTCTAACAAATTTAACTTTTCACCCAAATGTTGTAATTTACTTCCTACCTCATTAGGAAAATACGTCAAAACTTCCTGCACGCTCTTTTGCATTTTCGAATCCTTTCATTTTTAATATTCATACCTCTATCTAGTCCCACGTGTCACATTCATTCATACCTCTATGTAGCACCACGTGTCACATTCATTCATATCTCTATGTAGCACCACGTGTCACATATATTCATATCTCTATGTAGCACCACGTGTCACATTCATTCATATCTCTATGTAGCACCACGTGTCACATATATTCATATCTCTATGTAGCACCACGTGTCACATTCATTCATATCTCTATGTAGCA
>CAZPKK010000002.1:39987-61087 GCA_964587175.1 uncultured Clostridium sp.
TGTAGCACCACGTGTCACATTCATTCATATCTCTATGTAGCACCACGTGTCACATTCATTCATATCTCTATGTAGCAACACTTGATAGATACATTCATAAACCTAAGTAGTCTCACATGGTAGATATATTTTTTGTTCGAATGCATGGAGAACACAAAATATATCTACCAGCAAGATGAGACGGACTTTAAAACACTATATATCTAACAGCAAGATGGGACAGACTTCATAATACTAAATTCTATTAAATAAAAATACAACATATATATTAAATATATATGCTGTATTTTCCATTTTAGAACTATTTTATTAGAATTTATATTATTTTTCTACTCCTCCCAATTATGATAAACATTCATTACATCATCTAAATCTTCTAAATTGTCTATTAGTTTTTGCATTCTTTCTCCATCTTTTTCATCTAGCTTTATATATGTAGATGGAACCATTTGAACTTCTGCTTCTAAAAATTCTAAGCCTTGTTCTTCCAAAGCTTCTCTTACTTTTGAAAACTCACTTGGGTCAGTTGTTATTTCATAACATTCATCAGATGCTTCAAAATCTTCTGCACCACTTTCTAGTGCAAGCATCATCATATCATCTTCTGATAAAGTAGTAGTTGTTTTATCTATAACAATTATACCTTTTTTAGAAAACAAGTATGATACACATCCTGATGTTCCAAGATTTCCTCCTGCTTTGTCAAATGCGTGTCTTACATCAGCAGCTGTTCTATTTTTGTTATCTGTGCTTGCTTCAACAATTACAGCTACACCATTTACTCCATAGCCTTCATAGGTAATCTCTTCATAGTTTGCACTATTATTAGCTCCTGAAGCTTTTTTAATTGCATTATTTATTGTATCATTTGGCATGTTGTTTGCCTTACATTTTGCTATTACATCTTTAAGTTTAGAATTACCAGCCGGATCAGGTCCCCCTTGC
Organism: uncultured Clostridium sp.; assembly: GCA_964587175.1. Lineage (GTDB taxonomy): Bacteria > Bacillota > Clostridia > TANB77 > CAG-508 > CALXVA01. The sequence goes on from CAZPKK010000002.1 coordinate 40,933, forward strand.
TTTACTGCTATTAATAATTCTCTACCTAGTTTTGTAAATATCTTTCCTCTTGCTGCATCTACTTTTCCTTTTCGTGCTTGAATGTTATGCCATTTTGAATGTCCTGACATGGTTAATTCCTCCTTTTTATTTTTTTGAAAAACTCTTCACCCAAAATCATGTATTATAATTTTAGATGAATTGCAACTTTCCACAAAATATTTTACCACATTTTCCTTTTTTTGTGTAGCCTTTTTAATAAATTGTGCAGTCATTATTTTAAATTTCTCTTAATCAATTCTTATACTTTTTTTATATCTTTTTCATTTACTTTCACTGTAATTTCTATTTGTTTCATACTTAAATTCACCTTTTTTGAATTATATAAAACATACTAATAATTATTAGTTTAATGCGTCTGTACTAGGAGTCACTTCCTCTTCACTTAATGTTCCTTCTGTTCCAGTCGAAGTAGATGTATTTTCTTCCTGTGTTGTCTGTTCTTCTGGTTGCTCGACTGGCTCATTATCAGTATTTGGCTCTGCCACATTGGTTTCATTATTTGTATTTTCAACAGTCAAATTTTCTTCCACAGTATTTGTTGTATTATTATTTGTTATATTATTTGAAGTTTCAGTATTTTCATTAGTTTCCTCTTCTACATTATTTTCTACAATGATCTCTTCATCATCTGGATCTAATTCTAACTCTTCTTCAGTATCCCTATAAACTCCTGTAGATTGAGTTGTCTCTAAACTTGTAGTGCTATTTGTAAGCTTATTTCCTGAGTGTGTTGTACATAAATCTGGCACTGTTCCTTTAAGGAAATACTCCTGATATGTATTACTGCAACCTGTTCTTGCAACCATACCTGTACTAGCACAAATTGTTGCTGTTTCTATTGAAGTTGGTTTTATAAAACTCATGTTTTGAAGCCCATTATGTACTCTCCTCATAACATTTGCCCAAATAATTCCTGCTGGATTTTGGTTATTGTAATATATACTCTCGTTTTGGTCAAAACCAAACCATGTAACTGCTGTATAATACGTACTAAAGCCACATAGCCATTTATCGTAATTTTCATCTGTTGTTCCAGTCTTAGCAGCCACATCAATACCTGATATAGAGCAGTATGTTGCTGTACCATGTGAGCCTTCCACTGGTTGCGTTAGCAATTCCTTTACTATATATGCTACTTGTTCTGAAAATACAGTTCTAGTTTCTTGATTTGCCTTTAAGACTGTCTTCCCTTCACTATTGACTATTGAAGTATAGAAAGTAGGTTCAATATATTCTCCATCATTTGCAATTGTCGCATATGCTGCTGCCATTTCTAAAGGTGTTATTCCATTCTGCAAGCCTCCTAAAGCTAGGGCCAAACTCTCATCTTCATCTGTTAAGGATGTAATTCCCATTTTTTCTAAATATGAAATTGAAGTTGCAGGTGAAATCTCTTCCATCATTTCTACAAATGGAACATTCTGCGATGATTCTAATGCTCTTCTAACAGTTATTTTTCCCAAATACCCATCATTGTTTGAAGGAGAATACTCACCTTCAAAAGTAGTTTGTTCATCATTATATATTGTTGATGCAGTAAAAACTTTATTATCTATTCCGGGTACCAGTACTGCCAATGGTTTAATAGCTGAACCAGTTTGTCTTTTGCTTTGGGTTGCTCTATTTAAACCTCTGTATGTAGTCTTTTCTCCAAGTCCTCCCACACATGCTAAAACATTACCTGTTTTATGGTCTATAATAACCATTGCAGCTTGTGAGGTAGACTCTCCATCAGATGATGTAAGCACATATTGGCTTTTCAAAAACTCTGTTTCAACTTCGTCTTGTATATCAGAATCTTGAGTGCTATATATAGTAAGACCTCCAAGATATAAATAATTTTGTGCAAATGTTTCAGTTATGTGTTTTTCTTCTGCCAAATCGCTTATTACCTCTGTAATTAAAGCATCTGTGTGATATGAATAAATTGAATCACCAGTCTCTATTTGCCCATTTTTAAAGCTTAGCCCATTTTTTACTTCTTCTTCAGCAGAATCATACTCATCTTGATTAATATAACCTAGTTCAAGCATTTTTTGTAGTACAGTTAATGTTCTGTTTGCAATTTTTTCCGTATTATCCGTATTTTCACTAAATGGGTTATATGAATTTGGTGAATTATTTATTCCTGCTAAAAACGCACATTCTGCAAGTGACAAATTAGATACATCTTTATCAAAATAATACTTTGCCCCTGTTTGTACCCCATAGGCATTTGGTCCAACATAAATTACATTTAAGTACAATTCTAAAATTTCTTCTTTACTATAATAACATTCTAGTAAAAACGCTTTCCACCATTCTTTAACTTTACGAGTAATAGAATCACTATTATCACCAGTCAAATTTTTTACTAATTGCTGAGTAATAGTACTTCCACCATAAGAAGAATTACCAAAATGCGTAATATATGAAATTATTGCTCCTCCTGTTCTTTTTATATCTATTCCATGATGAGAATAGTATCTTTCATCCTCAATAGAAACATATGCATTAATTAAATTATCTGGCATGTCTTCAATATCAACAGTTAGTTTTCTTTGTTCTTCTCCTAATGTTGCAATAACATTTCCATCTGTATCTAATACAACTGAATTTTCATTTGTAAACATGTCATTAGTAATTTTTTTCCAACTGTAAGCAGATACTCCTAATGAAATGCCTAGAATTATTAATACTACAATGATTGTATATAAAATTATTTTTCTTACTATTCTTTTTCTTTTTTCTTTTTTTTCGTTTTTTATTTGCTCTTTCGATTTTCTTCCTCTTTTTTTATCAGTTGCTGTATTCTTCTCTCTTGCTTCTCTTTTTTCTTTTTCTTGCTTCATTTTTAATACTGATTTTGGAATTTCATCTTCTTGTCTTCTTTTATTACTCAAACCATCACTTCCTATCTGGTCTATATATCTCTTACTACAATTTTCATTACTATTTTATAACTATTAGCTAGTTTTAGCAATAGTATTTTCTCAATCTTTATTTATAACTTTCATTTATTTTTAATCAAAAACAATACCACTGCCATAATCATATATGTCCAAACCCTCAAAGTCTATTAGACTTAAACCATATTTATTTAAGTGCTCCATTATTTTTTCTTTATTTTCTAAATTATAGCTATCTCCAAATAAAACAAATTTGTCGTCAAATACTAATGTAGCTCCTCCAATAAAACCTTTCATATTTGAAATAGAGCTATCACTTTTTAATAATTTTATATTTTCTTCTTTCACATACAAAACGTCTATATTATCTCTTTTTAATGTTTCTTCTATTCCTTTATCTGATGTAATACAAGAATTGTTACTTGTCACAACTATTGAACATTTTACATATCCTTGTTTTACAAAAATATCTGGCAATATACTTTTATCAGTATATTTACTTCCTATTGTTCTTCCCCCTATTTGACAAACATTATATAATACATCTTTTGGATAAATTTTTCCTACTTTTTCTTGCCCCGTTATAAATTTTTCGTCTTTTATTATAGCATTTGGAGCCATAATAATCTTACTATTTACCTTTGAATAAAATATATCACTATGCCCCGATATTTCCTCATACACATCACTTGACAAAGGTAATTTTATTACATTAAAAAATTTACTTAAATATTTACTTTCAACAGCACGTAGTCTTGAGTCTATTATTATACTTTTCATTTTTTAAGCCTCCATCCTATCCAAAAAGCAAGAATCCCACAAGTAACAGTTTTTAACCTGTCAACTGTGGGCTTTCTAAAAAGGCTAGTTTAAAGTTGTAACAGTCTTAATCCCTGTTAGCATGTTTCGCTTAGCAAAGCAGTAGCATACACGGTTGAATACTCTGCTGTAATTTCTTTTACAATTTGCTTTTCTTCTTCCATTAAATCTTCTCCTAAATGAGACATCCTCCTGTCTAGTTTTTGTGTCATTTTAGCACATTCTTTTAACTCTTTTTGAATTGCTTTTGGTATTTGTTTATCATACTTGTATTTTATTTTATGTTCTAAACTTGCCCAAAAATCCATTGCCATTGTTCTAATCTGTATCTCTGCTTTTACATCAATTGTTCCCATTGATAGACTTACAGGAACAGATACAATTAAATGATAGCTTGAATATCCACTCTCTTTTGGTGTTGTAACATAATCCTTTTTCTTTAAAATAGTTACATCTGGCATATTTTCTAACATTTCTACAATTTTATAAATATCTGGTATAAAAGAACATATGATTCTTATTCCAGCTATATCATTTATTGTCTTGACCAAATTCTCTTGTGTTAACTCTAAACCTTTTTTCTTTAATTTTTTGTTAATACTTTCTTTACTTTTTATTCTACTAGTTATATGTTCAATTGGGTTATATTTATGTAATGTTTTAAATTCATTGTTAATTACCTCAATTTTTGTTTCTAATTGTTTTAGAGCTGCACTATACATGAGTGTGAGCCTTTTATATTCAACATCCTCTTGAAGTTTATTTTCACCCTTTTTTACTATTAATTCTCCTATAGGTCATCAACTCCCTTCGTTTTTATTTATACACTAACTTTATGTCCTTTATGTGTAATTTTATTGTTTTTTTAAGTTTTGTTATACAAAGTTCATCGAAAATTTTGATTACATTAAGACTCATACTCTTAATCTTGAATAAACTCTTCTAAATTTTTTTCTTTTAATTTTTTATTAGTATTCTCTTTAATAATTGCATAAATTACAGATACTATTGGTAATCCTACTATCATACCTACTATTCCAAATAAACTACCACCAATCGTTATAGCAACTAGTACCCAAATTCCAGGAAGTCCCATATTTTTTCCAACCACATGTGGATAAATCAAATTTCCTTCAACTTGTTGAAGAACAATGATAAATATTATAAATATTAATGCTTTTATTGGATTAATTACAACAATAAGAATCGCACCTACAAAACCTCCTATAAAAGCTCCCACAATTGGTATAAATGCCATTAATCCTGTTAGTGCAGCTATTGGTCCTGCATATGGAATATTTAAAATCCACATACCAATAGCACAAAGTATTCCCAATATAACAGCTTCTTTTGCTTGTCCTGTTATAAAATTTCGAAAGGAATCCCTTGCAAGTCTACTAACTTTAATAATATAATCTGCCTTTTCTTTATTGAAACGAGCATAAATGAATTTTTTTGTTTGCTGTTTTAATTCTTCCTTATTTGCTAAAATATACACAGCAAATACAATTGCTATAAAAAAGTTTATAATATTACTAATAAAACCAGTTACTTGATTAATAGTAACATCTAATACATTTTTAGAAATATTCATTATTCCATCTTTTAATTCTTCAGTATCAATTGTTATACTTTGTATAATATTATTTATCTCTGGAATTCTTTCCGTAGTTTCAATTGCAAAATCTTTTAATGTCTCTAAATAATTTGGTACATTGCTAATCAAATTGCTTATAACTTCATAAAATTCTGGAAGTATTAATACCATTATTATAGATATAATTGCAAGTATTGTAATAATAGATAAAATAATTGAAAAGACTCTTTTTATTCGTTTTTTCCTTTCTGTTCTTTTATCATTATTTTTAGTTTTTTTATTCTTACTTCTATTTTTAAATACTATATTCTCATAAAAAATCATAAAAATATTTAATATAAAAGCAAACGCAAGTCCCCAAATAAATGGTGATATGATTTTTAAAATTGCTTTTATACCATTCCATACTGTTCCTAAATTAATTGCTATTGCAAATAAAATAATTGTTACTATTACAATTTTTATAATTTGCTTTGTGTTTTCTTTGTCTAGTTTCATAAGATTCCCTTTCTTTAATTTTTATTAATTATAAAATCAAATATATAATATCAAAAAAATTGTAATTTTACAACTGTTAATTTGTTTTTCTAAGTCGCAAACTATTTAGCGTAACCGTAATACTGCTCAAAGTCATTGCAAGAGATGCAATCATAGGGTTCATTGTAATTCCCCAAAAACTAAATACTCCTATTGCAATTGGTATCATACAAATATTGTAGAAAAATGCCCAAAACAAATTTTGTTTTATATTTCTGATAGTCTTTCTGCTAATATTCATAAGTTCTGGTATTTTTTCCAAATTATCTTTCATTAATACCACATCACTACTGTCCATAGCAATATCTGTACCACTTCCTACTGCTACTCCTATGTCTGATGTAACCAAACTTACACTATCATTAATTCCGTCTCCACACATCATAACTAAGCCTTCTTGCTTTAGTTCTTTTATTTTTTCAGCTTTTTCTTTTGGAAGCACATTTGCTATAATATTAGTTATACCAATACTATCTGCAATTGCTCTGGCTGTTTTTTCATTGTCTCCTGTAAGCATAACAACCTTAATATTCTTTTTATGTAGTCTTTCTATTACATCTTTTGCATTTTCTTTTATAACGTCTTTTACACCAATTAAAGCAATTAAATTATAGTTTTCTTTAATTGTATCAGCATACCCATTTTTTACTTGTGTATCTTCTTTCTTGCTTACACTCTCTGCAACAAATAAGATACTGTTTCCTTCTGTTTCTAATTCTTCCTCATCTTCTGTCACTATCTTTATATCTACATTATTTTGTTTCATTAATTTACTATTTCCAATCAAATAGCTTTTATTATTATATTCAGCACTAACTCCATATCCCGCAATATTTTTGAAATCATCTATTTGGGTTAATTCTACATTATTTTCTTTAGCATAATTAACAATTCCTCGTGCAATTGGATGTTCTGATTTATTTTCAATGCTTGCAACAATTTTGATTATTTCAGCATTGCTTTTTGCTAATTGTTCTTGCTTAGAAGTTGATTTTTCTAAATTATCATTTTTAAGTTTATTTTCTGTATAATTAAACATTTTACTTACACTAAGCTTGCCCTTTGTAAGTGTACCTGTTTTATCAAACACTACTGTTTTTACTTTATGGGCATTTTCTAAGCTTTCACTATTTTTAATTAAGATTCCCTCTCTACTTGCAACTCCAGAAGATATCACTATTGCAAGAGGAGTAGCTAGTCCTAAACTACAAGGACATGCAACAACTAAAACTGTAATAAATACATTTATTGCAAATCCAAATGTTTGACCAATGATAAGCCATACTATTGAGGAAAGAATTGCTATTATAATAATAGCCGGAACAAAAAAGCTACTTATTTTGTCTGCTATTTTTGCAATAGGAGCTTTTGTATTTGTTGCTTCAACTACCATTCTCACTATTTCAGACACAGTAGATTCCTTTCCTATTTTTTCAGCTCTGTATTTTATTGCTCCTTCAAAATTGATACTACCAGCAATCACTTTGCTTCCTACTTCTTTTTTTGAAGGTGTACTTTCTCCTGTCACAAAAGATTCATCTATATGTGTAATACCTTCTACCACTTCTCCATCTACTGCTATTTTTTCTCCAGGCTTACATATAACTATATCTCCTTTTAAAATCTCATCAAGGGTAACTTCTTTCTCTTTTCCGTCTCTTAAAATTGTTGCTCTATTTGGAGTAATCATCATTAAACTTTGTATTGCTTCTTTTGTCTTATCTTTATTGCGAGCTTCAACATATCTACCAATATGAATAAAGAAAAGAATTATAACAACAGATTCAAAATATAAATTTTCTACATATTCATGATGTCCTTTAAAAACCATATACGTCCCATAGATACTGTATAAAAGACTACTTAATACTCCTAGTCCTACTAAAGTGTCCATATTGGCAGTTCTATGTATTAAGTTTTTATATCCGTTTTTTAAAATATCCCATCCCATAATAATGGCAATAATACTAAAAAGAAATAGTGTAACAGTGTAATTTATAGGATTGTTGTGCATGCTTAGAAAAGGGACTTCTGGCAAACCTATCATATGACCCATAGCAATATATAATGTTAATATCGCTATAATAGTAAAGCCCCATAGCTTATATTTTTCTCTTGACTTTTTCTTTTCTTCTTTTTGTAAATTATCAATCCCTAGACTTTCAAACCCAGCTTTTTGTACAAATTTTTCAATTTGAGGGATAGCCAATTTCTTTTCATCATATTCAACACTTGCATTGTTCATAACCAGATTAACAGTGGCATTTATTATACCTTCTTGTTTGTTTAAGTATTTTTCTAAACCACTAGAACAAGCACTACAAGTCATTCCATCTATTTTCAATAAAACCTTTTTCACTTTTATCTCCCTCCTTTCAAAAATGGTAAAGACGCTCCTTTTAATTGATTTTTTAATCAATTCATTATTCGTTTTTCTTTAAATTTTAGGAACGTCCATCTTATTTCATTATTCTGCCTCAAAGCCTGCATCTACTACAACTTCTCTTATTTCATCTAGTTCGATTTTATTATCATCATATTTTATTTCTGCTTTTGCATCTTCTAGGCTAACTTTTGCATTTTCTATTCCATCTTGATTATTTAGTATTTTTGTTAACCTTGTACTACACCCTTCACAATGCATCCCTTTAATTTTTAAACATACTTCTTTCATAATAACCTCCTTATTCTTTTATTATATACTCTTCAAATTCTTTTTTCGACATTGGTTTTGCATAATAATACCCTTGTATTATATCACATCCCTTTTCTTCAAGATAATCTTTTTGCTCTTTAGTTTCCACCCCTTCTGCTATTGAGATAAGCTTTAGCTCTTTTGCAATATTTAATATATAGTCAATAATGTTTTTTTCAGTTTTTCCTATTTTATCAACAAATGATTTGTCTATTTTTATTATATCTGCTGGCATATCTTGCAAAATATTTAATGAGGAATAACCTGTTCCAAAATCATCAATAGAAATTAAAAACCCTAACGCTTTTATTTTATTCATTATTTCAATAATATCTATTCCAGCTTCTATCGTAGCACTTTCTGTAATCTCTAAATCAATTTTGTTCGTATTTATTCCATACTTTGAAGCTATCAGCATATATTTTTCTAGGAAATGTTCATCTAAAAAATGCTCTCTTGACACATTTACGGATACAATTGGTTCTTTATTATATTTTTCTTTCCATGTCTGCATATCACTGCACACTCTCTCGAAAATATATAAATCTAGTTTTAAAATAAACTTGTTTTTTTCAAATACTGATATAAATTCATTAGGAGATTTAATTTTCCCATCATTATTCCATCTCACCAATGCCTCTGCTCCATATAAAGTCTCAGTTTTTGCATATATCTTTGGTTGATAATATACTTCAAATTCTTTATTTGCAAGTGCCTTATTCATTTCATGTTCTATTTTGCTTTCCAGCTCTAGTTCCTTTTCCATCTTTTTATCATAAATATGGAATTTGTCAAACACATCACCTTTTGATGCAGAATGTGCAATAAATGCTTTATCCATCACTAAAGAAATATTATCATCCTCATCTGTTATTTTGTAAACCCCCATATTTACAGAAAGACTATATGTATTATCTTCTATTTTTAAAGTTTCGATATTTCTAACTATTTCGCTTAGCATTTTATTTATATCTTCATCAAATTCAAATAATGCCACAAAATAATCATTAAAATATCTGGCTACTAAACTTTCTTTACCTAATAGTTTCTCAAGTTCTTCTCCAATTCCTTTAAGGAGTGTATCCCCAACCTTATAGCTATATGCTCTATTAATCATTTTAAATTTATTTATATCTAAAACAATAATATACTGATTTTTGGTCTTTTCTTGTTTTTTTCGTTTGTTTAGTATTTCTTGTCCTTTTTCTCTAAAATAATAAACATTACCTTTTTTAGTTACTGGATCTATATATGCATATTTATATAATTTTCTTTCCTTCTTATTCTTTTTTAACATATTTTATTCTCCCATTACTTATATATTTCAATATATATAATATCAGAGAGAAAAAAATTAATCAAGATTTTAGTAAAATTCCAAATTAGGGACAGGTATATTTTTGGAAAAAAGTGGAAAAATACGCCTGTCCCCAATTTGGAAAAAATAAACCGCTATAAGCTAATACTTATAACGGTTTAAATTAGTTTTATTTCGCATAATCTACTACTCTTGTTTCTCTAACAAGGTTTACCTTTATTTGTCCTGGATATTCCATCTCTTCCTCAACTTTTTTAGCTATATCTCTCGCCATTATTACCATTTGGTCATCTGATATTTTGTCTGGTTTTACTATAATTCTTATTTCTCTACCAGCTTGTATCGCAAAGGATTTTTCGACTCCATCAAATGAATCAGCTACACCTTCAAGAGCTTCTAGTCTCTTTATGTAATTTTCAAGAGTTTCACGTCTTGCACCAGGTCTTGATGCTGATATAGCATCTGATGCCTGTACTAATACAGCTTCTATAGTTTGAGGTTCTACATCTCCATGGTGTGCTTGTACTGCATTTATTACTTTATCATTTTCTTTATATTTCTTTAGAATCTCCACGCCTATTTCAACATGTGTACCTTCCATATCATGATCTAGTGCTTTTCCTATATCATGTAATAGTCCTGCACGCCTAGCTAGTTTTGGGTCTAATCCAAGTTCTTCTGCCATAATTCTTGCTAGATTAGATACTTCTATAGAGTGATTTAATACATTTTGGCCATAACTTGTTCTATATTTTAATTTACCAATTAACTTAATTAAATCTGGATGTAATCCAACTACTCCAGTTTCTAAAACGGCTCTTTCCCCTTCTTCTTTTATTGTATTTTCAACTTCTTCTTTCGCTTTTTCTACCATTTCTTCAATCTTTGCAGGATGAATTCTGCCATCTTCAATCAATTTCTCTAAAGCTATTTTAGCGACTTCTCTTCTTAATGGGTCAAACCCTGAAATTACAACTGCTTCTGGAGTATCATCAATTATTAAATCAATTCCCGTTAATGTTTCTAAAGCTTTTATATTTCTGCCCTCTCTACCTATAATTCTTCCTTTCATATCATCATTAGGAAGTGAAACTATAGATACAGTTGTTTCAGATGTATGATCCGCTGCACATTTCTGTATAGCATAACCAACAATCTCTTTAGCGGATTTTGTAGCTTCTTCCTTGGCTTTACTTTCAAATTCTCTTATTAATAATGCCTTTTCAGCAGTCATTGTTTTTTCAATTTCTGAAAGCAGTTTTTTCTTTGCCTCTTCTCGAGATAAACCTGAGATTCTCTGCAACTCTTCTATTTGCTTGTTAAGAATCTGGTTTATTTCTTCTTTTTTAGCTTCTAAATCCTTTTCCTTTTGTACTAAATCTCTTTCTTTCTTGTCCACCATATCAAGCTTTTTCTCTAAATTTTCTTCTTTTTGAATTAATCTTCGTTCTTGTCCTTGTACTTCGCCTCTTCTTTCTCTAATCTCTTCATCTAAATCTTTCCTTGCACTTAAAATTTCTTCTTTAGCTTTAAAAATTTCTTCTTTTTTATTATTCTCTGCTTCAATCTTTGCTCTTTCAATTATTTGTTTTGCTTCATTTTCCGCACTTTTCAATTTAGATTCAGCAATTTTCTTTCTTATCATTACTCCTACAAAAGTAAATACAACTGCTGTGATTAGAAATATGGCGATATAGATTACTATGTTCATAATCATTACACCTCTTTCTATTTAATTTTCAATGTACAATAAATATATCTAAATCCATATAATATATTTTTCCCATACATATATATTTTATATTTATTATTGTAAACTGTCAAGAGGTTTTTAGTATTTTTTTTAGTCTAAAAGACAAGCTTGCATTTTAATTAAATCCTTCCTAAAAAAACTAGAATAGATGCATATTTTTCAAAAGGCAAAAAGTATACACCTATTCTAGCTATTTATTAAAACTATTTCTAATAATATGTTTTTTAATTAAGCTCTTGGATGAGTCTTTTTATATATTTCTTTTAATCCCTCATCTTGGAATTGCATATATACTTGTGTTGATGATATATCAGAATGTCCAAGCATTGTTTGGATTGCTTTTAAATCTGCACCATTTTGCAATAAATGTGTAGCAAAAGAATGTCTTAGTATATGAGGGGTAATATCTTTTGTAATATGTGCTTGTTCTTTATAAAACTTAACAATTTTCCAGAAGCCTTGTCTAGTTAGTCTTTTTCCGTTTACATTAACAAATAATGCTTGCTCATTTTCGTCTTTAATCATTATAGGTCTAGCCTCATTTATATACTCTCTTAATGCTGCCGTTGATATTGAACCTATTGGTACATTTCTTTGTTTATTAGCTGATTTACATGTAATAAATCCATCTTTTAAGTTTAAATCATCTACATTTAATGAGATGATTTCGGTTACTCTCATACCTGTTGCATAGGCAACTTCTAACATTGCCTTATCTCTAGTTCCTTTTAAATCAACATCTTTTGGTTGACTTAGAAGTTTCTCTACTTCTTCAGACGTTAATACACTTGGCACTCTTTTTTCCACTTTTGGTGATTGAATATTTTCAGTTGGGTCACGTTTTATTTTTTTTACTCTAATTAGATATTGATAAAATGATCTAATAGAAGCTAAGCTTCTTGATACTGTGGATGTCTTTTTTCCCATTGTCTGTAAGTATTTTAAATAATCGTTTATTTGTTTTGCATCTACTTTTAGATAATTTATATGGTTTTGACTTAAGTATTTTTCATATTGGCGAATATCTCTGCTGTATGATTGTAGTGTGTTATTTGATGCCCTTTTCTCGTTTTGTAAAAAATCCAAAAATTGTTTAATCTGTTTTTCCATTTTGTCATTACCCCTTCTTTTATTAATATCTAATTTTATAATTTACATAAACATTGTATATGTTATATCAAATTCCTTAAGAAAAGTAAATACATTTTTTTAATTTTTTTTATTTTTTTGCTTATTATAAAATATTTATACATAACATTAATAAGTTGGTTGATACATATACTTCTATTAAAGAAGCTATTACTAATAACATTAACAACATTATCGAAATTAGTGTATGCCTAAATATTTCTATTTTTATGTTTTCTTTTCTTTTGTCTTTCATAATAGATTTATATAGTTTTATGCAACTTACTGCCATACAAATTATTACTGGAATAAAAATTAAGTTTTGTAAAAATACTGTGGTAAGTATAAATAATATTCCGTTCTGTGTCCCTAAAACTCCTATTGCAGAAGCTACAGTATATCCTATGCAAAACCCTCTAAATAACACAATTCCAAAAACAATTGGTATTCCAATTACAGTAGAGCCTATAAACCACATACTTGTTATTAATATTAAATTATCTCCAAGTGAGTTTTTAATCAACTCTATTTTATCTATATGATAATCTTGTTTTAATGAAGATATAAAATCATTTATATAATTTTGTATTTCTGCACTTTGAGTTTCATTAGTGTTATTAATAAAAATAACTCCAACAACAATTCCTATTATAAAAATGCATATGACTATAATATAGGATTTTATATTGTCATATAAATGGGTTAAAATCAGTTCCTTAAAATTTGCTTTTTTTCTTCTTCTATGTGCCTCTCGCATTTTATTCTCCTTAGACATTAAAATATATTTTATACATAATGTCTATTCAATAAAATGATTTTTAGAACTACTTTTTACTTAAAAGAGAGATACATAAAACTCCAAATCGTTGAGATTTTAAATTCTGCTTTTTTATTTGCTTTTCTTGGTTTTTAAGAATATCACACTTTCTTTATTCTAGCTAGCAGTTAGCTTTCCATATACTCCTCCACCACCAGACTGTATTTTCACATTTCCTTCTCTTGCTGCTATAACAATATTGGCTATCTTGTCACCTACAACTGCTTCAATGTCATCTTTTGATAATTTATGCAATATGTTCATTTCAGTTTGGAATGTTCCTAATAATTTATCTATTGTCTTTCCTCCAAGTCCTGGCATAAAAGTAAGAGGTATTTGATAAATGTATGGAGGTCTAAAGTCAGGGCTTTTTGTTTTTTCCTTATCTTTTATTATTTCTATTCTATCGAAAACACCCATTGTTATTTTACTACTATCGCAGTCAGGACAATGTGTAATTGGTGCTTGTCCTTCTATAGGCTTACCACATTTTTCGCAAAAAGTTCTATGATATTTTCCTAGTTTTGGATCTAATCCATAATTTACTATAATTTTTCTTCCTTCTTCATTTTTTAAGGCTTTTAATACTTCTTTAAAGCTTATTCCATCTAATAACATTTTATTGTATTCTCTTGCTATTTTAGGAAGAGAATGTGCATCTGAATTTGTAAGAAATGTACGAGTCTCTAATTCCGATATTTCATCTGCCAAATACGTATCAGAACTTAAGCCTAGCTCTATTGCAAAAATTTTATCAAACTTCTCTTTAAATATTCTCCCAAGCCTATCTGTACAATTTCCATAAAAACTTTTGTGAGGTGTAAAAGCATGAGCAGGTATTAATACTCCATTATATTTTTCCACAATATCTATTAAATTATATGCAGATATATCAGCCCTTTGGGAACTTAATGTCATATTACGAATATGATTTTCCATTTCTTTTGAAAAAGCTTTTATATCTTTTAAAGTAGGAAAATAACATAAATTGTGTGCACTTCCAGTTTTTCCTTCCTCGTTTATCTCTGCTGTTTCTATTTCACTACCAAGTATTATACATACTTTATCTTTATATATAATTCCACCATCTGAAATTTCATAAGCCTCCCCTGCTTTTAAGAAATTTTCTATATCTTCTATTACATATGGTGAAGCACAATCTATAATCCCTACTATATTAATTCCTTTTCTATCAGCACATTCTTTAGCAATGTTTGCAAAATTGAGAGACCTTGCCGCTGTTATTTTGATTGGTTTTCCATTTTCACTTCTTCCAATATGTACATGCAAATCTGCAAATATTTCATTCATTTTTTGTTATCATTCCTTTCGTAAAAATATAATATATAAATAATCAAAACAAAAGACTGGTAGCATATAATTCCCAATCTTTTGTTTTGTAAAAAAAATATATATTATCTTTCTAAACCCTTATCTTTGTCTTTATCGTCAATATTTCCTGGTAGCCTTTCATCTCCCATGTCACTACGTATTTCTTCTGTGAGAATTTCTATATCTATATGTCCTGGCTTTTTCATTTGTTCATTTCTATTTTTTACATTTTCTACATATTCAATCTGATTACTTAAACTAATACAACCTTTTATTCCGTGACTAATATCTTTTGTATCTATACCATTGAATAGCTTTGATGCAGCCTCTAAACTTCCTACTCCTACTGAATCACTCATATTTTTACTTCCTCCATATAATTTACAAAATTTTTAAATTCTTCTAAATATCTGTTATTCTTTTCTTTTAAATTTCTATATTCTAATAGTACCAATGCTTCGTCTGGTCTAAAGGCTATTCTTTCAGGTCTATTTAAAAGCATACCTCCAAATTGATCTGTAAGTTCCAATATGTCACTTTCTTTCTCTCTAGGCTCTAGTCCACTATACCTATTAACACCTTCACAAATCCTACAAAATTTTTCACTAAATCCAAGCGTTGCTAAAAATTCAGCCCCTTCCTTTGCAAAAGATTGTATTTTTGATAAATCATCTGATGTTAGTTCTTTTTTACAGCTCCATAAAAGACTTGCAGTTATGACTTCATTTTTATCTACATCTAAATCGATTCTATCTATAAATAATTTAGTTAATAAGGTTTTGAAAACAACTGAATTATCATAAAATATTCCGGTTCTTTTTTGCAAGTAAAATACAATCTCCATCTTTTTTATCCAATCTTTTTCAGACAAAATGTAGTCTGCAAAAGTCTCTATGCTCATGGTTTTTCCCCCTCTTTTCAAGGTTTACTCTTTCGCCTAGTTCAATAATCTATTCATATTATATTCTAAGTAAAGTAAAATTTCAATAATGTTACGTAAATGTAATATTTCTGTAATATTGCTGTAATATTTTATAATGCCAATAGGAAAATTCCCATTGGCATTATACTAATTATATAATTCCATATATATCTGATAATCTCTTAGGATTTTTCTAACATAAGTGCTTGTTTCAGTATATGGTATATTCTCTATATCAGATCCGTCTGATTTAATAATTCCATCCTCTATCCATTGTTCTACATTGCCTAAACCTGCATTATAAGCAGCAAGTGCTAGCATTATATTTCCGTCATATATTTCAAGTAAATATGCAAAATATGATGTTCCAAGTCTTATATTGGTTTCCGGATCATATAAGTCATAAACATCTATTGTTTCATCATCTATTATATTTGACCTTTCAATAGCAGTTTCTTCCATAAGTTGCATTAAGCCTTTAGCTCCACTACTTGATGTTACCTCTGGGTCAAAATTACTTTCTGCTTTTATTATTGCATAAACCAAATATTTGTCTAGCCCATTCTCCTCAGAATATTCTTCAACATATTCTGAATATTTTGTAGGATATATTATTTTTAAAATACTATCTTGCACTCGTATTATTTTAAATAAAACTAAAATCGCTATTAATAATAGTATTATAACTAGCATAAATATAACCGTCTTTTTTGTCATTTGATTTACTCCTTTTATGTATGTTTATGTATAATATTTCTAAATTTGTTGTAATATGTATATTTAGAGAATTTCTGCAGTACCGCGTAGCGATCAAACGAGCCTTGTAAAAGGCGAGTGCGATTGGAGAAACCTATCAGATTTAAAGAAATTCACTTTCTTTAAATCTGATTAGATGGTTTCGACAACAAGGTACAAGGAAATTTGAGAAATATACATATTACATCAATTATTACATTTTCATAAAGATTTTTTTAAAATACAACTCACTATAAATCGTGCATTTCTCATTTTACTTCGCTTCGTACCAATTCTCTGCTTCTGAAACTTCCACTTTTAAAGGAACATTTAATCTCATTGCATTTTCCATCTCTTCTTGTAACAATTTCTTAACCTTATCTGCAATTTCTTTTTTACATTCTATTATAAGTTCATCATGCACCTGTAATACAAGTTTAGCATCTAACTTTTCACTTATTAACCTGTCATATACATTAATCATTGCTATTTTCATAATATCTGCTGCTGTTCCTTGTATTGGTGTATTCATTGCTGCTCTAGAGCCGAATTGCCTTACCATGTAATTATTTGAGCTAAGCTCCGGTATATATCTTCTTCTATGAAATAAAGTCTCAACATATCCTTTTTCTTTTGCTTCTTCTACTATGTTATTCATAAATTTCTTTATTCCATTATACTTTTCCAAGTATTGCTCTATATAGCTTTTAGCACGTTTTCTGCTTATTCCTAGTTGCTCAGCTAATCCAAAATCACTAATTCCATATACAATACCAAAGTTTACTGCTTTTGCTTCTGTTCTTTGCTCTTTTGTCACTTCATCAATTGGAATCCCAAACACTTTTGAAGCAGCCTGTTTATGGATATCTTCATCATCTTTAAATGCTTTTAGCATTGTTTCATCTCCTGATATATGTGCCAAAACTCTTAATTCGATTTGTGAATAATCTGCATCAACAAAAATATTTCCTTCTTCTGGTTTAAATACTTTTCTTAAAGTCTTTCCAAGTTCATATCTTGTTGGTATATTTTGCAAATTTGGTTCAGTACTACTTATTCTGCCTGTCGCAGTAATTGTTTGATGGAAATACGAGTGAATTCTATGTGTTCTTTCATTTATATATGGTATAAGTCCTTCTACGTAGGTAGAATTTAGTTTCATTAGACTTCTATACTCTAATATTTTTTCTATAACTGGATGCTCTGGTTTTAATTTTTCTAATATATCCACATCTGTTGAATATCCGGTTTTCGTCTTTTTATATACTGGCAACCCTAATTTTTCAAATAAAATAACTCCTAATTGCTGTGTTGAATTTATATTAAATTCTTCACCACATAACTTATATATTTCATGCCTTATTTCCTCTATTTGTTCTTTTAGCTCATCTCCAAATTGAGTTAGCTCATATTTATCGATATACATCCCATTTATTTGCATTTCCCCTAATACTGTTACTAATGGCATTTCTATTTTATTAAATAAAGCTAATGAATTTATTTTTTCCAACTCTTCTAATGTTTTTACAGAAATCTTTTGTATTAGATATGCATAAAACCCATATATATATTTGCTATTTTCATTTTCTTCCTCTGTTTGAAATAAATTTAGCTGTTTGTTTTGTTTTTTATCTTCTTCATATTTGCTTACATATTCTTTCACATCAATATTTAAATATTGTATTGAAACACTTTCTATTGAAAGATTATTATTAGTTGGATTTAAATCATATGCAGCAATTTTCACATCATAATATATATTGTTTATATTAATACCTAATTCCTTTAGAATTACATAATCTTCTGCAAGATTATAGCCATATTTTTTTATTTCTAAACTTTCAAAAACATCTTTAAAATATTTTGTAAATGTCTCATCATTTGTTTTAATATAATACGCTGTGTTTTCTTCTTTTATATATATGCTAATTCCACCAATTTCTTTCTTTATTATTTTTGTACTATTAGTTTCCTCATCTTTTTTTAATATATATACTAATTCCTTGCTTTTTCTTACTTTATTCATCAGATTTTCTATTTCATCTACACCTATTTCCTCGATTTTAACTAAATCTAATATTTCTTTCTCTTTTTGCTCTGTATCTAAATTGAATCTATCTATAAAACGGTTAAAATTTAACTCTTTAAATTTCTCAAATACTTTTTCTTTATCCCAGTCTTTTATGTTTAAGTCATCTATTTTTTCCTCTAATGGAACTTCTAAATTTATAGTTCCAAGAGTTTTTGATAAAATAGCCAAATCTTTATTTTTAACTAAGTTTTCTTTTATCCTCTCTTTTAAAGTATCTGTGCCGTTTTCTATTGCCTCATACAATTTATCTATTGATTTATATTCTTGTACAAGATTCAAGGCTGTTTTTTCTCCAACTCCCGGAACTCCGGGAATATTGTCAGAAGTATCTCCCATAAGTCCTTTTACTTCTATGAGTTGCTTTGGAGTAACACCATATTTTTCTTTTATTTCTTTTTCTCCAAAAGTATCTGTCTCTGTTTTCCCTACCTTAGTGTGTGGAATTCTTATAGATATTTTTTTACTAGCTAGTTGGAAAGTATCTCTGTCTCCAGATACAATAGTTACATCTAGTCCTTCTTTTTCTCCTTGTTTAGCAAGCGTGCCTAAAATATCATCCGCTTCATACCCTTCTTTTTCAATAACAGCAATATTCATTAAACCTAATATTTCTTTTACAATTGGCACTTGTTCTGCAAGCTCGTTTGGCATTCCTTTTCTTGTTGCTTTATAGCCTTCATATAATTTATGTCTTGCTGTTGGTGCTTTTAAATCAAATGCCACAGCAATATAATCTGGTTTCAAATCATCCTCAACTTTAAACAAAATTGCCAAAAAACCATATACAGCATTTGTATATCTACCATCTGAAGTTGTTAACATCTTGTTTCCCATTATTCCATAGAAAGCTCTGTTTAAAATACTATTTCCATCAATTAAAACTAGTTTAGACATCTTGCTATCTCCTTTTTATTTAATCACATATTTTTATGAGGTATACACTCTTTTGGAATTATATCATATTAATTTTATAGTTTCCATAAATTATTTTATAAAAATAATTCTTTTTCTATAAATTTAGCTACTCCTCTCTTTTTATAATGAGCAATATTTATCGAAGCCTCTCTATTTCCTTCTTTTTGAACTATCTCAAAATTTCGGATAGTTGAATCTTTTTCCAATTCATTATCTTCATATATTTTTTAATGTGATAGTTTACTGTTCGTACATCAACTCCATAAACTGTAACTAACATTTTTTGTGTTAACCATATATATTTTCATCTTCATATCTAATTCAATTGATTCAGGGCTATCTCCTATCACTGCCACATAAGTTAAATATTCAGCTGCACTAGAACGAATCGTAACTTCATTTTTTTACTATTTCTCATTGTGTTTTTCCTTTCTAAAATTGCTTAAAATTAGTTTTCACTTATATAAATTAATTCTTCTTAGATGTAATTTATAGTCACCCTAATAAATTCATAGCATTTTCATATTTCTTTAAATATAATATTTTACTTTCATCAGAAAGTTTT
>CAZPKK010000003.1:0-60900 GCA_964587175.1 uncultured Clostridium sp.
TTTTAAAATGCATATTAGTATGTTCTAATTGCCATAAAGAAATACATAGTAAGATAGGATATAAAAATATATAAATAGAAAGTCAAAAAGCAATATTTGAACTGCAACAACAAGAAAAAAAGCAAAATGATGAAAAATAGAATTTACTTTTATGTGAAATTGTAATATAATATTGCAAAATTTTAAAAGGAGTTAGTAAAAAGTGGAAAGTATGATAAATAATACATTTATTGATTTATGAACTACATTGTTCAGGAGGATTAATAAAGTAATAAAAGGAGGAAAAATAATGAAATTAAAACTTGTTGGAACAGGAGCAATTATAGGAAAAGAAAGAAGTGCTTGTTCATTAGTAGATGAAAAAATATTAATAGATTGTGGAAACGGAATTTTAAAAACGCTTACAGAACAAGGAATTGATATAAATAATATAGAAGCAATATTAATTACGCATTTACATGCTGACCACTTTTTTGATTTGCCATTCTTTATCTTATTAAAAAATATTTATAAGCCTCAGAAAGTAACAAAAATATATTGCCCAAAAGGAACTGAAAAAATAATAGAGCATTTAGGCAATGATTATGTAGCAGGGCAAGCTAGTGTATTTGAAAATTGGAAAAATAATTCCAAAGTTGAATTTATTGAATTTGATGATTTAAAAGATGAAGAAATAGTGAAAGGTTATTATGCCGATTCGTATATAGTAGAACATGGAGAGCAGAAACCAGCATATGGATATATAATTAGAAAAGAAAATAAGGCAATAGGATTTTCTGGGGATTCAACATATTGCGAAAGCATTGATATAATTGTTCAAAACACAGATATAGCAGTATTAGATATGGCTTTTCCTCAAAGACATAAAGCTCACATGGGAGTGGATGACATTGAAATGGTTAGCAATAAATTTAATAAAAAAATAGTTGCAACACATATGAGTAAACCAGCAAGAGAATTAGCCAAGATAAAAAATATCAAAAATCTAATAATACCAAATGACGGAGATGAAATCGAAATTTAAAATTAATAATTATTAATTTTCTTCCTGATGGAGAAAAATTGGTAGCAAGAGGTGAGAGTAAAGGAAGGATTGCTAAGACACCTGGAAAACTAGGAGGACTAACTTATGTTCCTATTTTTATTCCAGAGGGCTTTGATAAACCATTAAGCGATTTGGACGAAAAACTTATGAGTCTACACATAATCATAGGGATTTATCAGTAAAACAATTACTAAAAGAATTAAAAAATAGAAATATGGCGTAAGAAATAAAAAGATATATATACAAATTTATCTAATAGGAGCTAAATAAAAATTGGAAAAATATGAATTAGTTGATGAAAATGGAAATAAAACAGGTAAAATTTTAACATATGACGAAATTTATAATCCTAAAAATATACCAGATGACCATTACTTGCAAGTTGCAGGAGTTGTCATAATTAATGATGAGAACAAAATTTTACTCCAAAAACGTAGTAGATTTAAATTATCTAATCCAGGTAAATGGGGAATATGTAGCGGAAAAGTAAATTTGGGTGAAACACCACTTATTGCTGCAATTCGTGAAACTTTAGAAGAAATAAATATCATTCTAAAAGAGAAAGAACTCAAGTTATTAAGTATCTATAAAAGTAAAAAAGCACGATATACAATATATTATGCTAGAAAAAATGTAGATATAAATCAATGTAAAATACAAAAAGAGGAACTTGAAGAAATAAAATATTTTAATATTGAAGAATTAAAAGACTTGGACAATGATGGTTTTGAATGGATAGAAGACTTAAAAATAACAAAAACTATTGACTTTATCACATAATTTGTTGTACAATAGTTATGTCATATGTAAAAACTATATATAAGACACGATAAATAAATAAGCCTTTTTAGAGAACTAGTGGTGGTGAGATGCTAGTAAGAAACTATTTATTTATTATCACTTATATGTTACTTAAATGAACGAGTATTTATATCAGAATATACTATTAGTTTAAGTCGTAAATCTGCGTTAAAGATATTTGAGAGAAAAGAATAATATAATTTGAATATTAAGCAAAGAATTAAACTACTAAAAATAATTCAAATAAATTCTTTTAAAATAGGTGGTACCGCGAAAAGACTTCGTCCTATATGGACGAAGTCTTTCTAAATATATTACAAGGAGGTAAAATTATGGAAAATGAAAAGAAAGATTATAGTCAAACACTTAACTTACCAAAAACAGATTTTCCTATGAGAGGAAATCTACCTGAAAAAGAGCCAGGTATCTTAAAAGATGTTTTTGAAAATAGGCTTTATGAGAAAATTCTAAAGAAAAATGAGGGGCATACAAGTTTTGTACTTCATGATGGACCTCCATATGCAAATGGAGAGATACACGCAGGACATGCACTAAATAAAATTTTAAAAGATACAATAGTTAGATATAAGTCAATGAAAGGATTTTATTCAACATATGTGCCAGGATATGATACACATGGTATGCCAACAGAAAAAAAAGCTATTGAAAAATTAGGACTAGACAGAAGTAAAATACCCGTAACAGAATTTAGAAATACATGTCAAAGTTTCACAAAAGAATATAAAGACATACAAACAGAAGGCTTCAAACGCTTAGGAGTATTAGGTGATTGGAAAAATCCATATATTACTTATGACCCTAAAATGGAAGCTAGACAAATTGGTGTATTTGGAGATATGTATAAAAAAGGATATATATATAAAGGTCTAAAACCTGTTTATTGGTGTACTGATTGTGAGACAGCCTTAGCTGAAGCAGAAATTGAATATAAAGATGTTGAATCTACATCTATTTATGTTAAATTTCCAGTTGTAGAAGGAAAAGGACTGTTAAATGATGAGGATACTTATATTGTAATATGGACAACAACTCCTTGGACATTACCTGGAAATATGGCAATTACTGTGGGGGCAGATTTTGAATATAACTTAATAAAGACAAATGTGGGTAATTTAGTTATAGCAAGTGATTTGGTAGAAAAAGTCATGAAAATAGCTGAGATAGAGGATTATAAAATATTAAAAACATTTAAAGGTGAAGAAATCAAAGGTGTGCAATGTAGACATCCTTTCTTAGAAAGAAACTCTGTGGTTGTATTAGGGTCAGAAGATGGGGTTAATGTTACATTAGAAGAAGGAACAGGAGCTGTTCATACTGCACCGGGTTATGGTAAAGAGGATTATGCTCAAAGCCTAAAAGATAATTTGGAAATAAAAGTTGTTGTAAATGACAAAGGCGTTCAAACAGACGAAGCAGGACCTTTTGCAGGAATGTATTATGCTAAATCTGATAAAGAAATAACAAAATGGCTTGAAGAAAATGGATATTTATTAAAGTCAGTAAAAATAACACACTCATATCCACATTGTTGGAGATGTAGAAATCCAATCATATTTAGAGCAACACCACAATGGTTTGCTTCAATAGATGGTTTTAGAGATGAAGTTTTGAAATCAATAAAAACAGTTAAATGGCATCCGGTATGGGGAGAAGAAAGAATAACTGAAATGATAAAAGGTAGAAACGATTGGTGTATATCTAGGCAACGTACTTGGGGAGTTCCACTTCCAATATTTTATTGTGAGAATTGTGATGAAGCTTATGTAACAAAAGAATCTATTGAAAAAATTCAAGATATATTTGGAAAAGAAGGTTCAAATGCATGGTGGGCAAAAGAAGTGAAAGATTTACTACCAGAAGGTGCAAAATGTGAAAAATGTGGATGTACTCATTTCAAAAAAGAAACAGATATAATGGATGTTTGGTTTGACTCAGGATCAACACATCAAGGTGTTTTAGTAGAAAGAGGATTAAGTTATCCAGCAGACATGTACCTTGAAGGAAATGATCAGTATAGAGGATGGTTCCAATCATCACTTCTTACGTCAGTTGCTACAAAAGGAATAGCACCATATAAAGAAGTTTTAACACATGGATTTGTTACAGATGGGCAAGGAAGAAAAATGTCAAAGAGTTTAGGAAATGGTGTATCTCCAATAGATGTGTGTAATAAATACGGAGCAGATATTCTAAGACTTTGGGTATTATCAGCTGATTATTCAATGGACGTAAACTTATCTGATGATATATTAAAAGGGATATCAGATGTTTATAGAAAAATAAGAAATACTGCAAGATATATATTAGGAAATACAAGTGATTATAATCCAGAAAACCCAGTTGCTTATGAAGATTTAATGGAAATAGATAAATGGGCTTTAACAAGACTTAACAAATTAATTCGTGATTGCAATAAAGATTATGATGAATACAATTTTGCAAATTGTTATCATGACATAAATCAGTTTTGTGTTGTAGATATGAGCAGTTTCTACTTAGATATAATAAAAGACAGATTATATACATCTAAAGCAGATTCAAAAGAAAGAAGAGCAGCTCAAACAGTGATGTATTATATACTTGATAGTTTAGTAAAAATGTTGACACCAATGACATCATTTACAGCAGAAGAAATTTGGAAGGCAATGAAGCATACTGAAAAAGAAAATGTAGAAAGTCCAATGCTTACAGACTATCCAGCTCCAAATGATGAGTGGGACAATAAAAATCTTTCAGAAAAATGGAAAAAGATAATAAAATTAAAAGATATAGTTTCCAAAGAATTAGAGCTTGCAAGAACAAATAAGACAATTGGAAACTCGCTAGACGCAAAAGTTACAATATATGCAGAAAATGAAGAGTATTACTTCTTAAAAGAAAATGAAGATTTGATTAAATTAGTTTTAATAGTATCTGGATTAAAAATAGAAGAAAACAAACGTAAAGAAGAAAAAATCGGCATAAAAGTAGAACATGCAGATGGTGAAAAATGTGAAAGATGTTGGATGTATGAGGAACATACAGAAGATGGATTATGTCAAAGATGTAGAGAAGTTTTAGAGAAATAGCTAAAATCCAGTGAAATTTGGTAGTAGACTTAAAAGTCTGCTACCTGAAATTCACTAGTATCATATATCGAGCCTTCACAATAAAAGATGAATTATAATAAAAGGAGTGATATCGAAGTGGTCATAACGAGCTGCACTGGAACTGCAGTACCCTCACCTTGGGGGCCGTGGGTTCGAATCCCACTCACTCCGCCAATTAAAAAATTCTCAATATAGAGAATTTTTTTTGATATATACACATAATTTACTATTGTAATATTTTTATAAAAATGATAAAATTATGAGGAATTTAAGAAAGAAAACTAATATATTTAATTTTATATAGGAGGGGGATAATTTGAATATCTTAGATATTTGTCAACAATTAACAAAAGAAGTTCCAATGAATCAAATATATATAAATGAACCAATGAGTAAGCATACTACATTCAAAGTTGGAGGAAAAGCAGATATATTCATAAAAATAAAAAATATAAAAGAGCTAAAACATGTTATTGCTATATCAGATAGGAATAATGTATGTTTAACAATTATAGGAAATGGAAGTAATATTCTAGTTAAAGATAATGGAATACGAGGGATAGTAGTGCAAACAGATTTTAAAGGGATAAACATAGAGAAAACTGCTGAAAATAATGCAATTGTGACAGTAGGAGCAGGGGTAAATCTTGCAAACTTAGCCCATGTATTACAAAAAAATGGAATAACTGGTTTTGAATTTGCTTCTGGAATACCGGGAACAGTTGGTGGGGCTGTAAAAATGAATGCTGGAGCATATGGATCTGAAATGAAAGATATAGTATTAAGTACAAAATGCCTTGATTTAAATAAAAATAATATACCCCCAAGAAGAACAAACATTGATGATATTGAAATCGTTGAACCACCTAAAGATCCTGAAATTATAGAGTTAAGTAACGAAGAACAAAAATTTACTTATAGGGACAGTGCATTTTCTGATAAAAAATATATCATTTTAGAAACAAAATTAAAATTATCATATGGAAATACAGATGATATAAAAAATAAAATGGAAGAAATATCAAAAAATAGAAGAGAAAGGCAGCCAAATTTGCCAAGTGCAGGAAGCACATTCAAACGTGGAAAAGATTATATAACAGCCAAACTTATTGATGAATGTGGTTTAAAAGGATATACAATTGGAGGAGCACAAGTTTCAGAAAAGCATGCGGGTTTTATAATAAATACCGGAAATGCTACTGCACAAGATATACTAGATTTAATTGAATACATAAAAAAGGTAGTTTACGAAAAAACTGGAAAGAATATTGATTTAGAAATAGAAATAATAGGTGAATAATCTTAAAAATAGTAAAATTAAAAGTTAAAAATATTATAAGCTTGTTTATATAGTTAAAAATATATAACAATATAAAAGAAAGGAAAATCTCAAAATGAAAGGTTTTTTCAAATGGTTTAAATCCAATACTAGGATAAAAAGATGGATATTACTCACTATAATCGGAATAATTCTTTGTTGCTATGGAATGGCAGAAATACTAACTAGTAGGCAATTAGAATTTATAAATTTAGCTAAAATAGTAGCAATATTTGTTGTGGGATTTATATGTATTATATATAGTATTGTGGCAATACAGAGGAGAACACTTGAAATATTAGTGCAAGATACAGATAAAAGAATGCAAAGCGAAAATTCAAATGTAAAGACACTTATATTTAATAAAAGAGTATATAATCAAGGACCTAAGATTGTAGTAATTGGTGGTGGCACAGGTTTAAATTCAGTACTAAGGGGATTAAAAAACTATACAGATAATATTACTGCAATTGTTACTGTGTCAGATTATGGAGAAAAAAAGACAGAATCAAGTAAAACTCTTGAGACTTTACCATTAGATGACATAAAAGAAAGTATAGTTGCACTTTCTGACCAAGAAGAAGAAATGGAAAGCTTGATGAATGTTGAGTTTAAATATGGAAAACTTAAGAATTTATCTTTTTGTGATATATACTTTTTGGCAATGGAAGAACTATATAAAGATTTTGCCGAAGCAGTTAAACAATCAGAAAAGATTCTTAACATGACTGGGAAAGTTTTACCAGTAACAATGGAGGAAGTAAAAATATGTGCAGAATTAGAAGATGGTACAGTAATAGAAAGCAAGAAAAAGATACCAGAGGTAATAAACAATAAAACCTGTAAGATAAGTAGAGTATTTATAAATCCGTCAAACTGTAGACCAGCACCAGGTGTTATAGATGCTATTATGGAAGCTGATGCTATTGTAATTGGACCAGGAAGTTTGTATACTAATGTAATACCAAACTTGCTAGTAAAGGGAGTTGCAAAAGCTATAAAAGAAAGTAAGGCTTTTAAATTATATGTGAGTAATTTAATGACAGAACCTGGACAAACAGATAACTATACTTTATCAGAACATATTAAAGCTATAAATGATCATGCTGGAAAGGGAGTTATTGAATATTGTTTATATGACACAGGAGAAATAATCCCTGAATATATAAGAAAATACAATATGGAAGGCTCTGAACTAGTTGAACAAGATGTATCTAAAGTAAAAGTAGAAGGAGTATATCTCATTCAAAGAAATTTATCACATATAGAAAATGGATATATACGACATAATCCAGATGCTATTGCTGCATCTATAATACAATTAATATGTGATGATTTAAAATTTAATAATATGGAAAATAATGCACAATATATGATGCTTAATAGTAAGTTAAAAGATAATAAGAAATCATTAAAAGAGAAAGCAAAAGAAAACAGGGAAAAAATGAAAGAAGTGAAAGGTAAGAGGATGAAACGTGGACAAAGTAAATTTTATGAAAAATATAATGATAGAATACAGTCTATAAAAGAATCTGATTTAAAACAAAAACAAAAAGAGAAAATGTTGAAAAACAAAAATAAACTATAAATCTTAAATCTATAAGCATTATTTGAAAACGATTAAAAATGGAGGAAAACAAATGAAATTTGAAAAAGAAAAAATATCTTTGGAAGAAGGACTAAAGAAGGAATGGCTAATAACAAATGGAATAGGAGGATATAGTAGTTCTACAATAATAGGTGCAAATACTCGTAAATATCATGGACTTTTAATAGCTCCATTAATGCCACCTGGTAACAGACAAGTCATACTATCCAAACTTGATGAGAGCATAAACGTAGAAGGAAAAACTTATAATTTATATACTAACATTTGTAAAAACTATATTTCAGATGGATATAAACATTTAATAAGTTTTGAAAAAGAATACATACCAATTTTTACCTATCAGATAGAAGATATAGCCATAAAAAAATTTATCTGCATGGAACATGGAAAAAATACAGTAGCAGTTTATTATTATATAAAAAATAGTGAAAAAAGAGCAAGATTAACAATAGCACCAATAATAAATTTCAGAGGTTTTCATACAACCAATACAAGTGAACATTTTGAATTGAAACAAGAAATAGAAGGTAATAAAATCAAAATAATATTTGGTGATAATTCTCAAAATCCTATTTATACATTTTTATCAGAAGGTCAATATACACAACATAATAATGATATTTTTAGAGATATGTACTATATCGAAGAAGAAAAAAGAGGTCAATCAGCAATAGAAAATCATGCTGTGCCAGGAGTATATGAAGTAGAAATTCAGCCAAATGAAGAAAAATACATAACTTTTATTTGTTCATTAGAACAAAATATAGAGGAACTTGATGCTAAAGATTTAATAAATAAAGAAATTATAAGACTTAGTACTCTTATATACAATACAGATTATTTAGATGAAAAAAAGAAAGAGTCAAAAAATCAAGATTATATTAATTTTGTCAAAAATTTTGTAATTGCAACAGATAATTTTGTTGCATATAGACCATCTTTTGCCTTATATACAATACTTGCAGGTTATCACTGGTTTTTAGATTGGGGAAGAGACTTATTGATTTCATTTGAAGGAATATTGTTAAAAAACAAAAGATTTGAAGAAGCAAAAGAAGTGTTATTAACATGTATTCGTGATATAAAATTTGGATTGGTTCCAAATCGGATATTCTGGATATGATGGAAGGCCACTATATAATAGTGTAGATGCTTCATTGCTATTATTTGAGGAAGTAAAAAAGTTTTTAACATATACAAATGAATATGAATGGGTAAGAGAAAACATATATCCTTCACTTTTGAGAATAATGAATGCATATCAAGATAGAATTGATATAGATGGAAATAATATATATATGGACAAAGATTATTTGATTTCATCTGGAACAGAGAATATACAAAACACATGGATGGATGCTAAGATAGGTGACTTTGTTGTTACTCCTAGAAACGGAAAAGCAGTAGAAGTAAATAGTATGTGGTACAATGCCTTAAAAATAATGGAAGAATTAACTATACTGATGAAAGGAAAAGATGAAGCTAAAAAATATGAAAACTTAGCAAAGAAATGTAAAAAAAGCTTTAATGAAAAATTTTATAACAAAAGAAGAAAATGTTTGTATGACGTATTAGGAGATTCTAGAATTAGGCCAAATCAGTTATTTGCTACAGCATTATCATATCAGGTACTAGATGTTACATCAGATGAAGCAAAGGAAATGCTTAATACAGTAGAGAAGAAATTACTTACACCGTATGGATTAAGGACATTAGCAAAAGGAGACCCAGGATATAGAGAAAGATATGAAGGGGATATGATAAAAAGAGACATGAGTTATCATCAAGGAATTATATGGCCATGGCTCTTAGGACTATACTATGATACATTAAGAAATATGATAAAGGCAGAGAAAAATAAGGCAAGTAAAAAGGCACTAGAAAATAAACTTAATGATTTTAGGGAAAATGTAAAGAAAACATTTATAAAAGAAATGAATGAAGGAGAAAGTGTAGGAAGTATTTGCGAAATATATGACATAGAAAATAAAAAATATATGCCACAAGGAGCAAAATTCCAAGCTTGGAGTGTAGGAGAAATATTTAGGATAATTATCTGAAACAAAGGGATGGTTCTATTGTTTCAGGAAAGATAAAGGAGAAAGAAAAATGAGAATCTTAGGGATTGATCCGGGGTTTGCAATAACACGGATATAGCGTAATAGATTACATTGGGAATAAATTTAAATTGGTGACATCTGGAGCAATCTTAACAAAAGCAGGCGAGTCTTTTCCTTTAAGATTACTCAAAATAAATAATGATTTAGAAAATATAATAGATACATATAAACCAGATGCAATTTCTGTTGAAGAGTTATTTTTTAATAATAATGCAAAAACTGCAATAAATGTTGCACAAGCTAGAGGTGTGATATTGGTAATTGGTTGCAAAAAAAATATACCAACTTATGAATATACTCCACTTCAAATAAAACAAGCTGTTGTTGGTTATGGAAGAGCAGATAAAATACAAGTGCAAAAAATGGTAAAAACGATTTTAGGAGTAGATAAGCTTCCTAAATTAGATGATACAACAGATAGTATGGCTGCTGCAATATGCCATGCACATTCATCAAAATTTGCAGTAAAACTTTAAGCTTTGTGTCATACAGAGTCCTTTGACACAAAAAGGAGATGAAATATGTCGATTAAGTTATTGTATGGTGAAGAAACCTATTTATTAGAAACGAAATTAAAAAGAATAAAAAAAGATTTTGGAGAGCTAATAAAAGGAATTAATTTTATACAATTAGATGAAACAAATATAGGTGAATTAATATCAGATGTGGAAACTCCTGCTTTTGGGTATGAAAAAAAGCTTATCATTGCAAGAAATACTAGGTTATTTAAAAAAGAAAAGAAAAATGCAAAGGGACAAGATGCTGTTTTAAATAAATTGATGATAAGGATTTCAGAGTATATAGAGGAGAATGTATCTTTAATAAATGAATCGACAGAATTGATTTTTGTAGAAGAAACAGTAGAAAAGAATGCTTTATATAAAGTAATTGAAAAAAATGGTGAGGTAACAGAATTCGCATTATTAAAACTACCACAACTTATTCAAAATATTCAGAAAATATGTGAGGCATATAAAGTAAAAATAGACAATGAATCAGCTAAGTATTTTGTGGAAATATGTGGTACTTCTATGCAAGATTTGATAAATGAGATTAGAAAACTAATTGAGTATGTTGGGCAAGATGGCACTATTACAAAAAAGGAAATTGATTTATTGGCTATAAAGCAAATCGATAGTGTTATTTTTGATTTGACAGACAATTTAGGAAAAAGAGATACTAAAAAAGCTATGGAAGTTTTAAATAATTTGATTTATGAAAAAGAGCCTATCCAAAAAATATTGGTAACTTTGTATAATCATTTTAAAAAACTATATATAGTAAAAATTGCTGAGGAATATAAAAAAGATTTAGCAACTTCAATGAAATTAAAACCAAATCAACTTTTTCTAACAACGAAATATAGAAAACAAGCAAGTTATTTTTCAAAAAAAGAAATAGAAAATATTATGGAAGAATTTATTAACTTAGATGCTAATTATAAAGTTGGATTAATAGATATAAATATTGGATTAGAAGCAATACTTTGTAGATATTGTTCATAGAAAGGGATGATGTATATGGAAAAGTATGATTTAATAGTTATAGGGATGGGACCAAGTTCAATTTTCTTAGCTTATGAGTTAATACAGAAAAATCAAGCAAAAGACATTTTACTAATTGAAGAGGGAAAAAGGGTAGAGGATAGATTTTGCCCAATTGAAAAGACTGGTAAATGTATAAAATGCAAACCTTTTTGTAATATAACTAGTGGCTTTTCAGGAGCAGGAGCATTTTCAGATGGAAAATTGTCTTTATATAATCCAGAAGATGATGATATATATGTAGGTGGTAATTTACATGAATATATAGGAGTACCTAGAACAAAAGAGTTGATAGATTATGCAGATAGCATATATTTATCATTTGGGGCAGATAAAAAGCTAGAGGGGATTGAACATAAGGAAGAGATAGATAAGATAAAGAATAAAGCTAAAAAAGAAAGTATAAATTTAATAAGTATTCCAATAAGACATCTTGGGACAGAAAAAAGCCACGAGATATATGCTAGAATTGAAAAGTATTTAGAAGAGCATGGAATAAATATGATGTTTAACACAATAGTAGAAGACATTATAATTGAGAAGGGAAAGGTAAAAGGAGTAAAAATAAAAAGTTCTAATAAGGTAAATGAAGATGTTGAATTAGAAAATGTTTATGGAGAAAAAGTAGTTATTGCAGTAGGAAGAAAAGGAGCAAATTGGCTTACAGAGCTTTGCAATAAGCATAATATTGCTACAAAAACAGGTACAGTTGATATTGGAATAAGATACGAGTTACCAGATAGAATTATGGAAAATGTAAATAAATATATGTATGAAGGGAAGTTTATAGGAAGGCCAGAGCCTTTTAGAGATAAGGTTAGAACCTTTTGTCAAAATCCTAGTGGGTTTGTGGCAAATGAGGTTTATGATAATGATCTAACTCTTGTAAATGGACATTCATATAAAGATAAGAAAAGTACAAATACAAATTTAGCAATTTTAGTATCACACAATTTTACATATCCCTTTAATAAACCAATTGATTATGGTAGAAATGTTGCTAAAAATCTAAATGAATTAGGCGCTGGAAATATTGTGGTACAAAGATTAGGAGATATTTACAGAGGAAAAAGAACTTGGAAAAACGAATTAAAGGAAAATTCAGTAGTGCCTACATTAAAAACTGCTGTACCGGGAGATATTACTTTTGCTTTAGGATATAGGACAATGACAAATATATTGAGATTTATAAGAAGTCTAGATAAAGTGATTGAAGGTTTTGCAAATCCAGATAATTTACTTTATGGACCAGAGATAAAGTTTTATAGTAATAAGGTTGATGTGGATAATAATTTTGAAACTAATATAAAAGGTTTGTATTGCATTGGAGATGGTGGAGGAATGACAAGAGGACTTATGATGGCTTCTTGTTCTGGAATTGAACTTGCAAGAATTTTAACAAGTAAATAGAACAAAGAGATTTTTTGTAAATTAAAAGCAATGTAATGAATTACAACAAAAAATGTATAAAAAGCTCCTTTTTTCAAAAAATAATGAAAAAAGGAGTGATTTTTTATGTATAATTTTAGAACAGATTTAGCTTTAGAAAGAAGAGATTTATATAATAAAGCTAATAATATCGAGGAAGATATTGATGGAATTGAAGCTGAAGAAGAAAAGTTAAATGAAAATGTAATAATTTCAAGGGTAAAAGTTACAAATAGAAAAGGAGAAGAAGCAATAGGAAAGCCACAAGGAAATTATATAACAATTGATATTAAAAACTTAAAAGTTGCTCATGAACAAGAAATTCAGGAAGCGTCAGAGGTTGTTACAAGGGAACTAAAAACATTATTGGAAAAGCATGTAAATGCTCAAGACGCTATTTTAGTTGTGGGTCTGGGAAATATATATGTAACTCCAGATGCTTTAGGACCAAAGGTTATAAATGAGATAGATATAACAAGGCATTTGCTAGAATATATGCCAGAAGTTTTAGACAAAAATACAAGGGAAGTGAGTGCTATATCTCCCGGTGTTTTGGGAACAACAGGAATAGAAACTCTAGAAATATTAAAGGGAATTGTAGATAATACTAATCCTAAATTAGTGATTGTAATTGATGCTTTAGCTTCAAGGAGTATTGAGAGAATTAGTAGTTCAATACAGCTTGCAGATACTGGAATTGTGCCAGGTGCAGGTGTAGGAAATGCACGAAGGGAACTTACAGAAAATACATTAGGAATACCTGTTATTGCAATGGGAATACCTACTGTTGTTGAAGCTGCAACTATTGCAGCTGATAGTTTGACCATTTTGATACAGAAAATGCAAGAAGAAGCTAAATCAAATGATTATTTAAATCAATTACAGGAAGAAGATAAATATGAGCTAATAAAGGAAGTTTTAGTACCAGAGGAATATAATTTTATTGTTACTCCTAAAGAAATAGATGGGTTAATTGAAAAAATGAAAGATGTGGTGGCAAGAGGAATAAATTTTGCTGTTAATTAAGTAAAAAACATTCAAGATAAAAATATATACAAATGCTTGAAGTATTGGAATCTTGGGATTTTTTTAAGAACAAAAACTCATGTAAAACAAGCAATATTGATTTGACAATATTGCTTTTACATGGTAATATTATTGTTGTAAAAAGCAAGAATAGAATAATATTTAGTTTTTTTAGAATATTTTTGTAAATAAAAGCATGTTGGTGAAATTGTCGCTAATTTATTGACAGTAATGCTTAAATCTCACAAAGAAAAGGAAACAATATATTTGAAAAATAACAAATAAATGGAGGCGAATATGAAAAAAACAATTATATCTATAATAATTCCTGTATATAATTCCTTACTATACTTACCTAAATGTATTCAATCGATTGTTGTTGCTCAGAACTGTCTTGATGAAATAGAAGTAATTTTAGTAGATGATGGTTCAAATGATGGAACAGAACAATTTCTAGATATATTAGCTTCAAAATATGAATTTATAAAAGTTTTACATGAACAAAATAGTGGCGGTCCAGCAACGCCTAGAAATATAGGATTAAAGGAAGCAAAGGGCGATTATGTGTTTTTCTGTGACAATGATGATTATTTTGCTCCTCATGCTTTAGATAAAATGTTAGAACATGCTCTCGAATGGAAGCCTGACGTAATGGCGGTAAAATTGGGCTATGATGGTTCTAGAGAAAATATAGGTAGATCTATGTTTAAAAAAAGTGATGAAAACGTCGATATATATAATACAACAATTTCAAGAACACTAGGACCCTGGAAACTATATAATAGAAAATTTCTATTAGACAATAATTTTGAGTTTCCAACCGATGGACCAGATGATAATCCATTTGTGTTAAGAGCCTATCTTTTAGCAAAGAAAGTATCTGTAGCTGCAGACCAAGAATACTATTTTTGGACGAAAAAATATGATGATTCTAACTTAAGCAATCAAAAAAATAAATCTGAATGGTATGATTACAAAAAAATTTATAATTGTGCAATGAGAATTCTAAATGTATATAAAACATATGCTGATTACGAAAAAGGAAAAAAATATATGCTACCTAGAATTTTAAAATGGCCTGTTGAAGCATTTGAATATATTCTTTTAAATGGTGATTCATCAGAAGAAAATAAAATTTATAATTTAAGAGAATTACTATTATTAGTTTGTGATAAAGAATACCTTAAAAAAAGTGCATCCTTCAAAGAATATGTACTATTATCCGTCTTAATTGACTTTAATGACTTTACGAAAGCGAGAGATATATTATTAAAATTCCGAGATAGAATGTGGATAGAAGAAGAAAATAGTGAAAAAAATGGATGTATCTATTCAATAAATAATGATTTTAAATTTGATGCAAGCTACTTTCTAGATAGCAAAATAGAAATTCAAAATATAAAATATGTTAACAATAATATGATGATAAAAGGAAATGCTATTTTAAAAAATTTTAATCCCGCAGTAATTTATAATTCAAAAATAATTCTTAAAAGTTTCAACGGTGAGGAAAAAATAGAATTTCCTATGAATGCTATAAGAAAGAGTGATGAATATACTTTTATAGCAGAAATAAATTTTGGAAAATTTATAGATAATTTACAGAAGTTAAACTTATATAATAAATGCATAAGATGGGACATATGTATTTCCATTCGGGGGGGGGGTTAGAGAAATTACAGCTAAAAGATAATATGGAATTATTTACTATTTTTTCAAATTTCTTTGAATCAAATAATGAATATACTATAGTTCCTCACGTGAGTGATGGAAATGTTATGTGCTTTTGGTATATAGGGAAAAAAGAAAATAACTTTTCAAAAGAATTTTATCATTTTAGATTAAATAGACCATTTATAAATGAGCTTTTAATTCAAATGATTAAAGAAAAAGATTTTCAAACATTAAATAAATTATCTGAAGACATTAAAAATAATCATGTAAAAATAAAGATAAAAGATAATAAAAAAATTATTTATAATAAAAAAGAATACTCAGTAAATGATTATGCATATTTAGAAGCAGTTTTAAAATATAAAAAGCATTTTAAGATACAAAATAAATTATGAATTTAGGAAAGAGAAACTTTAAATATTATAATTACATAATTATATATTTATAATCTTAAACAAGCATAAAATCGTAAGTAATTCAAAAAAATTTGAAAAAATATCTATTAGTAAAGATTATAAACAAGGAGAATAACAATGTATAGCGATAGAGAATTAG
Organism: uncultured Clostridium sp.; assembly: GCA_964587175.1. Lineage (GTDB taxonomy): Bacteria > Bacillota > Clostridia > TANB77 > CAG-508 > CALXVA01. The sequence goes on from CAZPKK010000003.1 coordinate 16,231, forward strand.
AGAAAAGAATTTTCACAGAGAATAAACAAAAATGGATTGATGCTTGTAGTAAAGATTATTTATCAAAAGAAAAAACAAAGGTTCAGAAAGTAAAAAATGGTATTATATTACCTTTGAAAAAGTCTGATAGTAGTACATATAGTGGAAAATACATGGGTGGAGTATGTGATGAAAAATTTAATTTTTTAGGTGGACTTATTAGAAACATTAATAAAAAAATAAACTATTCATGTGAAGAAGCATATGAAGTAGATAAATCAGAAATTAAGTATTATGATGAGGAAATAATTTTTGGAGGAGTTATTATTTCTACTTTTGGACATTTTATATTAGAGAGTTTATCAAGATTATGGTATCTTGTAGAAAATAAAAGCAATTATAGAATTGCTTTTGTAATAGCAAATAATACTTATAAAACGTATTTCAATGATTATTTTAAGTTATTGGATATTGATTTAGAAAAAATAATTTATATTGAAAGCCCTTCTCAATTTAAAAAAGTCATTATTCCAGATGAAACTATACATGCTTGGAGTAATTACAAAAAAAAGTATACAGTTATTTATGAAAAAATAATGAGTAATGTAAAAGCTAAAGAACATAAAAAAATTTATTTAACACGAACTCAATTTGAAAAACAAGATTGTTTTAATGAGGAGTATTTTGAAAAATTTTATGAAAAGCGTGGATATAAAATTATTGCTCCAGAACAATATAGTATTGAAGAACAAATTGCTTATATAAAAGGTGCTGATGAAGTAGTTTGTACTCTTGGATCATTATCTCACTTGTTATTGTTTGCAAAACCTAAAACGAAATTGATTATTCTTGCTAGAGCAAATTTAAATCCATTGATTCCACAGTTGCTTGTTAATCAATCTAAAAAATTAGATTTTTATATAATTGATGTTTCATTTAACTTTTTACCAGTTCTTCATAATATAGGTTGTTTTTTAATTGGACCTTCTAAATATTGGAAAGAATATTTAAATACAATTAATGAAAAATATACAGAAGAAGATGTTACTATGGATATAAGCAAATTTGCTTATAAATATTTAATAAAATGGTGTGAAACATTTTCTGTACAAAAAAATTGGAATTATGGTTTAACATCTTTTGATAATTTTGATATTCTTAATTCATTGTCTAAAGTTTTATTAGACAAACCATTAAAGAGAAAAGAGTATAAGAATAGTTATAAAGATAAAGAAAAAGAGTATAAAAAAATAATTGAGAACTTAAATGGGAGCGCATGCACTTCAGAAGATGAATTAAAAAAAGAGAACATAAAATTAAAAGAAGAACTTGAAAAAATTAAAAATTCTAAATCTTGGAGAATAACAGCACCTTTAAGAAAAATATTAAAAATGATAAAAAAGAAATAGTGGAGGTAGTATGAAAGGTATTGTTTTAGCGGGTGGCAGTGGCACTAGATTATATCCAATAACAGAAGGAATAAGTAAACAATTATTACCAATATATGATAAGCCAATGATATATTATCCTATATCAGTATTAATGCTTGCTGGTATAAAAGACATTTTAATTATTACCACTCCTCAAGATCAATCAGCATTTAAAAGATTATTAAAAGATGGTTCACAATTTGGTGTGAATCTTGAATATGTTGTTCAGCCATCTCCTGATGGATTGGCTCAGGCTTTTATTTTAGGCGAAAAGTTTATAAATAATGAACCATGCGCATTAATGCTTGGAGATAACATTTTTTATGGTAATGGTTTTGTAAAAATGCTTAAAAGGGCTTCACGTAATGCTTATAATGGAAAAGCTACTAATTTTGGTATTGAAGTTCCAGATCCTGAAAGGTTTGGTGTAATGGAGATTGAAGAAAAAGATGGTGAAGTAAAAATTATAAGCGTTGAAGAAAAACCAAAAATTCCAAAATCTAATTATGCAATTACAGGTTTATATTTTTACCCTAATGATGTTTGTGAAAAAGCAAAAACAATTAAACCATCAGCAAGAGGAGAATTAGAAATAACGTCATTGAATGAATTATATTTAAAAGAACAAAATTTATTGGGTGAATTACTAGGTGGAGGATTTATGTGGTATGATACAGGTACATTTGATAGTTTGTATAATGCTATTTCTTCTATAAAATCCAGTGAGCAAAATCGTGGTAGAGTAATTGCTTGTTTAGAGCAAATTGCCTATGATAATGGTTGGATAGACATAGATATTTTAAAACAAAGGGCAGAATTATTAAAAAAGAATAGTTATGGAGAATATCTAAATTCTTTAATAAAAAAGATACGGAAGTGAAAAAAATGAAAAAAATAGAAACTAATTTAAAAGATTGTTATATAATAGAGCCAGATAAATTTGGAGATAACAGAGGATATTATTCACCTTTTTTTGCTGAAAAAGATATTATTTCAAACGGACTTGAAAAATCTGTAAAAGGGATTGTTCAGGGGGCAAGATCTTTAAGTGGAAAAGGTATTGTAAGAGGCCTTCATTTTCAAAAAGATCCATATTGTCAAGCTAAAATTGTAGAATGTCTAAGAGGTGCTGTACTAGATGTGGTAGTTGACTTAAGAAAAGACTCTCCTACATATAAAAAGTGGACAAGCGTAGAATTAACTCCTGAAAATGGTCGTCAACTTTTAATTCCAAGAGGTTTTGCTCATGGTTTTGTAAGTTTAAAAGAAGATACACTATTCCAATATTTAGTAGATAATGATTATTCTCCAACTCATGAAGATGGAATACTTTGGAATGACCCAAATATTGATATTGATTGGCAATTTGAAAAATACGGAATAAAAGAACCAATATTATCGGAAAAAGATAAGAAGAGAGAAACAATAGAAGAGATTGATCCAAATTTTTATACTCATAAAAGATATTTAGTAACTGGAATAAGTGGTCAATTGGGTTATGACATTGTAAGAGAATTAAATAGTAGAGGAATATATGATATTTTAGCTTTATCAGAGAATGATATGGATATTACTGATAAAAGATTGGTAGAAAAAATTATAAAAGAATATAAGCCTGAAGTGGTATTTCATTGTGCTGCATGGACAAACGTAGATGGTGCAGAAGAAAACGAAGAACTTTGCTATAAAGTAAATGTTGAAGGAACAGAAAACATTACAAATCCATGTAGAGAAATAAATGCAAAGCTAATTTACATAAGCACAGATTATGTTTTTGACGGAAAAAAAGAAGGTTTATATGAAGTATATGATCAAACATGTCCTCTAAATATATATGGAAAAAGTAAGGTGGAAAGTGAAAAAATAGTTAGAACATATGAAAAAAGTTTTATTGTAAGAACTTCGTGGGTCTTTGGAATAAATGGTAAAAACTTTGTAAAAACAATGTTAAAATTATCTGAAAGCAATCACGAATTAAGAGTAGTAGGAGATCAATTTGGAAGTCCAACTTATACAGTAGATCTAGCAAAATTACTAGTGGATATGTCTCTAACTTCAAAATATGGAGTATACCATGCTAATAATAGTGGCTATTGTAGTTGGGCAGAATTTGCAGAATATATTATGAAAGTGAACAAAAAGGATGTAATTATAAATGGTATACCAACTAGTGAATATCCAACTAAAGCAGCAAGACCAATGAATTCAAAGTTAAGCAAGAAAAGTTTAACAGAAAATGGTTTTGCAGAACTTCCATCTTGGCAAGATGCTATTGATAGATACATTATTGAATTGCAACAAGATAAAAGAAATTAAAAAGCAACAAAAAAAGTACTTAGAAAGGGAAGAAGTTAAAATGAAAATATTAGTTACAGGTGGAGCAGGTTTTATAGGCAGTAATTTCTTGCATTATGAAGTTAATAATTATCCAAATGATGATTTTGTATGTTTGGATGCTCTAACTTATGCAGGAAATTATAACAATATTAAATCCTTAGAAAATAAACCAAATTATAAATTTGTAAAAGGAGATATTGCAGATAGAGACTTTATTGATAATTTATTTAAGAAAGAAAAATTTGATTTAGTTATTAACTTTGCAGCTGAATCACATGTTGATAATTCAATACTAAATCCAGGAATATTTATGAAAACCAATATTATTGGAACTCAAGTTTTAATGGATGCAGCAAGAAAGTATGGAAATATTAGATATCATCAAGTATCAACAGATGAAGTTTATGGAGATTTACCATTAGATAGAAAAGATTTGTTATTTACAGAAAAAACACCTATACATCCATCTAGCCCATATTCAGCTAGTAAAGCTAGTGCAGATTTATTAGTAGAGGCATATTATAGAACTTATGGTCTACCAATAACAATTTCTAGATGTTCAAATAATTATGGACCATACCAATTCCCAGAAAAATTAATACCAGTAGTTATTTCTAAAGCAATGAATAATGAAGAAATTCCTGTTTATGGAACAGGTGAAAATGTTCGTGACTGGATACATGTACATGACCATAATATAGGGGTTGATTTAATTGCCAGAAGAGGGAAGATTGGCGAAGTATATAACTTAGGTGGACATTCAGAAAGAACAAATTTAGAATTAGTAAAAATAATATTAAAACAATTAGAAAAACCAGAAAGTTTAATCAGTTTTGTTTCTGATAGACCTGGTCATGACCTACGTTATGCAATAGATTCAACAAAAGCTGAAAAAGGGCTAAACTGGGATAGAACTTATACTTTTGAAGAAGGAATTAAGGAAACAATTAATTGGTATTTAGATAATCAAGAATGGATAGATAATATAAAATCTGGAGAATACAGAAACTATAAATAATATCTTTCTTGTTGTATAGTGACTATGCAGTAAGTCAAAAGTTTCATTAGGACGTGCGTATTTGCAAAGCAAGATTGCTACAAAAGGCGAAACCACTTTTATTATGACGAAATAAAATAGAAGGAGAAAAGATGAAGAATTTAAAATTATTTTTTAAAAACATTAAAAGTTATTATAAATATGCAGTTAGATCCGCGAAAGCAGAGTTAAAAAGTGAAGTGGCAGATTCTTATTTAAATTGGTTATGGTGGGTAATCGAACCATTATGTTTTATGCTTATTTATGTTTTTGTATTTGGCTATGTATTTAAAGCTAGTGAAGAGTACTTTGCAACATTTATATTTGTTGGTTTAACTGCTTGGGAATTTTTTAACAGAATGCTTAAAGGAAGTGTAAAGTTAATATTACAAAATAGAGATTTAGTAACAAAAGTTTATATTCCAAAGTATATATTATTGTTATCAAAATCATTTACATATTTATTTAAAATGCTAATTTCATTTGGAATTGCATTTGTTGTAATGATTGTAACTGGCGTACCACTTACTTTAAATATCTTGTATATGATTCCGATTGTAATTATATTATATATTTTATCGTTTGGTATGGGAATGATAATAATGCACTTTGGTGTATTTTTAGATGATTTAGCTAATTTAATTAATATATTTCTTAGAATGCTTGTTTACTTTTCAGGAGTATTTTATAATATTTCAACAAGGCTTAGTGGAAAATTAGCTTATTTTCTACTCAGGGGAAACCCTATAGCATTCATAATGAATGAACTAAGAAAAACTATGATATATGGTATGCATCCAAGTTTTGAGGGATTGGCATTTTGGCTTGTGATTGGATGTATATTATGTGTAATAGGTATAAATATAATTCATAAAAATGAAAATAGTTATGCAAAGGTGATTTAATGAAAAATATAGCAATAACAGTAAAAAATTTACATATTACATATAGAGGCTTAAAAAAGACATCTATTAGAGCTTCTTGGAAGTATATGTTTAATAAAGTGGAAAAATTCAAAGCATTAAAAGGAGTAAGTTTTAATGTAGAAGAAGGGAAAATAATTGGTATTATAGGCAAAAATGGTAGTGGAAAATCAACTATGCTAAAAGCAATTGCAGGAATATTTTCACCTGATAAAGGAAGTATTGATTTACATGGACATACCATATCACTTTTATCTATTGGTGTTGGTTTTAACAAAAAATTGACAGGAAAAGAAAACATTTATTTATCAGGTTTATTATTAGGTTTTACAGAAGAAGAAATAAAGAAAAAAGAAAAAGAAATAATTAAATTTGCTGACATTGGAGAGTTCATTCATAAACCTGTTAAGACCTATTCATCTGGCATGTATTCTAAACTTGCTTTTGCAATTACTGCTATACTTGAAACAGATATTATATTGATTGATGAAGTTTTATCAGTAGGAGATGCAAAATTTAGAGAGAAAAGTTACAATAAAATGAAAGAACTAATTAGTGACGAGAAAAGAACTGTACTTATAGTTTCACATAGTATAGGTACAATAAGAGAACTTTGCAATGAAGTTATTTGGTTACATGATGGAAAAATCAAAATGCAAGGAACTCCAGAAGAAGTGCTAGAGAAATATGAAAAATTCATGGTGAAGGAATGAGAAAAAATATGAAAATACTTGCAGTTGGAGATATAGTAGGAGAGGTTGGATTAGAGTATTTAAAAAATTTGTTGCCTAAAATAATAGAAAAAGAAAATATAGATTTTGTTATAGTAAATGCAGAAAATACTTCAAGTGGGATGGGATTAACAATAAAGGATTTTAATACATTATTAAAAATGCCAATAGATATAATGACTATGGGAAATCATACATGGGGAAAAAAAGATATTTTTGCCTTTATAGATAATCCTAAACTTATAAGACCTGCAAATTATTCAAAAGGTGTACCTGGAAAGGGGTATCAAATTTGCAACTGTAAAAATAAGAAGTTAGCAGTGATAAATTTGATTGGAAGAACTGACATGAATGTTTTATCTGAAAATCCATTTATTGTTGTAGAAAAGTTAATAAATGATTTAAAACAAGAGTCAGATGCTATTATTGTAGATTTTCATGCAGAAGCAACTGCAGAAAAAATAGCTATGAAATATTTTTTAGATGGTAAAGTGAACATTATTTTTGGTACGCATACACATGTGCAAACAGCTGATGAAGAAATAACAGAAAAAGGAACAGCTTACATAACAGATTTGGGTATGACAGGACCTAAAGAATCTGTTATAGGTATGGATATATCAGCCTCAATAAAAAGATTTGTTACATCACTTCCCGAAAGATATAAATTAGCAGAAGGGAAGGCTGTTTTAAATGGATGTGTGTTTGAATTAGATGATGAAACTCTAAAAGCAAAAAATGTATATAGAATAAGATACAATTATATATCAGAGTGTAATTAATGTAGATATATAACTAAAAAAGGAAGAGATTTTAAAATCTGTTCCTTTTTTATTGTATAGGAAAAATCGAAGATTTTTGCTATATAACAAGGCCGAAGTTTCCTTAGACTGTGCGTATTTGCGAAGCAAAACGCTACAAAAGGAAAAGCCACTTTTCTTATATCAATATTTCAAAAAAAGAAAGGAAATTTAATAAAAAAAGTGATAAACTATCAATAAATGTCAAAGAATGTCGAAAAGACACGACGAGTTTTCCTTTTTTTTCCAGAAAACCCCTAGACAATTTCCAGAAATTGTAATATAAATATGAGTGTTGATTAACAAATAAAAAAATATAGGAGGCAGACTTGAAAAATAATTACAATTTTGACGTTGTCAAACTTCTTTTAAAATTTAATCAACGTACCAAAAGTACGCTTCATAAATTTTATACTTGTTTTCTTAGTCAAAATTTAATTTTTTTCAACTAGATTTGTGCCTTAGAAAGGAATGCGGTAAAAATGGAAATTTTAAAAATCTCATCAAAATCAAATCCAAATTCAGTAGCAGGAGCTATTGCAGGTTTGGTAAAAGAATCTAACAGAGCAGAAATGCAAGCAATAGGAGCAGGAGCACTTAATCAAGCTGTAAAAGCTGTAGCAATAGCAAGAGGTTTTGTTGCACCAGCCGGAGTTGATTTAGTGTGCATACCTGCTTTTGCAGAAGTTGAAGTGGAAGGAGAAGATAGGACAGGAATTAAACTTATTGTAGAATCAAGAAAGTAAAATTATGAAATGAATAGAAATTAAATAAATTGGGGGCACTTCTTTTGATTGTGCCTCTTTTGTTTCTATTTAAGATTAGTATTTACAACAAAAAAATTAAAACTGGTTGAAAAAAAACAATTTATGTTATATATTTATATAGCAAGATATCTCTTAAGGAGGCTATATGAAATCAAATATTATAAAATATATTTTTATTGCTTTTGCAATTTTTATAATAGGATTTGCAATATATAAAATAAATTTTGAAGAAGCAGAGGAAGTTGCTGAAAATGATGTTTCTACAACGCAAACTACTCAAGAGACAGAATCTGTATTAAGTATAGGAATCTCTGGGTTTGATAACATAAATCCACTAATTACAAATAATAAAGATATCATTAGTTTATCTACTATTCTATATGAACCTTTGTTAGAAATTACAGATGACTATGGAATAGAATTGAAGCTTGCAGAAGAATGGTCAAAGTCAGATGCAACAACATATTTGATAAAACTAAAAGACAATTTAAAATGGGATAATGGAGGGGATGTAACAGGCCAGGATGTAAAATTCACGATAGAGAAGTTGCAAGAAGGAGATTCTGTGTATTCAGATAATGTAGAAAACATAGAATCTGTAGAAATAATAGATGGGAATACTATTAGATTTAATTTAAAAGAAGAAGAACCTTTTTTTGAATATAATTTAATTTTTCCAATAATATCGAGTAGCCAGTTTGCAGACGAAGATTTTTACAATTCGAGAATTGCACCATATGCTACTGGAATGTATAAAGTAGAATCTGCAACAGAAGAAACAATGGAATTAGTACAAAATGACAATTGGGAAAATTCAGACAATATAGAAAGAAACATAGATAGAATTGTAATATATTTCTATGATACAATGGGAGATGCGTTTAATAGTTTGAAAATAGGTAATATAGATATGGTATGCACATCTTTAACAAATGTTGAAGACTATATAGGAACGATTGGATATAATACAACAGAGTACAAAGGAAGAGAGCTTGATTTTATTAGTTTAAATTGTGATGATACCATATTATCCAATAAAGAAGTAAGACAAGCAATAAATTATGCTATAGATAAAAATAAAATAAATTCAACTGTGTTTAGCAATAACTATTATATATCATCTTTCCCAATAGATTATGGAAGTTATTTATATGATAAAGAAAGTGAATCTAGTTATGATACAGAAAAAGCAAAAGAGGTTTTAGAAGATGCTGGATGGGAATATAGATATGGATATTGGAGAAAAACAGAAAATTATACTACACAATATTTAAACTTAAACTTAGTGGTGGATAATAGTAATGAAACTAGGGTTCAAGTAGCTGAACTAATTGAAGAACAATTAGAAGAAATAGGAATAAATGTAACTGTATATAAAGTATCAAATTCGTCTTATAAAAATTATTTAGAAAACAAAAATTATGATATGATTATAACAGGCGTAAGCAATGGATATAGCCCGGATTTAACATATTTTTTAGGTGAAAATAATATAGCAAATTATCAAAACGAGGAAGTGACAAGTATATTAGAGGAGATAAAAAATATATCAGATAGTGAATTATTAAAAGAAAAATATGATAGAATAATTGAAATATATGAAGATGAAGTACCATATGTGTGTTTATATAGAAATACTAATAAAGTTGTGTATAATATAAGACTCACTGGAGATATAACACCAAATAATTATACTGTGTATTATGGGATTGAGAATTGGTATAGGCAGTAGTGGTTTAAAGTCCGTCCCATTTTGATGTCACATATATTTTGTACTCTCCAAGTTTTCGAGTAAAAAATATATACCACGTGAGACTACCTATATATAAATATGTGACACGTGGGATTAATAAGAAGAATAAAACGCAAAATAAAATTTAAAAAAGCTCTTGACAAATTTTTTAAATAGTATATAATACAAACAGTTGTTTTACAAAAGCGAAAAATTAAGGAACGAAAGAATGCTAGTGAAAAGTAATCTATGAAATTTAAGGAGGAAAAATAAATGGGAAATCAAAGTGCAGAAAAGATGAGAGCATTAGAAGCAGCATTAGGTCAAATTGAAAAACAGTTTGGAAAAGGATCAGTAATGAAATTGGGAGATTTTGGAGCAATGGAGGTTGAGGCAATACCAACAGGTGCTTTAAGTTTGGATATAGCTTTAGGAATAGGTGGAATTCCTAGAGGAAGAATAGTAGAAATATATGGACCAGAGTCATCTGGAAAGACAACTCTTGCATTACATATGATAGCAGAGGCGCAAAAACTTGGTGGAGAAGCAGCTTTTGTTGATGCGGAGCATGCATTAGATCCAGTATATTCAAAACATTTAGGAGTAGATATAGATAATTTAATTGTTTCTCAACCAGATACTGGTGAACAAGCTTTAGAAATAACGGAGGCTTTAGTGAGAAGCGGAGCAATAGATATAATAGTTATAGATTCGGTTGCAGCATTGGTTCCAAAAGCAGAGATAGATGGTGATATGGGAGATGCTCATGTTGGCTTACAAGCAAGACTTATGTCACAAGCTTTAAGAAAATTAGCAGGAGTAATTAATAAATCAAATGCAGTGGTTGTATTTATAAACCAATTAAGAGAGAAAGTTGGAATTATGTTTGGGAATCCAGAAACAACTGCTGGAGGAAGAGCTTTAAAATATTATGCTTCTGTAAGATTAGATATAAGAAAAATAGAAAATATCAAACAAGATGGAGAAGTGATAGGAAATAGAGCAAGAGTAAAGGTAGTTAAAAATAAAGTAGCACCACCATTTAGAGAAGCTGAATTTGATATTATTTATGGTAAAGGCATTTCAAAAGAAGGTAATATCTTAGATATAGCAGTAAACTTAGATATAATAGAAAAATCAGGTTCTTGGTTTAGTTATAATGGGGAAAGAATTGGTCAAGGAAGAGAAAATGTAAAGAAATACTTAAAAGAAAATCCAAAAGTAGCAGAAGAAGTTGAGAAAAAGATTAGAGACAATTTTAACACAGCATTTGAGAAAAGCTTAGGCGATGAAGAAATCGATGAAGAACAAGAAACTGAGCCAGAAGAGTAAAGAAATTTAAAGATATTTATTTTTGCGTTATTACATAAGTTTTAAATTCATTTAATTTAAAAAAATATATATCGTGAATTTAAAACTTATGTGTTTAGTTTAAAATAAATCTAAAAGGAGTAACCTTAATGGTGGAAATTGAAGAGTTAGAAAAATTAGATAAATTAAAAACAAAAGTATTAAAATATATAATGTATAAAAAAAGAACAGAAAATGAAGTCAGAAGAAGATTTTTAGAAAATGACGAAGATTTACTAGAAGAAGTTATAAATGACTTAAAAGAAAATGGATATATTGATGACGAAAGCTATGTTGAAAGAGCTATATCTGAATTTATGAATTTAAATAATTTATCTATAAAAGAACTAAAATATAAATTACAAGCAAAAGGTGTAAATTCAAAAGTTCTTGAAAACTATTTTTATGAACATGAGGAAGAATTAGAAGAATTTGAAATAAATTCAGCTAAAAATCTCATATTAAAAAAACAGAATAGTATGGAAGAACAAGCCTTAATACAATATCTATTAAAAAAAGGGTATAAAATGGATACAATAAAAGAAGCTATAAAAGTTATTGATGAATAATAAATATATCTTATTAGAATGGAAGGAAGAAAAATGCAAAATATATTAACACTAGAAACTAATAAATATAAGCTAAAATTAGAGAACTTTGAAGGTCCTCTTGATCTATTATGCCATTTGATAGATAAAAACAAAATGGATATTTATGATATTAATTTGAGTGAAATAACTGACCAATATGTAGAATATATAAATGAAATGGAAAAAATGAATTTAGAAATAACAAGTGAATTTTTAGTTATGGCATCAACACTTCTTTATCTAAAGTCTAAAAATCTATTACCAAATCAGATAGAAGATGAAAAAGAACTTACTGAAGAAGAGTTAATACAAAGAATAATAGAATATAAAAAATACAAAGAAATAACAAAAAAAATGCGCGAAATGTATGAAAGTATGAATAATGTAATCTTTAAGTTGCCTGAAATAATAGAACTTCCAAAGCAAAAACTAGATAGGGATTATAAAAAAGAATTAATATCAGATACATATGCTGAAATAGTAGAAAAAAATGCAAATAGACTAAATCAAAATGCTAAAAACATAGAGAAAATTGCAATTACAGAAACATATACTGTAGGCGAAAAGGTTAAAACTATGTTTAAAGCATTATTACACCAGAAACAATTTGTGTTTAACAAATTGTTTCCAAAGCAAAAATGTTCTAAGCCAGAGATAGTGACTGCTTTTACAGGACTATTAGAGCTTTCAAGAAGAAACAAAGTATTGACTTCACAAAAAGAATTATTTGGAGATATAACAGTAGAGAAAAATCAAAAAAAGATTAGTTAGATTTTTCAATTTTATTTACTGGGGGAAATTGAATATTTTAAGTTTATGTTTAAAAAAGAAAAAAATGGTAAAACTAATATCAAATAGCTTTCTAAGAGGAAGTGATTATAATGATATTAGTTTTATTTTTATTTGGAATAATAATTTTTATTATGTTAGTAATTATTTTCATGATTGTTTCTACAACAAGAATTATGATACGAGATTTTGAACTTGCAAGTAAAAAGCGTATAGAGCCCAAATATGAAGTTAAAATTTCACTTTATTTCTTAAACAAAATAAAATGGATGTCTTTTAGATTAAATAACAAAAAAATGAGAAGCATGTATACAAAAATGCATTTGGAAAAAATAGATATAAAAAAGATAGAAAAAAACGTAACTTCTTCAGATATAAAAGAAATTATTAGAATGAGGCCTAAATTATCACATTTGAACTTATTTATAAAAATAGGTGTTGATGATGTGATAATAAATTCCTATATAATTCCATTAATTTGTGCCATATTTTCGATAATATTGCCAAATATTATCGATAGAAAAAATATAAGATATAAAATAGACCCAGTATATAATGATACTATGTATCATATAAAGCTAGATACTACTATAGAAATAAAGATAATAAACATGTTGAATAGTATAATTAGAATATATAAATCTAAGAAAAAGGATACACAAAACTTAAAGACAAGTGACGTGTTGCCGACTCAGTCCTAGTTATAAATTTAGTAAAAAATGTATAAATTAAAGAAATTTAGTACATATTATCAATATAAAAATATAAGGTAAGGAGAGTTGATAAAATGAGTGAACATCCTATAGAAGGGCTTATGCTCACAGCTATGAATAGCATACAAGATATGGTAGATGTAAATACCATTATAGGGGAACCAATTGAGACTAGTAATAATATGGTAATAATACCAATATCTAAAGTTGGATTTGGTTTTGCAGCAGGTGGAAGTGAGTTTAAAGGGGAAACACTAGATGAGTACACAAAAAAAGACAAGGAAGAAGCCATACAATATAGACTACCATTCGGAGGGGGAGCAGGTGCAGGAGTAAGTATATCACCAGTGGCATTTTTAGTTGTGAGTACAAACAATGTTAAGTTACTTCCAATAAATCATTCATCCGCAATAGATAAGCTAATGGACTATGTACCAGATTTAATGGAAAAGGTAAATGGATATTTAAATAAGTCAATGCAAAACAAAAAAGAAGAAAAAAAAGAAGAGGCCAAAAGACTTGATAGAGAACATAAGGAAGCAAAAGAGAGTATAGACAATCTTACAGAAACAATACAAAATGCAAACAGAATACGACCAAGAAGAAACAGGATGGGACATCTTCAAAGTTCTCCACAAGTAGATTATGAGTATGAATATGATGAAATTGAAGATAATAATAATTTGGAGGAAGAGTAATAGTTCTAATATTGTTGTTAATGTAGATGGTGGCAGATTAAAAACTGTCACCATTGGTAAGTGATATAACTCCAATCTTAGATAAATATATCCTACCATTATATTTAATAAGGATAATAAAATTTTATGATGATGAGAAAAAATTATAAAAAAGTATTGACAAAGGAACTAAAAAAGATTATAATACTAATTGTTCCGCAAAACAAATGCAGGTGTAGTTCAATGGTAGAATTCCAGCCTTCCAAGCTGGCTATGCGGGTTCGATTCCCGCTACCTGCTCCAAACTAATAACCTCAGCAAAATGGCTGAGGTTTATTTTTGAGCTCTTTGTCAATAGTTGGAGTCTTCCCTACCCCAACTAATACTATAGAACCTGAAATATTAATGATTCGGGTTCAGTTTATATAAAGATATTATAGTGAGATTTATGTAGAAAAATAAAATCAATGAAAATGATAGTCAGTAAAATTTGATGATATGAGTGGACAAAACATTTGCAAAATGTTATACTAAAACATAGATGCGGGTATAATTTAGTGGTAGAATGTCATGCTTCCGACCTGATAGCGCGAGTTCGATTCTCGCTACCCGCTCCATAGAATTTATATTTTTAAAAGTTTTTAAAAATTCTTAAAAGTATTTTAAGTTGTGAAAACATTGAAAAATCAAGGCTTTTAGATAGCAAAAACATTTTTAAACTTTTTAAAAAATCTTAAAACTTCTTAAAATAATTAGAAAATTACATTAAAATTACATTAAAAACTGAAAAATATTTACATTAAAAAAATATTTACATTAAAAAATTAAGTAAAACATAAAAGCTAGTAGATTAAACAATACTAGCTTTTATACATTATTATAATATAAAAATGATAACTAATCATTAAGTACATAGTTTTATTTTCTTTGAGTAAATACGACAGTCCTTAAGTTGTTTATTTATATATCTTGTAAGAATATGTCCATATGTTTCTTTTATTTGTCTATCATCAGCATGACCAAGTATAGTTGCAATAACAAGAAGGTCCATTCCGGCTTCAATCATTCTAGTAACAGCAGTATGTCTACACATATGAGTGTGACAACCTTTTGTAAGTTCTAGTTTTATTTCCGCTTCTCTACAAATTCTTTTAAAAATATTATTTATAGAACGATGATCTATATATTTACCATCTCGCTGACAAAACAAAAGATTTTCTTTATTATTTTGATTACTTTTTGCATTTTCTATTTGTTTTCTGATGATATCTAGCATAAGATTTTCATCAAAAATATTAAAAGGAACGAATCTTTCATCTGGTAAACCTTGTTCAATTTTTTTACGACCAGTTTTAGTGGTCTTACCCATAATAATTTTCCCATTATCGTTAGATAAAGTTCGATTTATTATAAAACCATTATTTTTTAAATCTATATTTTTATCAATATCAACAGCACCTAACTCTCCAATTCTTGTAGCAGATAATAATGCACATACAAATAAATTTTTTAAAGTTTCTTCATCATAATTACACTTAAAACTTTTAACTAAAGGTTTAGTTAACAAATATTTTATTAACTTTCTTTGTTCTTCTATTTCAAAAGGTTGTACAAGTTGCTTTTTCTGTAAAGAAACAGGAGTATATACTCTTAACATGGGATTATCTGAATAATATATTATTTTATCTAAAACACATTGCATAAAACCTGCTTTTAATTTAGCTACTATTTTATCTATTTCTCCGTTGAGATAAATATCTGATAGAATTAAGGAAATCTTGAATTTCATTATAACTTACTTTTTGAACTGGTTTTTGGAAATCTGACCAATTTTCAATATGTCTATAATGATAATTGTCTTTATCTACTGTATTTTTTATGATTTTCCCTGCTTTAAACTTTGTAGATCCTATTTTTTTACATACTTCTATAATAGTAATACTATGTTTTTTTACGTAGCTTTTTGTATGAATTTTTGCTTCTACATCTAATTTTTTATCAACTGCAGCTTTTTTCTTTTCTTCATTAGCAACAGTGGTTTGTTTTTTATTTATAGAGATTTGAGCTTGATATCTGAAATAACAATAGAAGCGGTCACAATATTTTAAACAGTCAGTACATTCAACACATTTATGACATTTTGCTGATCCAGTACGATTATTACATTTACTTCTATCAATACAATTTTTACAAATATCACATTCATAATCTAATTTTTTTCGTCTAGGTATCTTTTGTATAGTATCATAGATAGAGCCTTCGCCATTAGCTCTACGTGTACCTGTATTGTTCATAAAAAAACCTCCAATTTTTCTTTATTTTATTTATCATAAACACTTGAAAAATTGCAGGTATTTGTATATAATACAAACTGTAATCACTCAAGTGATTATGCTTTCGAGAAATGTGTCGTGTCGCCAAACAAGATTACATTTCTCGGCTTTTTTAGTAATATTTTTTTGTTTTTTGAATATAATAAAACTAGTCAAACGTTTGACAAGTTAAATATTATTTGCTATAATATATTTAACTTTCCCACTACTTATAGTAGTCGGGCGTCAGAAGACTTTGGAGAACTCTAGCAGTTCTCCTTTATTTTGTGAAAAATTTTATTATTCCGTCATCTAATAAATCTAAACTATTTCTTGATAAACGAACTTTTCTTAATATTTCATCGTCAAATATACGTTGTTTACTTATTGTTGTTATCTGATTTATTAAAGCAATACTGCCTATTTTCATTTTTGATATTTCATCTTTTATTTTTTTTACATATTCAAAATCAGTTGTAAATTGCTTAACTTGTTCTGTAGGTAAACTCCAAATATCAGTATATTTATTTGAAAGTTTTTCAATTTCATTTGAATATAATGTATTTAAAGTATCATATATTTCATTACCTAAATCTATTGAAGATTTAGGATATTTCTTATTCTTCTTTGAGGTTAGAGGAATTATATTTAATGTTCCATTCTTAGGATTATCATATTTGTCTAAAACGACACAATAATGTAAACCTCCAAGCTCATGTCCTATATTAAAACCTAAATTAGCTTTTATTATACTTCCTCGTTTAAAAACGATAAGTTTTTTAGTATCAAATGTCTTTTCCTCATCATGATAATTAGCATAGTCATTAATCCAATAAGCTAATAAATGACTAGTCTTATATTCTTTCATATCTATGTGTTTTAGAAAAGATACATCAAGTCTATTTAAAGAATTATCTTTATGTATTATTGCTTTATCTTTTAATATATCATCATCATTTTTCAAAGTTATTCACCTTTTTCATAAATTTTTATTTTACTTTCCAATTATAACCACAGTCTTGACATACGGCCATACTAGAATGTTTTGTAATTATCTTTTGATCCTTACGACCAAATAGTTTGCCTAGTAACATAGGGATTGTAAGAAAAAACCATAATAGAGGTCTCCACCACCAACCTATAAAGATCCAATAGAAAATGCTATGATGTTTATTTTTTAGTTGACTTTCTGATACCATTTGTACATTAACATTTTCACTTCCACATTTAAGACATTTCATTTTTTTCTCCTTTCATTTTTTATTTAAACATACTTGTGATTTCAGCCTTTATTACTTTTCCTATAATTTGGAAATTTCTTGTTTTCATTTCTTCTTCAGTAAGATTTATTACAGGATAATATGGATTTATAGACTGTAACTGAAGTATTTCTTTATCTTTTACTAATTTTCTTATTAGAATCAAACTTTCATCTAAACAAATTAAAAAATAATAATTATTTTCATAAGTGTTTTGCCTACAAACTATAACAATATCATCTTTTCCGAGCATAGGAAGAAGAGAGTCATCGTCTCTTATTTCATAAGCAAAGTATTCTTTATCGCTATCTAAATTAAAATTTGAATATATATAATGATTAAAATTATCAACTATAAATTTATTGTCTTTAAATTCAATATTATGGATTAATGGTATTTTATCGTTAATTTGATAAACCGAATCATTAAAAAAAGAATCTACAAAATTAACATACCCACAAACTTCCATTAATTCTTCATATGTTGTAACTCCCTTCGAAGCTTTTGAGATTTTTTCTAATATTCTAGGAGAGGGCGGAGTCGATTTTTTTTTGTTAATAATTCTTGACAAATAACCTGCATCAACGTTTGATAATCGTGCAAATTCATTTAAAGACATATTAGATTGACACTTTTTTAAAATTTCTATAAATTTTTTTTGATTATACATATAACCCCTCCTATATTATTACAAATAGTATAATAACATAAATATTGAAAAAAAACAATAATTTTTTTAAAAAAAGTGTTGACAAAAAACAATAATTGATATATATTGTCTGTAAACAATGAAAAAGAAAGGAGAAAGATATGAAGATAAATATTAAAGAAGTAAGAAAGTTAATTCAGGAAAGATTTGATAATAAATTAACTAATTTTGTTACAGAACTAGGGATTGATTATTCTTATATGAATTTAATAATGAATGGGCACAGAGCTCCAGATAGTAAAAAAGTTTGTGATCGTATAGTTGAATATTGCAAAAAAAATAATTTAGATTATTCAAAATATGTTTTTTTTTAGAAAAACTGTTGTCAAAAAACAATGAAAGTAAGGAGAAATTATAATGAAAAAAATAAAATAGGCGACACGACACAAAAAAGAAAGGAGAAAGAATATGAGAGGAGAATGTAAACCAACTATGACATGGGAAGAAGCTCCGGACACAATTACACCAAAAGAATTGTCAAAAATTTTAGGAATAGGAATAAATAATGCAAGGAAGATATTCGACAAACAAGATTTTCCTAAAATCTCAAAATCAGACATAGGAAATATAGGAAAAGCTGACAAAGAGGCTGCAAGACTATATATACAAGGCATAAGAATTAAAACTAATAGCAAAGAAGGATTACTAAGTCTGATCTATTTTGAGTTGATAAAAATGAATAATACTATAGAAAAAGAAAGGAGGAATTTAGCATGAGTAAACAAATGAAAAAGTATTGCATAATTGGAAAAATAGTTTGCAATACGGTAACAAACATTTTATTTCTAACATTTTTTATTCGGAATACCTTTAACAGGAATTGGAATCGCAGAATATCTATCAAAATTAATATTAGGAGGATAAGTCAATGGAAAAATATTTGATTTTAAGAAAATTAGATCTATATGTAGAAACATTATTTATAAAAAACAGATTTAAAAATATGCAAAAAACATTAGAAGTAATGAAAAATAATTTAAAAGAATTGAGGTGATTATATGTTTTTAGGAAAACATTCAGAAATAGGTCAACAAATTGCAACTTTGCAAGAAGAATTAAAAAGAAAAGAAAAAGAACTTTATGAAATTAAACAAAAATGTGCAAATGCATTTAAAGAAATACACGAATTATCAAAAGGAAATTCGTTTGATAATGATAGAGCAATTAAGAACAAAATGGGAGAAATAGCAAAAGATAATTTTAATTTGTTATTAGATGATTTAATTGATGAAGTAGGTTTAACTATAAAAAAAATAGAACTACCAACCAGCAAAGTTAAATAGTTCTATCAAAAACATATAAATATGAATTCTTTAAGTATTGTAACACATATTTTTAAAGAATTCAAGAAGGAGAAAATATGACAGAAATATGGAAAGATATTAAAGATTATGAAGGTATATATCAAATTTCTAATTTAGGCAGAGTAAAGCGACTTAGCTGGATAAAAAAAGATAAATTAAATAGAAAGACATATTATACAGATTGCATAATGAAAGGTCATATAGGAAAAGACGGATATAAGAGAGTTGTTTTTACAAACAACAATTCAAAAAAGAAAAGTTTTTTGGTACATAGGTTAGTAGCAATGACATTCTTAAATAATAGTATGAATAAACCAGAAGTAAATCATATTGATGGAGATAAATTAAATAATAATATGAAAAATTTAGAATGGGTTACTGCTAAAGAAAATACTCATCATGCTTGGAGAAAAGGACTAATAAATGAAAAATGGCACATAGCACATAATCAGAAAAGAATTATCGCCATAGATAAGAAAAATAATGTAGAAATTTACTTTAATAATATAAAAATAGCTAGTAATAAATTAGGAACATCTACAATGACAATAAGAAAATTATTAAAAGGGAAAAGAGTTATCAAGGGAAATTGTAAGAGTAAAAGGTGGGATTTTAAATATGCAAACTAGAGAAGGTTGGTTAGAAGAAAGAAAGAAGCGGATTACGGAGGCTCAGACGCAGCTACAGTTTTAGGATTAAACCCATATAAAACAAATATTGAACTATGGGAAGAAAAGACAAGAAGAAGAGAAGCCGAAGATATTTCTGATAAACCTTATGTAAAATATGGACATCAGGCAGAGGAATATTTGCGAGAGTTATTTGTATTAGATTTTCCAAAATATGAAGTAAAACATGAAGAATACTCAATAATAAGACATCCTAAATATCCATTTTTATTTGCTAGTTTAGATGGACAACTTGTGGATAAAGAAACTGGAGAGTTAGGAGTTTTAGAAATAAAAACAACAAATATACTACAAAGTATGCAGAAAGAAAAGTGGAAAGAGAAAATTCCAGATAACTATTTTTGCCAGGTACTTCATTACCTAAATGTAACAGGATATTCATTTGCAATATTAAAGGCTCAGCTTAAGTATGATTATTCTGGTGATATAAGACTAGAAACTAAGCATTATTATATAGATAGAAAAGATTACGAAGAGGACATAAAATATTTGGAAAAACAAGAAATAGAGTTTTGGAAGAACTATGTAGAGAAAGATATTAGACCACCACTAGAATTACCAAATATATGAAATAGGAGGAATTTTTTATGGAAGAAGAATTAAAAAGACTAAGTAAATTAAGTGAAGAAAATCAAGAAGATATAGAAAAACAAAAAATAGTAGGCGTTAAATTTGAAAGTAAATATCAAAGAGGAGCATTTAAAGGAAGAGAATATAGTTATTTTACAAAATTAGATTTAAAAGAAGGAGATATAGTAGATTGTCCTACTAGATTTGGGCCAAGTATAGGAATGGTTACTAGAACAGACATAAAAGAAGAAGAAATAGAGAAAATAAGAAATTTTATAAAAAATATAAATCTTAAATATAACAGAGAAGCGTATCTAAATGGAAAAATTGAGGTAGAGGAGGAAATAGAAGATGGAATTGAAAGTAAGTGAAATTCAACAAATACAACCAGTTAATTTTAACTTTGAAGAATTGAAAAAAGAATTAATTGAAAAATCTAAATATTATAAAACAATAGTTTATACAGATGAGAATATAAGTATAGCAAAACAAGATAGAACGAATTTGCATAAGTTAGTAAATGCAATAAACGATGAAAAGATTCGTATAAAAAAAGAAATTATGAAACCGTATCTCCCTTTTGAAGTACAATGTAAAGAGTTAATGGAAATAGTAAAAGATGCAACAGAAAATATTGACATGCAAATTAAAGATTTTGAACAAAAAAAGAAAGATGAAAAGCTTTTAGAAATAACTAATTATTTTGGAGAAAAAGTTGGAATCTATAAAGATTTAATAAATTTTGATTTGATTTTTAATGAAAGATGGCTAAATATTACTTACGATATGAAACAAATTCAAGAAGATATAGATCATATTATAGCAAAAACAAAAAATGATTTAATGACAATTGATTCTATTGTAAAAAACGAAGAAACAAATGCACAAACAAGAGACTTTTATTTTAGAAATATAAATAATCCTAGTGTATTGGGCGAATCTTTAAATGAAGCTAAGAGGATAGAAGCAATAAAAAGCAATTTGGCAGAAATGAAAAAACAACAAGAAGAGGCAGAAAAAGCAAAACAAACAATAATTCCAAAACAAGAACAACAAGAAACTGAAAAAATCTACGAACTATGTTTTAAAACATATTTAACAAAAGAGCAGATGTTTAAATTAAAAGAATTCTTTGTAGAGAATAATATTAAATACGAAAAGATATAGGGGGAAAAGTAAAATGGAAATTTTAAAAGTATCAAGCAAATCAAATCCAAATTCAGTAGCAGGAGCAATTGCAGGGTTGGTAAAAGAATCTAACAAAGCAGAAATGCAAGCAATAGGAGCAGGAGCTGTAAATCAAGCTGTAAAAGCTATAGCAATAGCAAGAGGTTTTTTAGCCCCAGCAGGAATAGATTTGGTGTGTATACCTGCATTTACAGAAGTTGATGTGGAAAAAGAGAATTGTACAGCGATGAAAATTATTGTGAAAAAAATTTAGTGAGAGGAGAATATTAGTATGAAAGTAAATAATAGTTTAGTTCAAAATAAAGAGGATAAAAAAGTAAGTTTTAGTAATTTCTTAACAAATCAATTTGTACAAAAAAAAATATATGAAGTTGTAGGAAAAGATAGTCAAAAATTTATGACATCAATTTTATCTGCAGTGACAAATAATCCTACTTTGCAAGAATGTGACTCTATGAGTATTCTTAACTGTGCATTTTTAGGAGAAGGGCTAAAATTAAGTCCTAGTCCACAGTTGGGGCAATATTATATGGTGCCTTTTAAAGACAATAAAAAAGGATGTAAAGTAGCTCAATTCCAGTTAGGATATAAAGGCTATATACAATTAGCAGAAAGAAGTGGATATTATAAAAAAATTAATGTATTAGCAATAAAAGAAGGAGAACTAATAAAATATGATCCGTTAAATGAAGAAATAGAAGTAAATATAATTGAAGATGAAGAACTAAGAGAAGAAACTCTAGCAGTAGGTTACTATGCAATGTTTGAATACATGAACGGTTTTAGAAAAGCTATTTACTGGAGTAAAAAGAAAATGCTAAATCACGCTGATAAATATTCGCAAGCTTTTAATAAAGAATCTTATTTTAAATTACTAGCTGGAGAGATACCTCAAGAAGATATGTGGAAATATTCTTCTTATTGGTACAAAGATTTTGATGGAATGGCTTTTAAAACCATGTTAAGACAACTAATAAGCAAGTGGGGAATTATGAGTATAGATATGCAAAGGGCTTATGAAAATGATATGGCAGCAATACAAGATGATGGACAACCTTATTACATAGAAAATGATAAAGAAGAGCAAGCAGAGGATGAGAATCCAATAAATATTATTATAGACACTGAAACAAAACAAAATGAAAATACAGAGAATATAGAAGAAAAACCAAAAAGAACTAGAAAAACAACAAAAGTAATAGAAAAATCAGAAGAAAATGATATACAAAAATCAAAAGAAAAAGAAGAAGCAGAAGAAACTAGATTTTTAATTGATAAAGATATAGAAAATGCATTCTTTAACAATTAACAACTAAGGGCAGACACAAAATCTGCCCTTAATTAATAAGTGTGATATACGAAAGGAGAAAAAGACAATGGCAGACAGTAAAGAGAGTTTTGTTTTTTATAAAAGTTTTTATAAGGCAATAAAAAAAATACCGAAAAAATATCAATTAGAATTATATGATGCTATTGCTCAATATTCACTAACAGGAAATGAGCCAGAAAATCTAAGTGGTACTGCTTCTGCTATGTTTGTCCTTATAAAACCTAATATAGATAGTTCACAAAGAAGATATGAGGCTAGCGTAGAAAATGGTAAAAAAGGTGGAAGACCAAAAAAAGACCCTCAAAAAAAACCTAATCAAAACCCAGAAGAAACCCAAAAAAAACCTAATCAAAACCTTAATGTAGATGTTGCTGTAGATGATAATGTAGATGTAAATGTAAATGATAATGTAGATGTTGATGATAATATAAATTTTTCAAAAATAATTCGAGAATATGAAGAAAATATTGCACCAATAACAGCAACAGCTAAAGAAATTTTACAAAGTTATTATGAGGATTTAGGACCAGAACTCCTAATAGAAGCAATAAGACGAGCGTCTTTAGCAAATAAACGAAATTGCAAATATATACAAGGAATACTGAACAGTTGGATTAACAAAGGTTTTAAAACTCTGGTTGAAGTAAAAAGTGAAGAAGAGGAGTTTAAAAATAAAAAATCTACAAAGGAAACTAATAAAAAAGGTTATAACAATTATTCTCAGAGAGATCCTGAGATGATAGATTTTAATAAACTTTATGCAAATATGCCTCCAGGAGAAATGACATGAAAGAAAAACAACTAAAAGGTATATGTCCAACTTGTTTAGGCTGTAATAGGTTAGAAGATATAAACTTTGAAGGGTGCAATGAGTGTAATAATTACATGAAGCGGAAAAAATACGGCAAATGATTATATATTACAAATCAAGAAAAATTTAGGAATAGGAGAACAGATGAGAATATGAAGATTTTAGCGATAGATCCAGGAAATTTAGAAAGTGCATATTGCTTAATGGATAGTGAAACATATAAGCCACTTGAATTTGGAAAAATAGATAATAAGCAATTAAGATATGGCTTATATAATGCAGAATATGATGTTTTGATAATAGAAATGATAGCAAGTTACCGGCATGGCAGTAGGACAAACAGTTTTTGAAACTTGTGTATGGATAGGTAGATTTAAAGAAATAGCAAAGTTTAACGACGTAAAAGTGGAATATGTTTACAGAAAAGATGAAAAAATGAATTTATGCTATTCGATGAAAGCTAAAGATAGCAACATAAGACAAGCTCTAATAGATAGATTTGGAGTGGTTGGTACGAAGAAAAATCCAGGTTGGTTTTATGGATTTAAAAAGGATATATGGTCTGCCTATGCTGTAGGAGTTACTTATTGCGACAATTTTTTAAAACAAACACGAAGAGAATAGAAAGGAAAAATATTATGGATTTTAGAGAAATTGAAGAAAAACAAAAAATCAATAAAATAAAAGCAAAAAATGATTGCCTAGTATGTGAAGTTGTTATAACAAAAGAATTTAAAGAAGCACCAATATCTATCATAGAAGGAAATGGAGGGCCTATTGAAATGGCTCAAATGGTTAAAACACTGGTTGATGTTGCAAACCAATTAAAAGAGAATTTTCCAGAAGTAAAAGGAATTATCCCAATATTGAATGAGCGTGGAGGAATGAAAATGGAATACAAAAGAGTTGAAAGAAGGGAATAGTTTATGAATAATAAAAGAGCAAAAGACAAACTGATTAAATTATATGGTGCAGAATGTTTTATAGAAAAACTGCATCTGCGAATAGATAAAGAGCCACGTAAATACACAGGCAAAGGGCAATACAAGAGAATGAAACAGCTTACATATCATCATATTCGAGAGAAAAGAAATCGGAGGAAAAGCAACAGTAGAGAACGGTGCGTTACTAAGTGCAGAAAATCATGTGTGGTTTCATAAACAAAGTAAAAAGGCACAAAAGCAGATGAATGAGTTATTTCAGCAATATAAAGCAAGTGTAGAATGTGAAGTTAAATTTGTAGATGATTTAAAAACACGATTTAGCGTAGCAAGTGCAATTATAGTTTCAGCAGAAATGGAAAAAGGATATAACAGAGCTAGAGAAAAAAGAGAATGGAAAAGAGAAATAGAGGAGGAAAGATAGATGATAATAGGATTAATAGTAGAAGGTATGGACGAAATAAAAGATATAAAAGTATGTGAATATTGTATTAATAAAGAGTTTTACTGTGACGACGGAAGTAAATGTAAAGAAAATATAAAACAATATTTTGAAAAAAAAGCGACAAATGACGGTTAAAAGCGATAAAATTTATGGATTTTGAAAACAAAGTGAACAGTAATGGACAGTAGTGAACAGTAATTAATTAGTAACTGATTAGTAATTGACTAGTAATTAAACTGTAGAAAGGAGAAAAGAAGAATGAATAAACGTACGATAAAAGAATGGGAAACAGAAACTGGCGTTGTTTTAAGAGAAAATAGAAATAGTGACAAAATTACAGAGAAGCAATTTAAGAGAAGAATAAAAAGCGAATATGTAAAATGTAAAACAGAAAAAGGTCTATTGTATATGAATGAAATAAAAGGAAAAGGAGGAAAGTAATATGAGTACAGTATTGATAACATTAATTATTGCAATAACAGTAATGTATATTGCAGAAAAAATCGCAGATGTATTTGAATCAAAGTATAAAAGAGAAGAAAAAGAAAGAGAGGAGGAATAATATGAAACCAGTTGATTTTGAAGATAAAAACCTGGTACTAACAGCACCAGGCTGTGGTCCATTGCCAGCTTTACAAACAAAAGATAATTGTATTGTAACTTGTTGGGAAATGAGTGAGAAAGAAATGAAAGAATTTCAAAAAACAGGAAGAATTTGGTTGTCAGTAATAAGTTTAAAACATCCACCTGTTTGTATGTCTGTAGAACAACCTTACACGATGTTTAAAGAAGAGATTAATAAAAATGATGAATCAAAAGATTAAACGTTGAGAAGAAAGAGGTGCTTTTTATGAGTGAAAAGAGCAAAAGAATAGAAGTTGATCCTATTTTGTACAGCATCATTCAAAACAGTGTAACTGTAGGTGTTAACGAAGGAATAGTAAGAGCAGTAGAAAATATTGAGAAGCAGAGAGATTTATTGCAAAAAATAAATTATGATAATAGAGTAAGAAACACCAGATTATTGTTATCTAACTATTTGAATTTTAAAAGGCATATTAATACATCTATATATACAGAGAAACAGTTAAGTACAGAAGAAACTAGCGACATCCTCGATAAAATAGGAATAGATGTAGATAATTTCGATAAAACAATAGTAGAGTCAATTTTAAAGTCTAAAAAAAGAACTGAGATCATATTAGAGCATATTGATACAATCTTAGATGGTTATATGTTAAATGCATCTAAAAGAGATGATTTAGAGTTAAAAAGAAGAGCAGATGTCGTTGAAAAATTTTACAGAGAAGGGAAAAGATTGGACCAAGTTTCAAAAGAAATTCACGCAAGTATAAGTACAACAAAACGAGATAAAGCTAGAGCTATAAATGAAATCGCAATTTTAATGTTTGGAATAGATGGTATAAAATTTATGTAAACAATGAGCTAAAGTTAAACTTGAAATGAACTTGTCAATGTTTTATAATAGTAGTATCAAAAAATGTCTAATATTTAATAAAAGTGCAAAAGACATAAAAAATTCCAAGATATTTCCTCAGAAAGAGACACTATTTTTAGTGTTTCTTTTTTTGTTGATATGTAGAGGATAAGGACCTGTTATATGATGGAAATAGACACCAAATATTGTGACGTTATTATAAAAAGATGGGAAACATTAACAGGGGAAAAAGCAAAATTAATAATGCGAAAGTAGGTGGGCGGTGAAATGCTGTGGAAGAAAAAATTAAAAAAGATTATTTAGCTGGTGAGAAATACAAGGAAATATGTAAAAAACACAGTATAACCCCTAACCAACTAAAATATTTAATAGCAAAAAATAAGTGGAAAAGAAAAAGTAATCGTAGTAAAGCACAGAAAGGAAATAAAAATGCTGTAGGAAACAAGGGTGGACATGCTCCTAAAAAAAACAAAAATGCTGTAAAAACAGGAGAACACGAAAACATTTTTGATACTGTTATTAATGAAAATGAGCAAAATATTTTAAACAGTAAAGGAATAGGGAGAGTAGAAGAAACAATATTACAGGAAATAAAAATATTAACAATAAGAGAAAAGAGAATGTTAGCAAGAATAAAAGAGTTAAAAGAAAAAAATAGAGATATGACAATAATGAAAATCCATAAAGATAAAGAAGGAACGTCTACAGATATAGAACATACTCTTCATTTAATAAATAAAATAGAAGAAGGATTAACAAGAGTTCAAGAGTCAAAAAGGAGATGTATAGAAAGTTTTAATAAAATTGGACTAGATAATGAGAGATTAAAACTAGAAAAAGAAAGACTTAAAATTGAAAAGAAAAGATTAGAACTAGAACTACAAAAACAAGATGGAGAAGAAATAGAAGATACTACAGAAACGGATGCTGATTTGTATGGTAATTAAAACTGTAAAGAGGAAAAAGACAATACCTTTTAATTTTAGTGAAAAACATAAAGACTATATAAGGAATTGCCAAAACTGCACTTTCAATATTGCTGAGGGAGCAGTAAGAGCTGGAAAAACAGTTGATAATATATATGCTTTTGCTCACGAATTAAAAGATACGAAAGATAAAATACATTTAGCAACAGGCTCAACTAGTGCAAATGCGAAATTAAATATAGGAGATGCAAATGGTTTTGGATTAGAATATATTTTTAGAGGGCAAAGTCATTGGGGGAAATTTAAAGGTAATGAATGTTTGTATATTAAAGGCCCAGATACTAATTATAAACAAAGAATAATAATTTTCGCTGGTGCTGCAAAAGAAGATAGTTACAAAAAAATTCGTGGTAATTCGTATGGAATGTGGATAGCTACAGAAATAAATTTACATCATGACAATACAATAAAGGAAGCATTTAACAGACAATTAGCAGCACAAAAAAGAAAAATATTTTGGGACTTAAACCCTGACAATCCCAATGCAGATATTTATACAAAATATATAGATTTATATGCTAAAAAAGATAAAGAAGGAATCCTTCTTGGCGGATACAATTATCAGCATTTTACAATATTTGATAATATAAATATCCCTGATTTAAGGAAACAAGAAATAATAAGTCAATATGATCCTAATTCAATTTGGTATTTACGAGATATTTTAGGCAAAAGATGTATTGCTGAAGGTTTATGTTATAGAACATTTGCAAATGCTCCAACAAAATATAGAATAACAAGAGAAGAGGCAAAGAAGAGAATATCTCAAATTATTATATCAGTTGACTTTGGCGGAAATGGCTCTGGTCATGCTTTTGTCGCTACAGGAATAAGCAGAGATTACAAAGATGTAATTGCTTTGGCTAGTGAAAGACATTTTGGAGATATAGATCCAAATAAATTAGGAGAACTTTTTGTAGATTTTGTATTAAAAATTATAAATGTATACGGTATGATAGATATGTGTTATGCAGATAGTGCTGAGCAAACCTTGATAAGAGGTTTAAGAACAGCATTATTAAATGCAAAAATCTCATTAGCAGTTGATAATGCGTGGAAAAGTGAAATAAGAGAAAGAATAAGAGTTACAAATAGACTATTTGGACAAAGAAGATTATTTCTTACAGATGACTGCGAAACGCTTGAAACAGCATTTTGTACAGCAGTTTGGAATCCGAAAGAATTGACTAAAGATGAGAGATTAGATGACGGAAGCTCTGATATAGATTCATTAGATGCATTTGAATATACGATTGAGAGATTTATTGATCTTTTAATTTTGACGGAGGTAGTATAATAAATGTTTAATAAAATTTTAGGGTGGATAAGGAGTGTAATAAATAAAATGCTTAATATTAACATAGGAACAAAGTTTAAAGTGGATGTTGCTATTTCAAATGAAATGATAACAGCAAAAAACGCATGGGAAAATTTATACAAAGATGAGGCTAGATGGTTAAATGAAGACGTAATTAGTTGTGGACTTCCAGCAGCTATTGCCAGAGAATTTGCGACATCAGCATTAGTAGAATTTGAAAGTGATATTACTGGTAGTGAAAGAGCAGATTTTTTAAATGAAACATATAAGAAAATGAAAAAGAAATTAAGAAAAAACCTTGAATATGGCTGTGCCTTAGGAGACATGGTTTTTAAACCTTATGTCGCAAATAATAAATTAATAATAGACGTAGTAAAAGGTACTAATTTTTTCCCTGTTGAGTATGATAGCAACGAAGATTGTACTGCAGGAATTTTTGTTAGTAGGAAAATAGAAGGTAAATATTATTTCACTAGACTAGAATATCATAAATTAGATGTAAATAAGAAACAGTATAAGATAGTAAATAAAGCTTATATGAGTACAACAGAAGAAATTCTTGGTCAAGAAATATCTCTAAAAACTGTTTCTGACTGGACGGATATAGAAAGTGAAGTTACTATTGAAAATGTTGAAAAAGTTTTATTTGGTTACTTTAGAGTTCCCTTAGCAAATACAATAGATATAGATAGTCCTAATGGTGTATCTGTATATTCAAGAGCAATAAGATTAATAGAAGAAGCAGATAAACAATTTTCAAGGCTTTTATGGGAATTTGAAGGATCAGAATTAGCTATAGATGCAGATCCAACAGCATTACAAAGTAGCAAAATAATGACAGATAAATTAGAGTTACCAAAATTAAAAGAAAGACTGTTTAGAGCCGGAGGAGGAACTAGCAGAGATGGTAAAAACTTTTATGAAGTTTTTAGTCCAGCAATAAGAGAAACAGATTTATACAAAGGATTTAATGATATTCTTAAACGAATAGAGTTTGTCTGTGGACTAGCCTATGGAACTATATCAGATCCAGAAATGATAGAAAAAACTGCAACAGAGATAAATAGTGCAAAGCAAAGAAGTTATGCAACTATCAAAGATATTCAAAGAGCTTTAGAAGATGCATTAGAAGATACCATATATGCCATGGATATTTTAACAACATTATATAAATTAGCTCCTATTGGAAATTTTGAAATTAACTATACATGGGATGATAGCATATTAGTTGATGCTAAAGAAGAACAAACTATAATGATGCAGGAAGCCAACATGGGATACATAAAGAAAGAAATCTATCTAATGAAACGTTATGGAGTGACAGAGGAACAAGCAAGAGAAATGATGCCGGTACAGGAAAGTGAGCAACAGGATAATGAAGAAGATGAAGAGTAGGTGAATATAGTGTTAACTCCGGAGTATTTAGAGCATTGTGCAGATGAAGCCGTAAGAATAAATGTAGAATTAGAAAATTTTATTATAAAAGATATTGCTAGAAGAATTGTAGAAGCTGGAACTATGACAGAAACAGCCAGGCATCAAATAAAAGCACTTCAAGAAGCTGGATATTTATATGATGATATTATTGAAGAAATTGCAAATATAATGAAAAAATCTAAAAATGCAGTAAAGAAGATATTTGAAAATGCAACAGTAGAAGCTATGAAATTTGATGATGAAATATATAAATTAGCTGGATTAAAGCCAACAGCATTTAGAGAAAGTCCTGTAATGATGCAAATATTAAGAGCAGGAATAGAAAAGGCTAATGGAGATATTAACAATTTAATAATGACAACAGCAGGAACTTCACAAAGTAAATTTCAAGAAATGGCAAATATGGCATATAGGCAGTTTACAAGTGGAGCTTTTGACTATAATACAGCAATATTTAATGCAGTAGAACAATTATCAAAAGATGGAATCAATGTATTATATCCTTCAGGAAAACTTGATAAAATAGATGTAGCAGTTAGAAGAGCTGTTTTAACATGTGTAAATCAAACAGCTAATAAACTTCAAGACCAACGAGCCGAAGAAATGGGAACAGATCTGGTAGAAGTTACTGCTCACATTGGAGCGAGAGTAACTAAAAAGCAAGACTGGACTAATCATGCTTGGTGGCAAGGAAAAGTTTATAGCATTAGTGGAAAAAGTGACAAATATCCTAGCCTAGAAGTTACAGGGTATGGAAAAATAGATGGATTAGGAGGAATAAATTGTAGACACAGTAAATTTCCATTTATAGAAGGTGTTAGTGAAAGAGCCTATACAGATAAAGAACTAGAAGAAATAAACAATAAAACTGTAAAATACAAAGGAAAGGAAATAGGAGAATATGAAGCTTTACAAATGCAAAGAGCAAAAGAAAGAGAAATAAGAGCTATAAAGAGGGAAATATCAGGCTATCAAGGAATAATGCTTGGTAGTAATGAAGAAAGTCTTGTAACACATGCTCAAAACAAATTTGATTTAACATCTGAAAAACTAAAAAATAAAGAGAAAGAACTAGATGAATTTATAAGTGAAACAGGATTAAAAAGAAATACAGAAAGAGAAAGAGTAGCAGGCTTTAACAAAAGTATTTCGCAAAAAGCTGTAAACGCATCCAAAAGACTTGCAGAAAACAGAGAAATGCTATATAATAGTACCATAGAATTGGGCAGACAAATAGGATTTATAGATAATGTGGGTACACAATCTTTTATTCCAAAAGGAGCGGAAATAACAAATATAGTGACAATAGCTGGAGACACAGCAAAGACTTTTAGAAATGCGAAAAAATACGTTGAATTGTATGGTGGAACAGTAAGTGATTGGAGTAAAAGAGCAGGTAAAATTGAAAGTGATAAATATATATTTGACATTCATTGGGTACAGAACAAAAATGGACTTATGTTTGAGTGGAAATTAAAAAATAAAACATTGAAAGGAGGCACTTAATTGAAAGTTAGATACATTGGAACAAGCTTTGGAGTAGAAAGCTTAACAAATGGAAAAATTTATGAATGCATAGCTATTGAAGATGGTTTTCTGCGAATTATAGATGATAGTGGCGAAGATTACTTATATTCAGCAATAAAACCTGCTGCAATGGATAATTTGGAATTATGTGGCAAATGGGAAATTATAGAAGACAATGAAAATGGAGATTTAAAAAAGGCACTAAAACAGATATAGAAATAAAAAACATTATAATTCGGTATAGTGTTTTTTTTGTTGATAATTGAAAGGTGGTGATAAAATATGGCAAAAACAATTATGGTTGATTTAAAAATTAAGCAAAATTTTCAGGACAAAGAAACTAAAGTTAGTTATAAAAAAGGAAGAATATATTCCTTTACAGAAAAAAGGGCTGAGGAATTATTAAAAAATCCTTATTTAGTTGAGAAAGTATCAACAAAAGAAGTTAAAGATGTTGAAGAGACAGCAGATAGTATAGCAACAGAAAATACTACAAAATAGTTTCTGGAAATTAAATAGTTATTATTTTTAGGCATATTTCATATGTCTATTTTTTTATGTAAAAATTCGATTACTTACAAATCGTAATAAATGTAAGCAGCAACGAGAAGAGAAACTCGTAGAAAATCGTAGCTGGGAAGAAAGGAAAAGTATTATGAAAAGGAAATTTATTGAAGACCAAATCAAAGCTTTAGGAATAACCGATGAAGCTGAAATAAAGAAAGTAGTTGAATCAATTATGGAGGAGAACGGAAAAGATATTACTCCGTTAAAAACTCAAATTGAAACTTTAAAGGAAGATATCGAAGTACAGAAAGGTGTAGTTGATCAAAAAAACACAAAGATTAAAGAATTAGAAGAAGTCGATATAGAAGCACTAAAAACAGCTGAATATGAAAGAGGTAAAGCCGAAGGCTCAAAAGAGGTTGAAGAAATGAAATTCAATACTGCCTTAGAAACTGCCTTAAAAGGGTTAAAAGTAAAAGATAAGGCATCTATAATTGGTCATTTGAATATGAAAAAAATTGGCAAAGAAACAGACAAAGATACGGGAGAGATAAAAATTACAGGTTTAGAAGATCAAATAAAAGAAATTAAAGAAAAAGATAACGGTAAATATAATTATTTGTTTGAGCCAGAAGAAGGAGACAAACCTTTACCACGTTTTTCTACTCAACAAACAAATAATAATCAAACGAATACAAACAATGACACATTATTAGGAGCCTTAAAAGAAAAATTTAACAAATAATTAATAGGAGGTAAATATGATAACTTTAGCAGAAGCCAAAGTTGGTATGGCTGACAAAGTAGACCAACAAGTTATTGATGAATTTAGAAGAGGATCTTTATTATTAGATATGTTAATCTTTGATGATGCAGTAAGTCCTGGAACAGGTGGAAGCACATTAACATACGGATATATGAAATTAAAAACACCATCTACTGCAGCTTTTAGAAAACTAAATACTGAATATGAGGGCAACGAAGCAATTAGAGAGAAAGCATCAGTAGATTTAAAGATTTTTGGTGGAGAATTTAGCCTAGATAGAGTTATAATTAAGTCTTCTGGTGCTATTGATGAATTAGATTTCCAAATGAAAGAAAAAATAAAAGGAGCTGTAAACTTATTCCATTACACAGTTATAAATGGTGATTCTTCTTCAAATGTAGATGAGTTTGATGGTTTGAATAAATTTCTAACTGGTTCAAGCACAGAATATAATGCTGATGGTACAATTGATTTATCAACAAGTGAACAAATGGATAAAAATTATAATGAATTTTTAGATATGATGGATGAGTTTATTAGCTTAATGAATGGTAAACCATCTTTACTTATGATGAATAGCAAAATGAAAACAAAAATGAAAGGAATTGCAAGAAGAGCAGGATATTATTCACAAACTGAAGATGCTTTTGGAAGAACTGTTGATAACTGGGATGGAGTTCCTTTCGTGGACTTAGAAGAATATTTTGATCCTGATACTCAAACTACAGTTCCATGTGTTCCAATTGCAGATGATGGAACAACTTCTATTTATGCAGTTCAAATAGCTAATGACGGATTTCATGGAGTATCTTTGCAAGGAGAGCAAATAATTTCTACTGCACTACCTAACTTAGAGGAGGCAGGCGTAATCAAAAAGGGAGATGTAGAAATGGTTGCAGGAGTTTGCTTAAAGAACTCATTAAAAGCTGGTGTATTTAGAAATATTAAAGTAAAAGCAACAGTAGTAAATGATGAATAGCAAAATGAAAACAAAAATGAAAGGATGATAGGGCATGAGATATTGCGACTATAATTTCTATAAAGAAGAATATGGGCGGAACAATGCCCGAAAGTTCTTTTTTAAAATTATCAATCAGAGCGAGCATGTATATAAAAAGAAATACATTTGGAAGAATTGATATAGACAATATACCTGATGAAGTAAAATACTGTATGTGTGACATTGCAGATCAAATCCAAAAGAAAGAAAAAAGATTTGGTAAAACTTCTGAAAGTGTTGGCTCTTGGTCCGTAAATTATCAAGAAAATGCCGATATACAAGAAGAGTTTTTTGATACACTAGTAAATTATCTATTAAATGTAAAAACACCAGATGGCAATTCTATTTTGGCCAGGAGGTGTTAGAGATTTATGTTTGAAGATGAGATAACCTTATACAATAAGAAATACAACTCTAATACGAGAGACTATGAATATAAGAGAACATATATAAAAGGCGTAAATATAGAAAAAGCAAAAGCTGTTAATGTAATAATGTCAGGACTTGAAAATGCTAGCTCTGGAACAATTTATATCCCTTCCGAAGATATTGATACGGAAGGGAAAAGTTTTGCTGAGAACAAAGAATATCAAGCCTTGTCAGAAGAAGAAATAGAAAAATTTTTCACTTTGCAAAATGGAGACATAATTGTAAAAGGTATCATTGATTATGAAATAAAAGAAGAAAATACGATTACTAATTTAAAAAATGTATATGACAATGTTTACGAAATAGTTAGTGTTGACGATAAAAGAAAAGGTGGATTACAACATTGGGAGGTATCTCTAAAATGATAGAATTTCACGGAACTTTAGAACTTGATAAAGACAAGATTTTAAAAGAAAAAGGACTAGAAAATAACGGTTTTGCACAAAAGTTTGTTGATAATGAAGTTTTAAAAAGATGTGCGAAATATATACCCTTTAGAACAGGTGCATTAATGAATATGGGAACTTTGGGAACTGTAATAGGAAGCGGAGAAGTAGCTTGGATAGGAGTTAAGCCTAGATATCTATATTATGGAAAAGTCATGGTAGGACCTGCACCTAAAACAGTTACAGATAAAGATCTAGTATATTATGGAGGACCTCAGAGAGGTGCATTTTGGTTTGAAAGAATGAAATCAGCAGAAGGGGAAGAGATAATAAAAGGACTTCAAAAACTAGTAAATGGAGGGAATTAATAATTTATGGAAACTACAAAAAAATCAATCATAAAAGCTCTTAGGGAATATATATCTTCATGTCCTTATTTACATGATGGAAAAATAGGCGTTGATTATTTAGAACATGAAATTGCCTATAGTATTGAGCCAACACCTGTTGCACCAATTGATACTTATTTTATAGATGATTCGGAAATAAAACAATTTGCTTTTATTTTAGCAAGTCGTGAAAGTTATGGACAAGAAACAATTCAAAATATTTTAAATACAGAATTTTACGAAGACTTTAATAATTGGATTGAAGAACAAAACTTAAATGGAAATTTACCAAAAATAGATGGAATTGAAACAATAGAGTGTACAAGTACAGGATATGCATATCAGACTGGAATTGATACAGCAAGATATCAAATTCCGTTAAAAATTACTTACTATAAAGAATTATAAGAAAAGGAGGAACGGTTTATATGAAAAGAAGTTTATATGCTTCATTTATGGACATAGGAGGCTCAAATGGAGAAAATTTTGTAAGAATGGGGAAAGGTATTTCAGAAATGTCGGAAGCATACAATGCTGAAGAAGAATCAAATCAATATATCCATGAAGACAGTGCAACTAATGAATTAATTTCTTATTCTCCTACTTTTGATGTTACACAGAAATGTTATGCAGACGAGCCAATTTTCATGTTTGTAG
Source organism: uncultured Clostridium sp. (assembly GCA_964587175.1). Classification (GTDB taxonomy): domain Bacteria; phylum Bacillota; class Clostridia; order TANB77; family CAG-508; genus CALXVA01. The sequence goes on from CAZPKK010000003.1 coordinate 52,504, forward strand.
ATGAGTTAAGAAAAAACTTAGCAGTAGAGGAAGATGCAAAAGTAAATTGCTTAAAAGTTTATTTATATAGTCAATTAGCAGAAAATGTTTATGAGGCTGCAAAAATAAATACAACTATTGTTATTAGTGATTTTGATGCTAAAGAAATAACATATAGCGTAAAACAAAATGGAGATCAAGAAAAAGGATATGTAACAATAAATGATGGACAAGTAACATTTACAGCAGGAGAATATTCTGCTTAATTGTAAAAAATGCTGTTATTACGACAAAAATCGTAATAGCAGTGTTTTCATTATATAATTTATAAAATTTTTAAAGGAGGAGAATATGTCAAACGGATCAATAAAAATTACAAAGAAAAATATATACACTATTGATTTATTAAATGATGAAAATGAAGTGTTTTATACTTTAAAATTCCATATTGGAGATACTAAATTTCCAGTTAAAATATTAGAATTATATGATGATGCTTTTAAAGAAATGAAAAAATTAGAAGAGCAAGAAGAGTTACTAAAGAAAGAAATTTTAAATGAAGGGCATAAAGAAGTACCGTATATAGAAAATATAACAGCAGAAAATATAAAAAATATGGAAAATGAATTAAGTCCTGCTATGAGAAAATTTTTCTATATGGAAGCAGAGGGATATGATAGATTAAGAAATTTGTTAGATAAGTTTTTAGGAGAAGGTACATGTCAAGCAATATTTGGAGATTACAACGACAAAGAAGAATTTGCAGATTTTCTAAAGGGATTATTACCTGAATTTGAAAAAATGGGAGTAAGAATTCAAAACATACAACAAAATATGTATAAAAAATATGCTCCGAAAAATAATAAGGTGATTTGATATGACTAATTATCCAACACATGCAGAAATTGACAGTAAACTATATAAAATTAATACTGACTTTAGATATGCCTTAGCATGTTTTAAAATAATAGATGATGCTTCTATTTCTAATGTGGAAAGAGCTCTTGCAGTAATAAGTGTTCTGTTTGGAAAAGAAGATGAAGAAGGCAATATAGTAAATATACCAGAAAATCTGGAAGTTGCTTTAAAAAAAGCAGCTATTTTTTTATCATGTGGAAAAGAAAAGAAGAATATAAAGGAAGTAAAAAAAGACATGGACTTTGAATATGATTCTGGTTATATTCGTGCAAGTTTTATGTCTGATTATTCAATAGATTTAGCAACTTCAAAAATGCACTTTTGGCAATTTTGTGAATTAATAAGTGGTTTAACAGAAGATAGCATATTAAATCGTGTAAGAGATTTAAGAAATACTAATTTATCGGATTATAAAGATTCTAAGACAAAACAGAAATTACAGGATGCAATGGAAAGAGTAGCTTTACCAAAAGAAGAAGATTATGATGCCGAAGAATTAGAAATGATAAATAATTTCAACAAATTGCTAGGAGATGATTAAAATAAAAAAAGTAGAATGTCCTTACTGTGGTTATCAAATGCCCATTACATTTAACAAAGAAGCTAAATGTAGTGGCGTTTTTGTTAAGTGTAAAGGTAAGAAATGTAAAAAAGTATTTGAAATAATAATAAAAGAAAAACAAGTCAAGTAGAGCCATTATGTGCCGATGACTTACCAAAAATAAGGAGATGAGAGAATTGGCAGATGGCTCAATACGAATTGATACAAAAATAAATAATAAAGGTGCGGAACAAGGTTTGAATGAATTAAAACAGCTTGCTGATACTAAAGTAAAACAGTTAGAAAAAGGTGTTGCTAGTGCAGGAAATGAAGTAAATAAATTAAATCAAAAATTTACTGAAACATCACAAAAGCTGGCAGAGGTAGAAAATCAAATGGATGCAGTAGCAAATGAGGTAGCTGGAACATACAGCGACTTTCAGGGTGCAATGTCTGCGGATGCTTGGGATACATTTATAACTGGTCAAATTAATGCAAACGCACAATATCAGCAGTTACAAAGTCAACAGATGAGTTTAGTTAATAAAGTAGAAGAGTATTCACAGAAATTAGCTGCTGCAAAAAGCAATCAAGAGCAATTAAATTCATCATTAGAACTAGCAAAAAGTGAACAAACAAGTATTAATCAAAAAATAGCAGACTCAGATAATAAAACGAAGAGTCTATCAAACAATATGAAAAATGTCTCTAACAATACTAAAAAAGTTTCTACACATTCTTTAGGAATTTCAAATAGTATAGGTAGTGCTGTCAAAAATTTAGCCAAATATGCTGTAGCTTTATTAGGCTTCCAAACTATATATAATATGTTAAAAAGCTCAGTAAGTGAATGGTTGAATGGATCTAGTCAAGAAGCTCAACAATTACAAGCAGATATAACAAATTTAAAGAACAATATAGGCTCTGCATTAGCACCTGCAGTTCAAAGTGTTTTAAATATATTTTATAAAATTTTAGCTGTAGTAGGAGCAATAGTAAAAGCTTTTACTAGTATAAATATTTTTGCTAAAAATACAGCTAAAAGTTCTGCAAGTACAGCTACAAGCACAAAACAAACTAGTAATAATTTAGCTTCGTGGGATAGTCTTAACGTTTTAAATCAAGATTCTGACTCTGGTAGTAGTAGTGGCGATAGTAGCGTCGAGCCTACTGATTTAAGCTCTTTAATGTCGGAATACGAAGAACTTGCAGAAAAGATAAAAGACATTTTTTCAACTGTATTAGACCCATTTAAACAGGCTTGGGAGACAACAGGACAAACAGTTATAGATGCAATGTATAATGCTTTATATGGAGTGAAAAGTTTAATTTTAGCAATTGGAAGTAGTTTTGAAAAAATATGGACTAATGGAACAGTTCAAACTACTATAGAATTAATTCTTAATTTGTTTGCGGATATACTTAATATCATAGGAAATATATCAAGAGCTCTTGCAGATGCATGGAACAATAACAACAACGGAGACCAATTAGTTCAAAATTTAGCAAATGCATTTAACAATTTGTTATATATTGTAGAAAGTGTATTTAAAACCTTTGAAGAGTGGACAAGTAGTGAAAGTTTCCAAACTTTTGCAAATTCTTTTATAGAAATATGCAAAACTTTATCAGAATGGATTGAACTAATTACAGCAAAATTAAAAGAAATTTGGGAAAATGGTGGACAAGAGACTTTTACAAAACTTTTAGAATTCATTTCTAAATTAACTGAAGCAATAAGTGTAATCCTTGACTTTTTATCTCCTGTTATTGAATATATTTTAGACATTGTAACACCTATCATTTCAGGAATTGTTACAGCTATTGGATATGTAATAGATGCACTATCAGGAGTGTTGGATTTTATAATAGGAATATTTACAGGGGACTGGGAAAGAGCATGGCAAGGCATATCTGATTTTTTTACTGGAATTTGGAATGCAATAAAAACTATAATAGAAACTATTTGGAATGCAATAGTAAGTATTATAGAAACTGCCATAAATCTAATAAAAACAGTAATAACGACAGTATTTAATGCTATATCCACAGTAATAAGCACTATATGGAATGCAATCAAAAGCACAGTTTCATCTGTGTGGAATGGAATTACAAGCACAATAAGTAGTGTAGTAAATACAATAAAAACAACAATAAGTAATGTATTAAATTCAGTAAAAAGTACTTGGAGTAGTATTTGGACTAGTATAAAGACTACTGTAACTAATATATGGAATAGTATTTGGAGTTCTATTAAGTCTGTAATAAATTCAATTTTAGCAGGTATAGAAAGTTTTGTAAACGGAATTATTAAAGGAATAAATAAAGTTCTAAGTGCAATAAGCAGTGTAGCAAATGCTGTAGGTAGCTTGATAGGTTTAAGCCCAATTAGTTTACAGCTAAGCACTATTTCTCTACCTCGTTTAGCAAAAGGTGGTATTGTAAATCAACCAACTCAAGCTATAGTTGGTGAGGCTGGAAAAGAAGCAATTCTTCCTCTGGAAAACAATACAGAATGGATGGATACACTTGCCGAAAAAATAGCTAATATTCTATTAAGTAGTTCTGATAATGATAGTGGTAGAGATATTACAATTAATTTTGATGGAACTCTTTCTCAGTTAATTAGAATTTTAAAACCAGAGTTAGATAAAGAAAGCACTAGAAAAGGTGATAAATTGATAATAGGAGGTACCTCATAATATGGCTGATGATATTTTTTGGAGCGATTTTTTGACCATAGATGGAGAAAAATATAATATAAAAGTAAAAATAGGATTAAAAAGAGCAGCAGACTTTTTAGATAAATATGCTAATAGAGTGGAAAGCGGAGACCTTCAAAGAGAATTAATTGGAGTATATTTTAATTATAGTAATATAAACTTTGAAAAACAAAATGATGCCAATTATTCTGAATATGAGAGACTATACGATAAGCTAAGCGAGGCGGAGGAATTTCATGATATTAATGTTGCAGGTTTTGAGTTTAGAGCGTATTTTTCTAATATTTCAGACGAGATGTATAGATATAAAGATGGTAAACCATACTTCAAAAACTTAACTGTTAATTTTACAGCAAAAAAACCTGCAAGGAGTTGATAAATGAATGAAAACTAATGCGAAAATTTCTTTTAGACTAATAGATGTTACAGCTAAGTCAGATAGTATATTAAGCGTAAATGATAAACAAGATTTTGTAGATTTAGACGATTTGAAGTCAGATGAAGTAACAGAAATAAAATATGGAACATTAGAAAAAAATCAATTTGCATTGGATGGGACTTTTGAACTGATGCCAGATACTTTAAGTAATATGTGTTTGTGGAGTAAGAGTATGTCAAACGAAAATTGCAACTTTGAAACTCCTTTAACATTAGAAATCAATTTTACAGAAACTCATAGCAGTCCAGGTATTACTTTCTTGTTTAGTAAGGCAGGAGATTATTGTAATAATTTAAATATAAAATATTACGACGACGAAGATACTTTAATTAGTGATGTTAATTTCAAGCCAAATTCATATGAGTATATTGCTAGTAATATTGTTGAAAATTTTAAGAAAATAATAATAACTTTTTATAGCACTAATAATCCATACAGATATTTAAAATTATATAAAATTTTGTATGGCTATGAAAAAGTCTTTAATGAAGATACTCTTATGAGTGCTAATTTGATAGAAGAAACTGATTTTATTAGTTCTGAATTAAGTATAAATACTTTAGATTTTGAAGTATATTCAGAAGACGATGATTTTAATATTATTAATCCAAAAGGTGTATATAATGTACTTCAAGAAAGACAAAAAATAGAAGTAGTAGAAGAGCTGTTAGCAGAAAATAAAGAAATAAAAATGGGAACATTTTATTTAGACACATGGACCAGTGAAAAAGACAACTTAATGAAATTTTCTGCAATCGATTTAATAGGATTGTTAGATAAAACAACATTTTATGGTGGATTTTATGAAAATATATATTTTGAAGATTTAATAGAAGAAATAATGACATCTGCAGGTTTTACAGAAGAAGATTATGAAATACAAGAAGAATTAAAATCTATTATTATAAACGGTTATCTTCCTGTTTGTACACACAGAGAAGCTCTACAACAAGCCGTTTTTGTAGCATGTGCTATTGTAGATAATTCTAGGGGAGACATAATAAAAATTTATAGATTAGATAGTAAAACAGACGTTAAAACATTTAATAGTGAAAATATTTTTGAATCAACTAGAGAAACTAGTAGAATGGATGTTGTAACTGGTGTTTCTTTAACAATACATAAATATGAACAACCAGAAACGCCAGAGGCTTTTACTAAAGGTGATCTGGAAGAGGTAGCTTCTGCTATAGTCATACTCGGAAAGAATATAATAGTTTTTGATGAACCTATTATTTCTGAGATTCTTCTTGTTGACCTTACAATAGCAACATCTTCAACTTCTGAAACTACAGACGGTAGAAGTATTTTAGTTGATTCGAATTGTAATAGTGCAACGATATTTTTAAGTGCAGAATACGCTGGAGAGCAGATGGCTTTAGTTATGGCACAGGAGGCTTACTTATCACAATATCGGTGAAAATGAAATGTATTATTACGTAAACCACAAGATAGATGAATATAATTATGTTGTTGATGTGGTTGCACCTGGAACACTAGTTTTTGATAGGTATAATGTTGATTTACAAAACTTTACTGTAACATCTCAAAATGATTTTTTTATTGATGAAGAAGTAAAATACATAGAGCCTGAGATAGAAGTAAAGTTATATGCATTTAAGTATAATCATTACACAACAGATTATCAGGCCAATGCTACCAATATAAAAAACACGAAGGGAGACAATGTGCTAAAGGTCGAAGAATCGTATTTAATAAATAAAAATAATGTAAGAGAGATAGCACAACACATTTTAGATTACTACAATTCTACTTTTAAAGATGAATTTCAAATTATATTAAAAGATGAAAGTTTAGCAGATGTTACAGAAGCTAATACTAAATTTGAACAGAAACTAAAGGGAAATATAAGTAAATTAGATATAGATTTAGCTGGTGGTTTTTTAGCAGATGTAACAACAATAGCTAAAATAGAGGAGGCAGATGAAAATGGATGATTTAATTTTTGATAGAACCTTAAGTGATGTTGAAGAGGCTTTAAGTAATCCAGATTCATCTACTTTTCTAAAAGGAGCATATAATTATACTGACTTAAATAGAATAGAAATTTGGTGTGAATATTTGCAAGAAAAGTTAAAAGAATATGGATTTAACGAAAATTTAGAAATAAAGAATAATTGGAGTATGACAGATTTTATAACAAGAACAGAAATAGATAGAATAAGAAACAATATTGATATTTTGAAGAATTTTTGTTATGCATTAGAAACTGAAGAAATAGAATATGACAATACAATGAATTATACAAAAGCAAATATAATTGAAAAGATATTATATGAAATTAACGAACATTTAAAAAACTTATCTAAACAGATAAATTTGTCTGAGCAGATAGGCTTTTTTATTGTTAAGAAAAAATATATACATTTAGATGTAATAAATGTAGGAGAGGAGTAGAGATGGCTTTCGGTACAATGTATTTAACATCTGCAGGAGCAAGTTTAGCAGCAAAAACTTTAGAGTCAAAAAACATAGAAATAACAAAATTTTCTGTAGGAAGTGGAACTTTGAGTGACAGTTCTGTTGAAACAATAAAAGATCTAACTAATTTAATAAATTTTATTCAAAGTTTTGAAATAACTAAAATTGAAAAAAGTACGGATACACAAGTAACAGTAAAAGGTCTTTTTCAAAATTCTGAGATTGTAACAGATTTTTATTTAAAAGAATTAGGTTTGTATGCAAAAGATACAGAAACAGAAGAAGAAATATTATTTGCATATATGAATTATGGAGATGAAGCTGAACATATAAATACACCGGATACTTTAAAGCAAGAGATTTATTTTGAAACATTAATAAGTATAGGAAACGCAGACAACGTAATAATAACTACAGAAAAAACATCTATATATGTAACAGAAAAAGATTTAGAAGAGCGAACTACTATACAGCAAGCAACTATAACGCTAAACAGCACAGTTAATGCAAATGAAGATTATACTTTGCCTTCTGAAATGTATTATCAAGTAGGCAATGATAGCTTAGAAGTAAATTATTGCTCTAGCAAATTAATAAAAGGACAAGACTACATTGAAGTTGGAAATGACGGAGAAGTATCTAATACAATCCAATTTTTGGACAGCATAGGCGATTTAGATATGTCTGACGTAGAAGGGTTTGAAGATTTTGAAGAAACTTTAGAATTTATAGTAAGGGGGGAATACGATAGTGATAATTAAACAGATTTTAAATAAATTGAAAAACATATATCCAGTTGGCTCAATTTATATGAGTGTAAATAATACAAACCCAACAACTTTGTTTGGAGGAACTTGGGAGCAAATAAAAGATACATTTTTACTAAGTGCAGGAGATACCTATAGTGCAGGAACAACAGGAGGAGAAGCAACACACCAATTAACGAGCTCAGAAATGCCTTCACATACGCATAGCTTTACAACAGGAACTACATCACTAACTGGTTCAGTACAGAGTAATGGACTAAATGCATCTGAGGGAACTGGATTTTTTAATACAGCAAGTGGAATTATCAGTAGAAATAGTGCTGGTTCAGGTTATTATGATAATACAGACAGAGTTTCTTTGGATAATATGAACAATAGATTAACAATAGATGCAAGTCACAATCATACAGGTATAACAAATAGTACAGGGGCAGGAAATGCTCATAATAATTTGCCTCCATACTTGGTTGTATATGTATGGAAAAGAGTATCTTAAAATAGAAAGGAGAAAAAATATGAAAAGTCCAAAAACCTTGAGGCTGTACACACACACACACACACACACTTATATCTAATCTAATGAAGAAA
>CAZPKK010000004.1:0-54574 GCA_964587175.1 uncultured Clostridium sp.
TATATCTCTTAATATTTCTCCTAGTCCTTCTTCTACGAACCAGTCGTAAGAATCTTTTTGAACTTTAATAAGATTTGGCATTTCGATTGAATCGCCGATTTTAGCAAAAGTTTTACGAGAACATTTCTCGTGCTTAATTTCTTTTACTTTCAAAAAAATCACCCCTAAAAAAGATTAAGCAGAATCAAAATATATATACTTTATTAAGAAGTCCCTCTTGCATACAATGTTATGTATACGTTTTTATTAGTTTACTGCTCCCCAAACCTTTATTTCCGTAAATAATATTGTATCAATTCCTCTTCTTTATAAATTTACATAACTATAGAAAAAACGGCAATAAAAAGGTAGGTTGGCATTTTTCATTTTTTTGCCAACTAACCCTCTTCTGTTTATATATTAAAATTTATTCTCTAAAATTAAATCTTTTATTTGAACCACCCTTAATTAATAATCTAAATAAGAGTCATAAAGTTTTACCTTCGCCGTTCGATAAAACTCCCATGATATGATATTTTATAATATTTTGCACGTGCTTGTCAATGGTTTTTTAAAGATTTTTTATTTTTTCGGTAAAATCTTCTATTTTTATATTATCTAAATATTGTTAGTTATATTATTCAGATATGCTATTTGTATCTTCTAAATTCTCTAGGTTTTCCTTAAATTCATCAATTGTACTTTCGTTTTCTTTCATCAACTCTTTTCCTTCATTTATTAAATCTTGTATTGTTTTGCCATAGATATTTACGTACATTGCACTCTCATCATATTCTTCAGAGAAAGCGGAAAATATTCCATCTTTCATCATGTCGAATTGATTTACTACGTGTATAGTATAACATATTTTTTGTTTCAGTAAAACTAGTTCGTTCTTTAAACAAAAATAAATTTTTGGTTTTTTTCACTAAAAAATACTACAAAAGGACAAGACGCTATTTTATCTTGTCTTTTTGCAGCACTTCCTACGACACATTTTCCTTGTTAAAATACTCTATCATATGAATTATAGTCTCTTTATTGCTTGGTTTCAACTTATCAAATCCAAGCAATGCACCATTTATTTCTCTTTTCCCTTTTACATCTAAGTATCCACTAAAAATTTCATCTAGCCCTATATTAAATAAATTGCATAATTTTACCAATACTTCATATGATGGTTTAGATCTGTCTTGTTCTATGTCCCCTATGTATCTGGGTGAACATTCAATTGCTTCAGCTAATTTTTCTTGAGTATATCCATGACTTTTTCTTATTGCCTGAATATTTTTTCCAATTTTTATTACCTTTGCTTTTCTCATCTTTTACCTCTTTTATTAAAACTATAATTATATGATAACAAAGGTAATCTTTACATAAAACGAATTAAATTCGTATTACATACTAATACATTTCCTTTTTTGACTTAATCGTCTAATTTTATAACACTTAAGTAGCTGACTTTATTTTGTAAATTTAGTAATTATTTTCTCCATGTCTATGTATTTCATCTTTCTATTTTCCATTACTATATTTCCGTTAATAATACTTGTCTCTACACTTCTTCCTTCAGTATTATATACTAAGTTCGATATCATATCATTATTAGGAATCATCTTTATATTTTCAAGATTTGGAGAAATGTCAACAATTATAATATCAGCATCTTTCCCCACCTCTATACTTCCTATCTTATTCTCTAATCCTAATAACTTAGCCCCATTGATCGTCGCCATTTTTATTACTTCTTTGGATTCAATTCTAGCTTCATTCTCATGAATCCCGCCTTGTGCTAATGCTGCGATTTTCATTGTCTCAAACATATCTAAATTGTTTCCCGAACCTTGCCCATCAGTTCCTAAAGCTACATTAATACCATTTGCAATATATTTTGTAACGTCAGCAATTTTACATCCAAGTCTAAAATTTGAGATTGGGTTATGAGATATCCCACAATCCATTGCCTTTAATATCTTTATGTCTTCATCATTTAATCTTACTCCATGTGCCAAAATAGTATGAATTCCATCAAAATATTTTTTTAGTACTTTAGCAGCTGATTCTCCATGTAATTTTTTTATATTTTCAACTTCGTCTATACTCTCCAAAAAATGTACATGTACAGGCAAATCATATTTTAAAGCTAATTCTCTTGATTTTTCCAATATTTTTCCTGAACAAGTATATAACCCATGAGGAGAAACTGTATATGTAATAAGATTATTTTCTTTATTTCTTGTTTCATATAATTTTATAAACTCTCCTATTCTATTATTTGAAGCTTCTTCGCCATCATTGTCCATTAGGACTCTAGTAATTACTGCTCTCATCTTTGCTTTTTCTAATGCATCTCTTATTTCTTCAGAAAAGAAATAATGGTCATTCACACATGTGGTACCAGTCGAAATCATCTCTAAAATAGACAGCATACTAGCATTAAATACATCTTCCTTTGTTAGTTTTGCCTCTATAGGCCATATTTTTTCATTAAGCCATGTAAATAAATTGCATCCTTCAAAGGTTCCTCTAAATATGCTCATTGCAATATGTGCATGTGTATTTATTAAACCTGGCATTACAATTTTATTAGTCGCATTTATAACTTTTTCTCCTTCATATGATTCTATTTTCTTTTCCATCTTTTCTATTTTATTAGCCTCTATCCTTATGTCTAACTCTTCTATTTTAACATCATTGTTTTCAAAAATTAAAACATTTCCATTTTTTATTATCATCACTTAATTACTTCAATTTTCCTTAATTGAAGTTTCCTCCTCTCATAAGAAAAGTAGCTTCGCCTTTTGTAGCATTTTACCTTGCAAATATGCACAATTTAACCTTGTTGTATAATAAAAATCTCTTACGCTATATATGTTTTTCTTAATTATATACATAGATTTAATAAATTGCAATAATTTTATCTTTTTATTAACACTCATCACTTACCAATTTTCATTATGAAATTTTATAAGATTTTAACTTTTTAGGCAAAAATTAAATGCCACTATAGAAAATACCTATAGTAGCATTTATCATAAAACTGATATTAATCTTCAGCTAAAACTAATATACCTAATTTATAACCTAATATACATTACTGCATAAATAAGCTAATCATCAAATATATTAATCGGTCGCTCGACTAAAAATGCACACACAATAGCCATATTCATCCACATGGGACTAATAACAACCATTATAAAATACAAGACTAATCTTAACTTTGAATATATTACCTATGTTTCAACCATACATTATTAATTATATCTATAAACACTAAGTATAATAGAAATAACTATTGTACAGCTATAATACAAATAATATACTCTCATCGCCGACATATAATAATATAAGATTATTACACTATTATATATCTTTGCTCGAATAATATAAAACATTATTAATTAACATCCTATATTACTCTTATTTCAACTAATATCAATCTTATACTTTTATTATGTTACAATAAAATTTTTTTATACATTTTTATTAAATATTTTTTATTTGTTGTTATTGTTTTTTTTTATCTTTTATAGTATTATGTATATAGTATGTTTTACACTTAAGATAAATTTAGAAAGGTAAAAAAAATGAAAAGCGAAAAATTTGATTTTTATAATCCAACTAATCTAAAGTCATATGATCTCGAAAAGACCATGAGATATCAATTAGATATCTTAGGTAATTTGGATTTTTTTACTAGGCGACACAGTGAAAATGTTGCAAATTTAACTTGTAGAATTTGTGAATATTTACATTTCAACAAAAATTTTACAATTTATTGTACTATTAGTGCATATCTACATGATATAGGTAAAATGTTTATACCCTTAAAAATTTTAAATAAGCCTGATAAACTCACTGATGAAGAGTTTGAGATAATGAAAACACACACTACTTTAGGTTATGAAATGTGCATAAAAGATCCAAAATTAAAATCATATTCAATAGTGGCATTAAACCACCATGAAGCATTAAATGGCTCTGGTTATCCAAATGGCATAACAAAAATACCTATGGAAGCTCAGATCGTTAGAGTTGCAGATGAATATGATGCTATAGTTACGAAAAGGCAATATAAAACTCACGTAAATATATCTGAAACCTTGAAAGACTTAATAAAAGACGCTCAGCCAGATCCTAAATTTGTTGCATTAGATTATCTTTCCCAAAACTCTAAGTTTGGTAAAATCAATAAGCGTATTTTAAAAGTTTTATTTAAAGTTGTTATAGATGATATTTTATATGAAATTAGCTGTCTGTATGATTACCTAAAATATTTAAAAGAAAATATAAAAAGATTAGAACTTGTAGTAAAATATGCTGATAAAATGGAAAGCGCCAAGACAGATAGAAAGAAGGCTTACTACAAGGAAGGTATGAAAATGCTTTTTCTGGTTGATGAAAATTTTGACAATTATAAACAAGTATACGAAGATTATAAAAATGCTTTACAGATCAGGACTGACAGAATTCAAAAACTTTATGATGAAATTAAGATTATAAAAAAATTAGAAATTTAAGACAAGTGTGCGTCGAAAGCAGAGCTTTCGACGCACACTTGTGCATTTTGCTCTCGCAAATATGCACGCCTAAGCAAACATCCATACTTCAGAACTCCGTCCTACTTTTTCACTCTAACCCAAAACTTACTCCTAATGCATTATTAATCTGTGATATTACATTTTCATCATCTATATGCCCTATTTTTTCTTTCAATCTGCTTTTATCTATTGTTCTTATTTGTTCGGCCAAGACTACTGAATCAGCCTTTAGACCATTTTCTTGTGACCCTATTTCTATGTGTGTTGGCAATTTGTTTTTTCCGGTTTGAGATGTAATTGCTGCTGCTATAACAGTTGGGCTATGTTTATTTCCTACATCATTTTGAATAATTAAAACTGGTCTTACTCCTCCTTGTTCAGAACCAATTACTGGGCTTAAATCAGCATAAAACATGTCTCCTCTTTTTATTACCATATCCTTCACTCCTATTAGCTTCTATATTTAAGGCCTATCTTTTAACATATTTTAAATACAGTTTGAGATATAGTATGATTTATATTAATATTGTTTTACATAAACTTCATTTATTAACTTTGCAAGTACATTATCTCCACTCAAATCATTTATCTTTATCTCATTATATAATATGTAAACCACTGTTTTTTCGTTAATATCTTGAACTAACATTTTCGTTGGTTTCCCGGTCTCCTTATCTACATATAATATTTTGTTTTGGATATATTTATTGCCACTTTTTACTTTTACTTCAAAAACATATGATTCAACTTCTTCGTAAAAACTTGTATTATTTTCTTCTTTTCCGTCTTTATAATCCGAGATAAATGATTCTAATGTTAATATATTGCTTACAATGTATTCATAATTTTCATATATTTTGTTTATATTTAATTTTGAATTGCTTATTGTTAAATTTTGCCCATCGTAAATTATTTCTACTCCCTCTATATTACTTGGTTCTAATATACTTTGTTTATATTGATTTGGCTTAATATACTCTTGTAATATTAAATATTTATTTGTATTTTTGTTACTTTCTACAGTTACTTCAATTTCCGCTTCATACGAACTAATATTTAAAATATATTCTTCAATTTCCTCAATACTTATATTACTCATATTATTGCCATTTTCAAAAATTTTATAATTGTTTTTTGTAAAAAATATAAATAAAATTAAGCCAACAATAATAATAGCTATTGTTCCTAAAAATAACTTTTTTAACATTAATTCCTTTTCCTCCTACATAAAAAAGTGCCTTTGCCCTTTTTAGCATTTTGCTTTGCAAATTCGCACAGCCAAAACTTAGCCTTGTTATATAGGAAAATCTTCGATTTTTCCTATATAACAAAAAAGTAGACTAATTTACACTAATCTACTTTCATTCTATTTTAGACTTTTTTAAAGTATTCATTTAGACAATCTATTAACTCTTTCTCACTTGATATTTGATTTATTTTCTCCCTTATTTTGCTTGCATCTTTCATATTTTTTATATAATATGCTAGATGCTTTCTCATTTCTTTAATAGCTACTTTTTCTCCTTTTTCCTCCACTTCCAGTTTCACATGCTCTAGTATTGTATTTAGCTTTTCCTCATTAGAAATTTCTCTTTGCTTTTTTCCTTCTAAATAATTAATAGTTTCCTCAAATAAATATGGATTTCCTATCGCTGCTCTTCCTATCATTATTCCATCCACATTTGTTTGACTAAACATTCTCAAAGCATCTTCTTTAGATTTTATATCTCCATTACCTATAACTGGAATACTTACTGATTCCTTTACTTTTTTTATAATTTCCCAATCAGCTGTTCCTGAATAATATTGTTCTCGTGTTCTTCCATGTACTGTAATTGCTGAAATCCCTGCATTTTCCAATATTTTTGCTACTTCTACAGCAACAATATTACTACTGTCCCAACCCTTCCTTATTTTTGCCGTTACAGGAATCTTAGATGATTTTACAACTTCTATTGCTATTTGCTCTACAAGATTTAAATCTAATAGTAATTTACTTCCATCTCCATTCTTGACAATCTTTGGTGCTGGACATCCTATATTAATATCAATAATATCTGCAAAATTGCTAACATATTTTGCTGCATATTTAAGTGCCTCTATATCACTTCCAAATAATTGTACCGCAACAGGTCTACTCTCTCCCTTCATATTTAATAAAAGTTTAGTTTTAGAATCATTATAATATATTCCTTTACTACTTATCATTTCTGTATAGCAAAGACCTGCTCCATATTTTTCGCATATCAATCGAAATGGCAGGTCTGTTATTCCTGCCATTGGAGCCAAAAGTATGTTGTTACGCAATTCCACATTTCCAATTTTTAATTTTTTTAAATACATTATTTTTCCTTTTCTTCTATAAAATAATAAACCGTTTTCACTAATCTATAAAAATTGCCTTTTGTCGTCTTCCAGAAATATTTAATAAAAGTCCAATCATTATAAAATTACTTAGTAACGAGCTTCCTCCGTAACTTACAAATGGTAAAGGCACCCCTGTTATAGGTAAAAGTCCCATTGTCATACCAATATTTTCTACCATATGAAAGAAAAATACTCCGAGCTATTCCAATTGCAATATATGAGCCCAAATCATCTTTTGCAGTTTTTGCTACATAAATAGCTTTTGTAATAAGTATTACATACAATATTATAATTGGTGCAGCAACTATAAATCCCATTTCTTCACCTATTAGAGAAAATATAAAATCCGTCGTCTTTGGATATAAAAATCCTAACTGAGTCTGATTTCCTTTAAATAACCCCATTCCAAATAATTGTCCTGCTCCAATTGCAAGTTTTGATTGTATAACATTATATCCTGCACCTCTTGGATCTAGGTCTGGATTAAGAAATACATCTATCCTTAATTTTGCATGCTCTGGTAAAACAAAAAAGTATAATAATGGTATAGCAATAATAACTAATAAGATTGTCCCTATAATATACCTCTTTTTTATTCCAGCTACAAACAACATAAATACCAAAGCCATAGCAAAAGCCATAGCAGTGCCATAATCAGGTTGTTTAATAATTAATAAAGTAGGTATTAAAAATATTAATAATATTAATAAAAGTTTAGGAAATCTACTTATTTCATCTTTGCCTTTTTTTTGTATTCTTGTAATTATTAAAGCAAGCATTAGTACACATATTACTTTTGCAAACTCTGCCGGTTGAATTGATATAGAACCTATATTAAACCAACTGGTAGCACCATTTATGGGTTCTGTAAATAATACTCCTATTAGAAGAATTACAATTATTCCATATAATATTGGAGATATTTTAGCTATGAAATCATAATCAATAAATATTATAATAATCATTATCGGAATACTAATTACAAGCCATATTATTTGCTTTTTTAATTCTTCGTAATCAGAATTCTGCGTTGCAGACGCTAGTGCAACAAGACCTATTGCAACTAAAATTATAGTACAAATTAATATTCCCCACTCTATATTTTTAAGAATCTTCTTCTTCATTCTCAACCTCATCTACATTATCATCGTCTTTTTTCATATGTATATCCTGAGCCCCAGTATTTTTTTGTTTTACGTTTTCTTCTTGTTCAGGTTTGTTTTTACGCTTACTATTTGCCTCTTGTGTCTTTGGCGTTTCATCTTGTGTAGCATTATTCATAGTGTCTTCTTGAATTTCATTTTCTGCCACTTGAACATCACCATCTTGACTATCTGTTTTTTCTTCAGATTTATTTCTCTTTTCTAAAGAACCTTCTAGTTTTCTTGCTTCATTTTTTATTGTTATAATTGGAATGTTAGCATATAAAGCTGGTGCTCCTATAGAGCCATCTTCACTTTCCTTATTCGTTAATCTTACATCTATTGCTTTTTCATCTATATCTATATATTTTTTAATAACTTCTAATATTTCCTGTTTCATCATTTCTAAAAAGTCTGCTGAAATATTTGCTCTATCTTGAGCTAATACTAAGTGTAATCTTTCTTTCGCTGTACTTTTAGATTCTTCTTTTTCGCTTTTTCTAAATTTTTTAAAAAAATGTACTATGTTCTCAAACATGTTTTACCTCCAATAGTATTAATGTTTACTTTTTGCGAAAAAACCTTTCATTTTACTAAAAAGACCTTCTTTCCTTCCAGGAACTGTTACATCAACATTTTCTCCTAATATTCTTCTTGCTATTTCTATATATGCTTTCCCCGAAGGAGCCTTCTCCTTTGTAACAACAGGTTCCCCTTTGTTAGTTTGAGTTATTATATATTCATCATCTGGTACTACACCAATTAAATCAATAGATAATAAATCAACAATATCCTCAACATCCATCATTTCACCCTTTTTTATCATTGCTGGTCTAATTCTGTTTATTACCAACTCCGGATTTTTTATATCAGATGCTTCAAGTAATCCTATTATTCTATCCGCATCTCTAATTGCAGATATTTCTGCTGTAGTTACTACTATTGCCCTATTAGCTCCAGCAATTGCATTTTTAAATCCTTGTTCGATTCCCGCAGGACAGTCTATTAATATATAATCAAATTCGTCTTTTAGTTTTCCTATAAGTTCTTTCATTTGTTCTTCATTTACTGCACTTTTATCTCTTGTTTGGGCTGCTGGTAATAAGAAAAGCTCATTAAATCTTTTGTCTTTAATAAGGGCTTGTCTTAATTTGCATTTTTCTTCTACAACATCTACTATGTCATAAACAATTCTGTTTTCTAAGCCCATTACAACATCTAAGTTTCTTAAACCAATATCTGTATCTACTAATGCAACTTTTTTGCCTCTTAAAGCTAAAGCCGCACCTAGATTAGCAGTTGTAGTTGTTTTCCCTACTCCACCTTTTCCAGATGTTATAACTATAACCTCTCCCATATATTCTCCTCCTTGTAAATTTAAAGCAACTTTTATAAGTTGTATTTTGCTTTCAATAAAAATGCACAATTTTAAACATTATTATTATATACGGAAAAGGGCAAAAGGTCAATGTTTTATGTAAAAAAATCATAATGAAATTCTAAATCCTCTACCTTGATTTCCAAAATAGAAGACAGAATTAATCATAATTCTGTCTTCTATTATTTTTTATATATATGAAAATCGAATATTTTTGCTATATAACAAAGTTAGGATACTTTAGGCCGTCCGAGCAAAGCGAGGACATGTATTTCGCCGTTGCTCCAGAAACTTGCCGTGCGAAATGCCTTTCTTAATAAATTTTCTAATATAAATTACTTTATATAAAGTGCTGGACGAGATGAATTTTCTACACTTCCTACTGTTATTATAGTTGTATACGGACTTTTATTATTTCTATCTGAGGCAGGAGCTTCATCTCCTTCGTAACTACAATCCCCTCCACGCACAATACGCTGAGTTGTACTATATGCTTCTTGAGTATATTCTGAACAATTTCCTGTAAATGCTGTTAATCCTTGTTGGCATGTAGGATTATCTTCATCTCCTGTTATTTCATATCTTCCTATATAAAACCCTCCATATTCTATTATACTATTATATGTTGCCAAATATTCTTCTAACATCCCATCTGCCATTTCTTGTATAGAACTATACCCTAACAAGTTATAATAACCCGTATCTATAGTGCTTAGTACATCTAGCTCCCTTAATACAGTAGTACCAGGTGTTCCAATAGAGTAGCTATTTCCATCTCTTAATCTTAAACTGCTATATACATTTGTTGTTGTAGTTACTCCATTTAAAGTAGTTTCACTTGATACTTCTGTATACATTGTCGTATAATCATCTACTGGAATCCACACAAATTGATTACCTTCACTATCTTCTATCACAATACCATCATCAACATAAACCGCACTATCTGATGCAACACCAAATCCTTCAGGAACTGTTAATATATTATCATCTTCATCTACTAATTTTGTATTTGATGTAAAAAAAGTTACTGCCTCTCCACTCTCTGGTTTTACATCTACTACTTTTAGTACTCTTCTTCAGTTAGAATAGTATATATGTCATCCGCCTTACTATTATCGGCTTCATAACTTTCTTTTACTGCTATAACTGTTTTTATTAAACTTCTTCTCATTGAATTTGATGTCATGAATAATGCCATGAGAATAAATAGCATGCTTAGAAGTGCTACTGATACAAATACTGCCATAGAGCCTTTTTCTTTTTCTATTTGCCTCATTATATTCCTCCTTAGTTACAGATGTTTACAAAAAAATTATAAAATCTCATTTTATTATATTAATATGATAATTCAAGTTTTTTTCAATGTCAATTACTTATTTTTATTTTTTCTATAATTAACAAATCTATACAATAATTATCTAATAAATTATCATAGTCGCTGTAAGTATATTAGAGTTTTTTTTTCAAAACCATTGATAACTTCAAAAAAAATATATATAATATTAAAGTAAATTTGATTAAATTTTTATCTTTTTAAACAAAATCAGACTTAGAAAGGAATGAACATCAAAATGAAATTAAGCGAAAAAACTAAAGATATTATAGAGTGGATAGTATGCATACTAATTGCATTTATACTTGCATTATTAATAAGATACTATATTGGCACACCAACTATTGTTAAACAATCATCTATGTATCCTACATTAGAACAAAATCAAAGACTTATCTTAAATAGATGGACTAGAACCACTAATCAAATGCCAGAACGTGGGGATATAATTACCTTTGAAGCACCAGATAAAGACTATATATTTGCAAATGAATTTGACAGTAGTGATGTAATAGCTAAGTATTCTAATGAACCAACAAATTGGTTTAGCAATTTCGTTTACCATGTATTAGAAATTGGTAAAGAAAGCTATATAAAAAGAGTAATCGGTCTTCCTGGTGATCATATTCAAATTTATGATGGCAAGGTGTATATTAACGGAGAAGAATTTGACGAGCCTTATTTACAAGATGGGGTTACTACTGATATGGGATATTTTGCTTACTCAGATGTAGTTGTACCTGAAAATTGTGTTTATGTTTTAGGAGATAATAGAGATTATTCAACTGATAGCCGAGCCTTTGGCTGTATTCCTCTAGAAAAAATTGAAGGTGAAGTATGGATAAGATTTTGGCCTTTAAGTTTGTTTGGCAAAGTTGAATAATTTATTTTAGGAGTGAGACTTTGAATTTTAGTAATATAATTGGAAATGATAGTATAAAACAATTATTAAATAGCTCAATCAAATCTAATAGTTTTGTACATAGCTACATGTTTGTTGGGCCTAATGGAATTGGCAAAAAACTTTTTGCTCAAGAATTTGCAAAAATGATTTTATGTATTGGTGATAATAAAGCATGCGGATATTGTTCTTCATGTGTAAAATTTGATAGTTGTAATCACCCAGATTTTTCAATACTTGATTCAGAAGATGGAAAAAGTATTAAAATAGGTCAAATAAGAACGATACAGGAAAAAATCTCTGAAAAGCCAATTGTTTCTACAAAAAAGATTTATATTATAGATAATAGTGACTTAATGACATCTGAAGCTCAAAACTGCCTACTAAAAACCTTGGAAGAACCACCAGAATATGCTATTATTATTCTAATTCTCTCAAATGAAAGTATGCTTCTTAATACTGTAAAATCAAGATGTACAAAAATTAACTTTAATGAATTATCTAAAGAAGAATTATTACAATATGCAAGAAATCATAATATAAAAATCAATAACAATTTGCTAAGCACATGCAATGGTAGTATCTCTAAGTTGATTAGTTTGAAAGATGAGATAGAGCTTTATAAATCTATAGATAACATTATAGAAGATTTCTCTTCTAAGGATATAATCGATATCTGGAACGAGGCTGATTTACTTTATAAATCTAAAGATAATATATTAAATTTACTTGATTATTTTAATATTGTATTTATTAATAAATTACGTTCTACTAATGATATGAAATATATAAATTCTGTTAAAATAGTAGAATTAACAAAAAAAAGACTATCTTCAAATGCAAATTATGATATGTGCATTGATAATCTTTTATTAAAAATATGGGAGGAATTTCATGAAGATTATAGTAGGTGTTAGATTTAAAAAACCAGGTAAGGTATATTTCTTTGATCCTGGTAATTTACATGTAGATATAAAAACAAAAGTAATTGTTGAAACCTCTTTAGGTGAAGAACTTGGTGAAGTTGTAGCCAAAAAGAAACTTCTACCAGACGCTGACTTTGCTACGCCATTAAAAAAAATTATTCGTATAGCAAATTATAAAGATATAAAACATTATAATGAAAATAAGAAAAAAGAAGAAGAAGCTTTTAAAATTTGTGAGGAAAAAATTAAGAAATTAAAGTTGGACATGCATTTGACTGATGTAGAGTATAGTTTTGATAATAGTAAATTATTGTTTTATTTTACTGCTGATGGAAGAATTGATTTTAGAGAATTAGTAAAAGAATTAGCTAGTATTTTCAAAACTAGAATAGAGCTAAGACAAATTGGCGTTAGAGATGAAGTAAGACGTATTGGCGGAAACGGTATATGTGGAAGAGAACTTTGTTGTTGCTCTTTTCTAAATAACTTTGAAGCAGTTTCAATAAAAATGGCAAAAGAACAAAATATGTCTTTAAATCCATCAAAAATATCTGGAAATTGTGGAAGGCTTATGTGTTGCTTAAGATATGAACAGAATGTTTATGAAGATAAATTATCTCATTTGCCAAAAATAGGAGCAATAGTAAAAACAGAAGATGGCGAAGGAACTGTTGACTCGATTGAAACTCTAAAAGAAATTGTAAAAGTAAAATTTAAAGATGATAATGATGAAATTTACTTTAAAAAATATAATGCACATGATTTAGAAATCATAAAAGATGCTTCAAGTGAAATAGTAAACGAGGAAGAAAAAGAAAATATGGTAGAACTTCAAAAGCTTGAAGAACTAGAAAAACAAGATCAAGAAACCGAAAATGATGATATTTTTTAATAAAAATATTGAACAGATGATATTTTTCCAGAGTCCTTATCATAAATTAATAATATCTTAAATTTTTATTAATTTTTTTGTTGCAATTCTTAATATACTATTGTATAATAATTACGTATTTTGTCGAAATAAGGAGGATGTATTTATGGAAGAAAAGAAATCTAATGGATTAGCAATAGCTTCTTTGGTATTAGGTATTGTTTCTATAGTATTTAGCTTTATTGCTCTTTACTGGATAGGAATAATAGTTGGTATCGTTGGTATTGTATTAGGAGTTATGGCAAAAAAGAAAAATCCATCAGGAATGGCTACAGCAGGTTTAGTACTTTCTATCATTGGTACAGCTTTATGTGCTTTAGTATTCATAGCATGTGCAGCTTGCTTCTCAGCTATCGGTAGCGCAGCAGCATTATATTAATAATAAAAGCGGGCTTGACCTTTGTAATGTTTTCTTTACAAATTGCACAGCCTAAAAAGATTTGACCTTATTGTATAATAGAAATGAAAATTTCCCTATACAATGAGAAAAATATTTTTATTGTAGGGTAAACAAATAAAATTGTTTACCTAATTTTTATTAAATTAAAGAAAGTGTGAGAACTATGTTACCATATATTTCTATTTTCGGTTATGAAATTGCGACATATGGATTAGTAATTTTTATTGGTTTTTTTATTGGTGGGAGCATTGCAATTCAGTATTTTAGCAAGTTTTTCGACGTAAGCAAAGAAGATGTATTTTATTGTATAATATATGCAATGATTGGAGTAGGAATTGGTGGAAAACTTTTATATGTTATAACCAATATCCCTTTTCTAATAGAAAATTATAATGATCTAGATTTATATAATACATTTTTACAAATGTTACGTGGCGGTTTTGTATTTTACGGTGGCTTAGCTGGAAGCATATTAGGAATATTTATTTACTCAAAGCAATTTAAAATACCATTCAATTACCTTATCCTAATCCTTGCTCCTGTTATCCCTCTAGTACATGCAATTGGTAGAATAGGATGTTTATGTGCCGGATGTTGCTATGGTATGGAATATCATGGTTTTGGAGCCATTACATTTCACAATTCATTAATTGCACCAAATGAAATTCAACTTTTCCCTATTCAAATAGTAGAATCAATATTTAATCTTATTATATTTATTATATTATTAGTAACTTACAAGAAATTTCTTGGAACTTATAAAACATTAGGATTATATTTGATTTTATATAGTATAATTAGGTTTATTCTAGAATTTTTCAGAGGAGATTCAGTGCGTGGAATTTATTTTGGAGTATCAACTTCACAGTGGATTAGCATTTTATTATTTATATTAGGAATTCTTATTTTTACTAAGCGTATTGAGAAAAAGGACAATTCCGTTTCTTCAGAAGAAACTAGCTAGAGTACTTTATAAAATATTAATGCCCCTTAATTGTTTAATTTTTTAACAATTGAGGGGTCTTTTTTTATACGCTTCTTTTTTTCTTATTTTTGTATTATTCTAGCTCCTTTTTAATTGCTTCTGCCGCATCTCTTCCTGCTCTTGCAGCCCATGCAACTGTTGCCTTATCTCCTGCCAAATCTCCTCCTGCATAAATTTTTTGCTTAGATGCTCTGTGATTTTCGTCTACTTGTATGCATCCCTTTTCGTTTAATTCTATTCCCGCTTCTTTTAATTTTTCTAATAATTCTTTTTCTGAACTTGAGCCTACTGCCATTACAACATAGTCCATATCCATCTCATAATTGCTATTTTCTATATTTACTGGAACTTCCCTTGTTTCTCCTTCTTTTTTCACAAGTTCAGTTTTTATACATTCAATTTTCTCTACTTTTCCAACTCCCAGAATTTTTACAATATTATTTTGGAATAAAAATTCCACTCCCTCTTCTTTTGCATCTGCTATTTCTTTGACTTCTGCTGGCATTTGCTTTTCTGCTCTTCTATATATAACATATACTTTTTCTGCTCCTAATTTTTTTATTGTTCTTGAGCAGTCCATTGCAACATTGCCTCCACCTATTACAGCTACCTTTTTTCCTTCATAAGATGGATGATTTCCATGCTCTAACAAGCTATTCCCACCATATACTCCTTCTAGCTCTTCTCCTTCAATATTCATTTTTGAAGGGATATTTGCACCAAAGCCAAGAAATATTGCATCATACTCATTCTCAAGTTCTTTTAAATTTAAGTTTTTTCCTAATTCCTTGTTACACTCTACTTTAATTCCAATACTTAAAATAGACTCAATTGTTTTTTCTAGAACTTTTTTATTTAGCCTAAATTCGGGTATTCCATGTGTAAGTATTCCTCCAAGTTTGCTATATTTTTCATATATTGTAACCTCAGCCCCACTTCTTGCCAAAAAAGCACTGCAAGTAAGTCCTGCAGGGCCACTACCTACCACTGCAACCTTTTTTCCAGTCAATTCATCTGTTTTTTCTAACTTTTCATACCACTTATTTTTCAGTGCTTCATCAAAAATATATGCCTCTATTTCTCCTATTTGTACTGGTTCTCCTCTAAAAGCTCTTACACAGCTTCCTTCGCATTGCTTCATATGTGGACATATTCTTCCACACACACTTCCAAGCACTGTGGTTTTTGACAAAATTCTATATGCTTCTTCTATATTCGCTTCTTTCACTTGCTTAATAAATTCTGGTATCTCATTATTTAATGGACATCCCTTGTTTGCACATGGCTTTATTGGACAATTCAGACAATATTCTGCGTATTTTTGTATATTATCGTTCATAAATTTTCCTTTCTCTTCTATCACTTTATATCACATTACTCTTAATAGCATCACGTAATCACATACATCTAAGCACTCTTAGAATACATGTGACACGTGGTATATTTTTTTACTATAACCTCTTTAATCTTTACACTCATACATAAAGTAGTGAAGTAACCCCACCGTTTCGTTAGATGTTTTTATTTCTCCATTATCTAACATTTCTTTTATCTCTTTTATATCTATTTCCACTACTTCTATATCTTCTGTTTCATCTAAATTCATTTGCGTTTTCACTAAATCTTTTGCTAAAAATATTATTGTCTTCTCATTAGAATAACCTATTGCAGGATACACTTCTCTTAATTTTTTAATATAACCTGCTCTATATCCTGTTTCTTCTTCTAATTCTCTTTTTGCACCTTGTTCTGGTGTTTCTCCTTCTTCTATCATTCCTGCTGGGAAAGCAAGTACTTTTAACCCCACTGGTGTGCGTGGCTCTTTTATCATTACAAATTTTCCATCTTCTGTAATTGGCATAACAATTGCAGCATGTCCTGCTAATACATGTTCTCTGTATAATATTTCGTCTGTTCTTGGATTTTTATAATGTAGTTCTTCTACTACAATTCTTTTTCCTTCATACGCTGTTTTTTTATCTAACAACTCATAATCTATTGGTTCATAATATTTGCTACTCATAAATTACTACTCCCTTATCATTATAATTAGTGCCAATATTGTCCTTTAAATTGTGGTAATTCCTATGTTCTTATAATATTTTATTACCTCAAATCCATTTAATGTAATATAACTAACTTACCATTATTTCGTTGTATTTTTTTATAACTTCTTTTAAATCTTTCCAAAACTCTATTTTTTTATTCTCATCTCTCAATAGTGCTGCTGGGTGCCATGTTGGCATGTATAATATCCCTTTTTTCTCCAGCCAGTTCCCACGTGCCGAAGTAATACCATACTCTTTTCCCAATATATTTTTTAATGCTGTACTTCCAAGTAAAACAATTATTTTTGGTCTAACCAATATTACTTGATTACGCAGATAATCAAGGCACGCAGTCGCTTCATCATCTTCTGGAACTCTATTTGAAGGTGGTCTGCATTTTACTATATTTGCAATATATAAATTTTCTCTCTCGATTCCTAACCCTTCAAATGCCTTATCCATAAGTTTGCCTGCTTTTCCCACAAAAGGCTCTCCTTGCTTATCCTCGTCTGCACCAGGTCCTTCTCCAATAAGCATAATATCTGCATTCTTATTACCTACTCCAAACACAATATTCAGCCTTGTTTTGCATAACTTACATTTATTACAATTTTTAATTGATTCTTCTAATTCTTCCCAATTATTGTACATCTTTTTGTTCCCTTAATCCATAAAATTCTCTATTATTTCTATTTTTATTTTTTTGCTTGTATCAATTCTAACTTTTCCTCCAACTGGAATTACTGTTTTCTTTTCTGTATGTCCAAAATTGTTTGATTTTATTATTGGAAAATTATATTTACTCTCTAAAACATCTAACAATATTTTTTCTAAAGCTACACTTCCATCATAATTTCCTACCCATACTCCTTTAATTTTATCAAATACTCCATTTTGCTTCATATGGTATAAATAATGACTAACACCTTCTGGTGGAGTTTCTAAACAAAGCTCCTCAATAAACAATATTTTATTCTCAAAATCTATATTGTAATTTCCACAAACCATATCTGCTGTTAAACTTAAATTTCCACCTACAAGTATTCCTTCTACTTTTCCTTCTTTTATGGTTATATATTCGTCATCATCTTGACCAAACTGCATGTCTCCATTCATAAATCTTTTTATTACTTCTTCATAGGCATATGGAGTTGCCCATGATGTAAGTGCTTTAAATGTTGGCCCATTAAATGTGATTACACCTGTTTTAGCATATATTACATTTTCTAAAGATGTGCTATCACTAAACCCACATAATGGCTTTGGATTGTTTTTTATAGTTTCATAGTCTAAATATTCAAACACTGAATTTGAATTAAATCCACCACTTACGCAGAATATCATTTTTACTTCTTTATCTGTAAACATTTCCTTTATATCTTCTGCTTTTTCCTGTGGTGTTGCACTATACCCTAAAGTTGTTTTAAATGCGTTTTTAGCAAATTTTACCTTTAAGCCAGTACCTTCCATTAAAAGAACGGAATTGTTTATTGCTTCTAAATCATCTTTATCTATTTTTGAAGAAGGAGCAATTACTCCGACTGTATCTCCTCTTTTTAGTTTTTGAAACATTTTTTATACCTCTTTATAATTTAACTAACATTAATCTTACCATTTTTTTCATCTAACATCAATATAAAATTGAAAAAAGTATGTGTATTCACGGTACACATACTTGCTACATATTTGAATTGCTAACACATTCCTATGAAAGCTCCATTTCTGCCAGATGCATCTCCATCTACTCTGAACGAATGAAATGAAGATGAATTACATACTGTGCAAATACCACTATCTATTATATTACTTGGCAATACTCCCGCTTCTTGCAAAATTATTTTATTAATTAAAATTGTGTCTATATTGTATTTTTGCTTATCTTTATCTTCTCTCCCTTTTTCAATAATTTCGCCAATTCGTTTCGTATATTCAAACTCATTTTTAAATAATCTCATTACATCTTCATCCACTTCAAAATGACATTTTCTAATACTTGGTCCAATGCAGCAAATTATATCTTTCGGATTGCAACTGAATTCCTTTTCCATTTTCTGTACAGCTTTTTTCCCTATTTTCTGTAAAGTTCCTTTCCATCCAGAATGAACATCTGCTATAACCTTTTTATTATCATCATAAAAAAGCAGTGAAATGCAATCTGCTGACGTAGTACATAAAAATACATTTCTTTTATTTGTAATTACACCATCTACTTCATCAAATTCTTCTTTTATATTATTTACTACTTCTATTCTGTCTGTATGTGTCTGATGTGGTTTTACAATATTTTCATAGTCAAATTCCAATGCTTTTGCTACCTTTTTATAACTTTGAATTAGATTAGATTTATCATTTCCCTTTATTTGAACATTGATATCATTTTTCCTTAATGTATAACAATGCTTTACATTAGGAAACTCTAATAATTTTCTAAATTGTATAAATTCTGTTCCTTCTATGTTTTTATGAATTAAAATTTCATTATCAAGATTCAATTTTGCAACCTCCTTATTTTATTTGCTCCAAGACATAATCCTTATTTTCATTGCCAATATAATTGTAATCTCTTTTGCAAATTCCAGTATTGAAGTTACATATTGATTTATATTTGCAATATTCGCATGGGGTTTTGCCTTGTTTAATCTTATAGTATGGCTTAATTTTTATGTCTCCTGCTAATATTTCATTAGATATTTGTTTTATTATTTTGTTAGTATATTTTTGCAAATTTTCAAATTGCTGTCTTGTTATTGTACTAGCTCTATTTGCTAAATTCCCATCTTTATCTATATATGCAGGAACAATATTTGAATTCCCTTTTTCTAAAGTTTTATCCATCTTTTTCACAATGTCAACATCTGCTAAAATCAAACCCTTCATTTTAAATTGTTTTCTTATTTCATCTTGAAGTTTCTCTTCATCCATTTTATTAGTAGCTTTTATGCTAGGTTCAATTAAATTAAAATATAGTACTCCTGCTGGTCTTACATCTTCTATATTACATACTGCATCTAAATAAGTAAGAAGCTGAAGCTGAAGTCCTGCCACCACTTCATTTAAATTAATATCTTTTGCAGATGATTTATAATCTATTATTCTTATATAGTTTCCATCTGGAGTCTTTGCAATATCTATCCTATCTATCTTACCAGTGATTTCTACCTTTTTGCCATTTTCAAGTTCCATCTCTATTGCAGGATATTCTTTCCCATTTTTAAATTCCAATTCGTGTCCCATCACTTCAAAGTCACTATATTTTAAGCTATCTACAATATAACAAATCGATTTTTTTACCACTTTTCTCAATCTGTTTGCTAAAACTTTGTATTTTGGAATACTTGTAAAAATATAATTTCTTTTTAAGTTTAGCTTTTCATCTATTATTTCATCTACTATATCCTCTATTTCTGCTTTCTCAATCTCTTTTACCTTTAGATTTCTCTCTTGCAATCTAGCAAAAAAGCCATCTATAACATCATGCATAAATGTTCCTGTATCTATTGCTTGTATTTTAAATTCATCTCTTTCAGACAAATTAAGTCCATATTTTAAATAATACGAAAATGGGCAAGATTCATATTGCTCTAATCTGGATACGCTGGTTTTTAATGTGTCTCCATATAATTTTTCTACTACTTGCTTGTCTATTTTTTCAGTCTCGATACTATAATTCAAAGCTTTCAAACTATTTTCTAGCTTTTCTTTCCATTCTGAACTGCTAGCATAATAATTATATAAAGCAAACCATACTTCTTCTATTTCTTCCCCATCTCTAAAATCACTAAGCTTATTTATCAGTTCTTCAAATGTACTCTCTTCTGTTACAATTTCAGATATTCTTTCTATAACATCACTTGTTTCTACTAATTTTGGAAATATCTTTTTTACTCTATTTATTAAAATAGATGGTCTTAATGATTTTCCTTCTAAATCTGATGATGCATATGATAAGAATAATTTTTCTTCTGAAGTCGAAAAAGCCTTATATATATTAAAATTATCATCATATAGCTTTTCCAAAGTTCCTTTTGCAAGTTCTGCCCCATTTTGTTTTAAATAGTCTCTATCTTTATCATTAAAAAATCCCTCATTTTTGTTTACACTTGGAAACATTCCATCATTTATTCCTATTATAAACACAGCTTTTACTCTGTGGCTTCTCGATCTGTCAACATCTCCAACAGTTACTTGGTCTTGTGTGCCTGGTATTTTTCCAAGACCTGTATTTGCTAGACCTATTTTTAGCAAATCAGCATATTTATCAAAACTTACCTTTTTATCTCCAAGAATAAGCACAATTTCATCTAATATTTCCACAATTAGTTTATAACTTGTTTCATACTCTTTAGCTTTTTCTATTTCTTCTTTTTCTTCAAATGCTTTTATTCTGTTTTCCATGATAATATCTATTCTATTTTTTATTAAAAATAGATACATAGCTTTTGTAATTGATGCAACATCTTTTAGATTTGATAAATTCTTTTTTAATTTCAGTAATGGTTTTATTATTTTTTCTCTAATATGCAAAATCTTTTCTTGGTCTTCCTCAGTTTCATTATAGAAATTCCAGTCATCATTATACCATTTTGAGCCTTTTATTCCCCATCTTAAAGCATAATTTTCTATGACATAAATATCATCATCTGATATATCCTGAACAAGTCCAGTTTTTATATATTCCAAAACACTATCTGTGGACCAGTTTCTCGCAAAAATATTTAATAAAGCCAACATATATTTTACTAAAACGTTTTGACTCAAATCTTTTTTCTCATCTATAAACACTGGAATATCATATTTGGCAAATATTGCTTTGCATAAGTTAGAATATCCTTCTAAATCTTTTGTAATAACAGATATATCATTATATCTATATCCTTCATTTTTCACCAATTTCACTATATTTTTTGCAACATTTTCTATTTCTGAATATTGATTTTTTGCTAGAAATAATTTTATATTCTGTGCTTCTTTATCATATTTTTTATATGGAAAAGCATATATATTTTCCTCTAAATGCTTTAACTCTTCTGTTTTAAATCTAATTAGGGTATTTAGATTTACTGGTTTTTCTATTTTTACATTTTCTTGTTTTGCTATATAATATATTTTATCCAAAGTCATTTTATTTGCATAAAAAATGTCAGTATCTGGGCTTTGAGCTAAATTTATTTCATCTGTACATATTGTAATTGTCACTTCATTTGCTTTTATTAATAATTTTCTTAGTATTTCATACTCTTGATGTGTGAAGCCCACAAATTCATCTATATATATGTCAGTATTATCAAAATCATGTATCAAATCCAAATTTTCTGCAAGTATGGTTAAACTGTCATTTTCATCTATATATTCTTTTGAAACTTCTTCTGTATATTTTTCATATACATTTAGCATATCATTAACTTTTGCTTTTAAATATTGGTTTTCAGTATTATCCATTACATTTTTTAGGTTCTCTACTGTTATTCCATGTTTTTTAAACTCTGTTATTTGAGTTCCTATTAATTCAATATTCTCGGTCGATTTACCTATAAACTTCAAATTATTTTTTTGCTCAGAAAGAATATTGTATATAATCATAGATTTTCCAGAAGAAGATAAGTTTCTGCTCCTTCCATTTCCAACTTCTTTCATCACCCTATATGCCATACGGTTGAATGTAAGCACTTCCGCAGATATAACTGAAGGAGTATCAATTGAATCCAAAAGCTTTTTTTCTGCTGTAAAAGAAAATTGTTCAGGTGTTATAATGTATATTTTTCGCTTTTGCTTTTTTATTTTTTCTGCTATCTCATTAAAAATATATGTACTTTTTCCAGTACCTGACTTTCCATATACGATTTTTAGACTCATCTTCCTCCTCCTTTCCAAATTGGGGACAGGCGTTAATGAATTTTAATATTAACGTGTGTCCCAGAATTATACTTTTTTCCAAAAATACGCCTGTCCCCAATTTCCACTTTATTTAAACAAATAATATTGTATGTTTTCTCTTAAGTCTCTAGTTGCTTCCAACTCATCTAGTAACTCGTCTTGCAAATATATATTACTATTAATATCTATAGTCATATACTGATTTTGTGCAGGTAATATATTCATTATGCTATATAGCCATTTATAGTATGCGGAAATTTCTATATCCATGTTATTTATAATATTAGTCAGCAACATATCTGGGCTTATATATTCGCTTTCAAAATTTATATCTGCATCATAATTTGTTAGTATCAATGCTTCTGTGGTATATTTTCGCAATAGATTTACCTCTTCATCATCTGTATTAAAATATGATAGCCTAGATAAAATATCTTCTCCATCACTATTATACAAGTATGGTAAATGGTCACCTAGCACAACTAATATTGTTGGCTCTTCCATTTCTTGTATTTCATCATAAAGTCTTTTTATCTGTACATTTGTATCATACACACCTTGTGCATAAGATAAAATAACTCCTGTTTCTTCTTCTGACAAAGATGTATTAGTAACTTGTATATCATAATTTTCGTATTTATCTGCTGAAAATGGCATATGGGTTTGTATTGTTGCTATCATGCAAAAAATTGGGTCTTCTCCTTTATTTTCCATTATGTCTAGCACTTCATTTACTAACGCCTCGTCAGAAATATATGTTCCTTTAATTTTTTCTTCATAATCTTGCATGTCTGTATATGTATTTATGTATTCATCTATCCCTAGTCTTTTATATACTGATTCAGATCTATAATAATCCCTTCCGAAAATAACTTTAGTAGTGTAACCATTATTTTTTAATTCTTTTATAATTGAAGGATTGTTTTCAGATTTAGCCTCTTTATATAATTGCAAAAATGGGTTATATCCCACTCCAAAATATGCTAAATTTCCCCCAGTCAATAATTCAAACTCAATATTGCTTGACATTCCTCCATAGGCTGAGCTTAATAATTTTACACTAGTTCCTAACTCTTTTAATTCATCAAAATTCTGGGTTATATCTTGGTCAAATTCAACTTCTTCTATGTTTTCTATGTCCCAGTATGACTCTTGAAACATCACTATAATATTCGGCTTTCCTAAATCATCTTCTGTCTCTATTAAGCTAGAATTTTCTAAAACCTCTTTTACTTCTTCTTCATTATAATTTTCTGGCTCTCTATAACGATTTTCTAACTCTATACCGTACATGCCAGCAATTACTCCATACCTTGCATAATAATTAGCCCCTGTAATAATTGCATCATAATCTTTTCTATCTTGTACTTTGTATATATAATTTAAAATAAAATTGTCTTTTGAATTTATTGGAACTAGAAGTATAATTATCAATAAAACGTCTATTATTCCAGTTATTATTCTCGTCTTTTTGCTTTCAAGGACAATAGTGTTTTTCTTAGCGATTATACATATGGTTATTAATAATACTAGCAAAATTCCTAATTGTACATAATCTAAATGATTTATGAAATCAGATTTTACAATTCCTGCAATTTCTCCTAAATTTCCCAAAAAATATATATCAGATAAGTATATTGGTGCACTTGTATAATATATTTTTACCCCATTTATTATTGAAATTACTAGAATTATTATGCACAATATGTATGTTGTTATATTTGATTTTTTGACTAGCACAAGTAGTAGTGTAAATATAATATACATTATAAATATTGATAAAATAAAAGTTGGAACATCCATGTAGTACAAAGAAAAAATGCCTATCATTCCATAATTAAACAACAAGTTAAGTATTATAGGTATTACTGCAGTTATTATATCTTTTACCAGTTTCTTTAATTCATTATCCATATATTTTCCCCATTTGAATTATATTTTTTATTTGCCAAGCACGCCTGTCCTCATTTTGGAAAAAAGTGGAGAAATACACCTGTCCCCAATTTAGAAAATTTATGCTGTATCTCTTTTCCAGTAGAACAAATATTGCTGTGCCAGTCCTTCTAATTCCCCATATTTTTCTCGTGCCAATTTTTCTATTTCTTTTTTATTTACTTTTGTCTCATCTTCATTTTTTATGTATAGTTCATTCATTACGCGTCTTACCCATACATCTATTGGAAATACATCAAACCTTTTTAAGGTAGAAAATAATAGTATGCAATCAGCTACTTTTGGACCTACTCCAGATAGGCTTAAAAGTGTATCTCTTACCTTTTGTGTGTTCGTCTCTTTGTGCAATTCTTCCAAATCTACTTCTTTATTTAAAATCTTATGAGTAGTTTCATAAACTCTTATATCTCTAAAACCTAATCCTAATTCTCTTAGTTCTTTTACAGTAGCCTTTGCTAAGCCTTCTACTATTGGAAAAGTGTAGTATTCTCTTCCCTTCCATTCTATTTTAGTTCCATATTTTTGCGATATTCTATTTATAATTCCTTTTATTCTTGGTATATTATTATTTGCAGAAATAATAAATGAAATTATAGTTTCCCATAAATCTTGGTTTAAAATTCTTATTCCACTTCCATATTTTATACTATTTTCCAAATATATATCTATTTTAGAAAGAGTAGTTTTTATTTCTTCATAATTTCGGTTTAAATCAAAATAATTTATGACTAATTCTTTTAAATTATCTGCACCAAAGCTAGAAAATACGATTGAGTTATCCACTTTTTTCACATTTATTACATTGTTTTTTACTATTCCTGTATAGCTACCATCTTGCTCTTCATCCCATCTAAAACATTGCCCACATTCAAATATGTGCTTTGGTTCAAAAGATGTAGCATTTTTTAGTATATAATGCTGTTCTTGCATCTTATTTCCTCCATATAATGCTAATTATTTTCTTTCAAGTATCATTAGATAAAGTCACACTTGTAACAGTCATTTTTATATTTTATTAATAATACATTTAGTATATTAATATCACATTTCACACGATTTGTAAATGTACTATTTACTTTACTTAAACCCTTTTCCCCAAGCTTCTCTTGCATTTGAAATCACAATAAAGGCTTTTGGGTCTAACTCTTGTGCTATCTGTTTTATTTTAGCCGACTCTCCTCTT
This sequence comes from uncultured Clostridium sp., assembly GCA_964587175.1. Lineage (GTDB taxonomy): Bacteria > Bacillota > Clostridia > TANB77 > CAG-508 > CALXVA01. The sequence goes on from CAZPKK010000004.1 coordinate 25,948, forward strand.
GAAGCCACACACCATAAAATCATTTTCTTTTCTCTTGTGTACATTCCTTTAGCATAAATCGCAGTACTTCCCCTATCTAACTCTTCTCCTATTGCTTGAGAAATCTCTTCATACTTATTAGTCACAATAAACATTGTTTTTGTAAAGTAGATTCCCTCAAACACAATATCTATCATTTTCCCACTTAAATATATTGCAATTGCAGAATAAAGACCTACTTCTATTTCTTTGAAAAAAATTACATTTAACAAAACAATAGCAATATCTATAATAACAATCAAATTGCTTGCTCTGTAATGTGGCTTATATGCACGAATAATATAAGTAAGTAAATCTGTTCCTCCTGTTGAAGCATTTGGCCTTAATACAATGGCAGTCCCAAGCCCAATTAAAATACCACCATAAATACATGCAAGAAATCTATCATCTGTTAAAGGATTAAATCTTTCCAAAATATCAATAAAAACAGACAATACAATAGTTCCAAAAATTCCTTTTATAGCGATTTCTTTTCCTACCTTTATTATTGTTATTATAATAAGTGGAATATTTAAAATGAGCATAACTGTCCCCACAGGAAAGCTAAATAAATAATAGATAATTGTTGCAATACCAGCAAAACCACCTGATGATAACTGATTAGGTAGCAAAAATAGAGATATACCTGCTGCCATCAAAAAACACCCTATTACTATTTCCAAAGTCTCTTTTATATATTTTCTTATCAATAATTGTTTTTTTGTTAATTTTTTCAAATAAAATCACCTACAATTGGAAACATAGTTTTCTACCATTCTTTCCAATTTTAGGTGATTTATACTAATTTTAAATACTGATTTATAAGAGCAGAATAGATGTATATTTAGAAATTTCTCCTACTCATAAGACTCCAAAATCTCCATTTCAAACTTTCCAGGTTTTATTTTGTCGCTTTTTTCAATCACTATCTCTACATCATACACATCTTTTAATTTGGTAACATTTTCTTTTTTATGCCCAATTATATTGTTAATATTTATATCATTTGCAATTATTTTTACTTTCTTTACCTTTGCATTTACCTTTTTTATTTTATTTACGATACTATCATACCACATACTAGTTTCTACCAATTGTCTAAATGCAGGATGATACGGTCCAGCAACCACACTGCTCTTTTCTGCTTTTGGGTCAGTAATCTCTTCAGTGTTTTGAAGTCCAATTCTTATTACATTTATTCTATTTCTGTTAAACAAATCTACTATTTCTTTTGATCTTTCAACAGCTTGTCCAATTGTAAGAGGTGCATATTCTCCTCTTTTATATTCTTCAGCAAGCTCTGTGTCTTTTATAACAAGTACTGGGTAAATTCTAACTATTTTAGGTTTTAATTTTATCAATTCTTTTGCTGTGTTAATCTCATCCTGTTTTGTGCTTTCTGGAAGCCCAATCATCATCTGATGCCCTAAAATAAATCCACGTCTTCTAATTAGCTTTGATGCTTTTTTTGTATCTTCTGCTGTGTGTCCTCTCTTACATTTGTTTAATATATAATTGTTCATAGATTGTACACCAAGCTCAATTGTTTTAACATGATATTTTTTCATTCTTTTTAAAATCTCTTTATCTATGTAATCTGGTCTAGTAGAAATCCTAATACTATTTACAAGTTTATCTCTAATATATTTTTGTACCGCACCTAATAACTCCTCTTGTTTTTCTTTTTCAATTGCTGTAAAGCTTCCTCCAAAGAATGCCACTTCCACATATTTATGATTATCTTTGAAATTCTTTAAATAATACTCTATAGTTTCTTCCACATCTTTTGCTGTAACCATTTTTGTTTCCCCACTTATCTTTGTTTGGTTACAAAAAGTACAATTATTCGGACATCCTAAATGTGGCACAAATATTGGTATAATATATTCTTTTTTCATTAGGTCAATCCTCCTATCTTCGATTTATAGACACCAATTCTTTAAGCTTTTAAAATTTTCAAGGCTTTTTCTGCAGCATTCATCTCAGCATGTTTTTTTGTCTTTGCCTCCCCTATTGCTAATTCCTTTCCATCAACTTCTACTTTTACAGTAAATGTTTTGTCATGATCTGGTCCTGTCTCTTTTATGACAACATATTTTATTTGTACTTCACCATTTTCTTGCAATTTTTCTTGGAGTACTGTTTTAAAATCTTTCATGCCCACATGCTTAGTAGAATTTTCAATTGCATCCTTTAGATTATTTATAATAAACTTTTCTGCTTCTTCTAGCCCACCATCAAAATAAATTGCAGCAATTGTTGCCTCTATGCTATCTGCTAAAATCGCAGGCTTTTTATTTCCCCCACTATTAGCTTCACTTTTTCCTATTAAGATAAAATCACTAAAATTATGAAGTTTAGCTACATTATGCAAACTATTTTCGCACACTACTTCTGCTCTAACTTTAGTCATTTCACCTTCTTTTAGCCTTTTATAATTATTATAAATGTATTTACTAGATATAAATTCTAAAATGCTATCACCTAAAAACTCTAACTTTTCATTACTTTCTATATTTTTTTCATATGCATATGACGTATGTGTTAGAGCCTTGCTCAGAAGTGTCTTATTCTTAAAAGTATAGCCAATACTTTTTTCCAATTTTTCAAAATTCATAGACATATTTCAATGTGTTATAACACATCTTCTCTCCTTGTTCTAAATTTAGGTTTTAGATAGGGTTTCCTATTCCCTATTATTTATAAAAACATTTACATTATACACCTTTTTTATATAAAATAAAAGTGTTTTTAGCACAAAAAAACAAAGTAACCTATTTGATTACTCTGTTTTTTATCTTATGCAATATGATCCTTTATATAATCTACAACATCTCCTACAGAAACAACCTTCTCTGCGTCTGCATCTGGTATTTCTATATCAAACTCTTCTTCAAGAGCCATTATTAATTCAACTATATCCAAAGAATCTGCTCCTAAGTCATCTATAAAAGATGCTTCCATTGTAATAGCTGTATCAGCTACGCCTAGTTGCTCAACTATTATTCCTTTTACTTTTTCAAATACTTCTTCTGAACTCATTATATAAGTTCACCTCCTTATATCTTCTTAACTTTGTTCTACCTAACAATAATACATATTAATTTAATTGTCAATAATTTTTTATAAATTTTATTCAAATATTCCTGTAGAGCTATTGATTACAGCATATATATAGTTTTATATTTATTAGACTAAATAGTCTTAAATTATACAAACTTTATTTAATTTTCTTCTTTTTGACTTTCAAAAGCTTCTATCATTTTTTCTACTGCTTTATTATTTACAAACTGCTCAGCTTGCTTTACTGTAAACTCAAATAATTTTTCATCACTACTACCATGTGCTTTTACTACTGGCTTCTTTACTCCTAAGAATAATGCTCCTCCATATTCTTTATAATCTACAGTTTTAGAGAATTTTTTTATTGCTGGTAAACTTGGTATTGCAGCTATTTTGGTTAATAAATTGTGTGTCAAACTCTCTGTTAAGCTTCTTTTTACAAATTTGCCAAGCCCTTCAACAGATTTTAAAAACACATTTCCAGTAAAGCCATCAGTTATTACCACATCTACTTTTCCTGAGAAGGCATCTCTTCCTTCAACATTTCCAATAAAATTTATATCTAATCTCTCTGCATTTTCTTTTATTAATTTATATGACTCTTTAGTCAGCTCATTTCCTTTTGTTTCCTCTGTTCCGATGTTTAATAATCCTACAGCTGGTGCTTCCATTCCAAAAGTATTTTTCAAGTAAATACTAGACATTTGAGCAAATTGAAGTAAGTTAATAGGCTTGCAGTTTGTATTCGAACCACAATCCATTAAAAGTAATCTACTTTTATACGCAGGCAAAATTCCAGCTAAAGCCGGTCTATCTATTCCTTTAATTCTACCAACAAGCAAAGTCGCTCCAGTCAAAAGTGCCCCTGAATTGCCAGCAGAAATAAATACATCGCCTTCCCCTTGTTTTAGCATATTAAATCCAACAACCATTGATGAATCTTTTTTATGCTTTATTGCTTGTGTTGGTATATCTTCCATTTCTATTGTTTCTGTTGCATTTTTTATGCTTAATCTTGAAGATATATCTTTTATATCTTCTTTTCCATACAACTCTTTTATACGCTCTTTTATAACTTCTTCTTTTCCTATTAATACTACTTCTGCTTGTATTTGATCTATCGCTTTTACGGCCCCTTTTATATTTGCATCTGGTGCATTGTCTCCGCCCATTGCATCAAGTAAAATAATCATATGTCTCCTCCAGTAATTATATTGCTTTTATAAATATATTTGTTTTGCTTTTTATTAGAACTCTTTCTTTTCAGTACTTGAATAATATTTTATAACTTATACTTACTAAAGTCAACTAAAATTTGCATTTTTAATCTGCCACTATTGCAGGTTTGTCAAACATATACCTTATGTTTTTCTTATTTTCCCAGAATTTTTTTAATTTTATTTAATATCCTTTTAAAGACATTTTCTTTATATTTAATAGTTTGGTTTATTTCTTTATTTTCTTCTATTATATCACGCCCAATAGCATTCTCTTTTTTATTATTTTTAAATATTTGCTTTTTCTATTGTCAATATTCCTTGTTTTATCATTTCATAAATAATTTTTTCAATATTATCATTATCTATAGCATTATTCTTTTTCCCTCTTATGGTGATTTTTTTTTATGCTCTTTAAATGCTTCTTCTATATATTCTTCTTTTACCCTATATTTCCCATTGTCTTTACTAATTGCTTCATAATTTTTAGCTATACTTATGCTTATATTATTAATATAGGTTCTTATTCTAAAAAACCAAAGGCGATGTGTCCCAATATCTTCATATGTCATACTCTCTTTTATATTCTCGATCATATTTTCTATCATATTATTATGTTTAACTATTACATCAGATCTAATTTTATCTACTATATCTAACATGGATTTATATTTTTAGTTGTAATATTTTTGTAATAAAAAAGTAATATTCTTGTAATACTACTCCTCTATTTTTGTAGTATAATTTTGATATATGAATTACTAAGGAGAAATTCAAACTATGAGCATTGAATCAGATTTAAAAAAAGATGGTATCACTGTTGTAGGTACCTTAGATACACTTAGAATAAATACGATTGCAAGAGATGTGGCTGAAATGTTATGTAATGCATTTCCAAATCAAAATTTTATTTTTCAAAATTTATTTATAGCCTTATCCAGAATTCCTATGTATATTGCAGACATACCTAAAGGATTTGCTGAAGCTACATACTTTTATAAAAACTCTTCTATGTATTTTAAACAAGGTTTGAAATTAGAAGAATTAGAAAAAGTTGCAATACACGAATTTATTCACTACTTGCAAGAGATAAAGGATAAAAAAGGGCGTCTAGTAAAATTAGGATTATGTGATTTTGGTGATTTAAAAATTTGTGGAATGGGCTTAAATGAGGGAGCTGTACAACTTATGGCCTCAAAAGCTATTAATTCACAAGAAGAGATTGTAAAATATTATGGTATATCACTTCCAACAAACAGTCCTTCATATTACCCTATTTTATGCAATTTGGTAAAGCAGATGGCTTATGTTGCAGGGGAAGAAGCATTATATGACAGCACTTTTTATGGCTCTAACCTTTTTAAAGAAAGACTCTCAGATTTATGTGGGACTGAAAATTTCCTAAAAATTCAGTCTAATTTAGATAAAATCTTGGAAACTGAAGAAAAGGCAATAAAACTTAACAATAAACTAATGAGCGATAATTGTGAAGGTTCAAAAGCACATCGTGTTTCAAAAAAAATAGAGAATAGCAAAGCCAAAATCAAATCTCTTTTCTTTGAAACTCAAAATCTAATATATACATCATACTTTAATAAACAATTTTCTAAAATATCTACAACTGCAGATATTGATGAATATAGAGTAAGATTATATAATTACAAAAACTATATCGGAATTTCCGATGAATATTCAGATTTTAATGAATTTTATATCAATAAAATGATGGATTTAGATAATAAATATGAGAAGATAATGAATAGCACTGATCTTGCTGTTGTAAATAATTCTGCTTTTGCTAGATTCTTTAGAAAAGTAAGAGCTATATTATCTGCAACAGTTGAATTAAAAAGATAATAAAAATAGAACAAAGAGAAAATTTCCCTTTGTTCTATTTTTATTACTCTTTATTGCTCATCTCTTCTAGTTTTAATAACTCTTCCCATCTCTTATCGACTTCCTTTTGGAACTCTTCTATCATCCATTCATTGCCTTGTTTAAACATATGTTTAAAACGTCTTTGTGGTTTCAAAAATTCCTCAATTGGAAGCTTTTTGCTTGGCTTATATGTTATTTTATACTTACCATTTTCCACTTCATATAAAGGCCAATAACATGTCTCAACTGCTAACTTATTTATTTGCATTAAATCTTCTGTTGGATATCCCCATCCTCTAGGACAAGGAGATAATACATTTAAAAATGTTGGACCTTCTGTATATATTGCTTTTTCTGCTTTCTCATATAAATCTTTAAAATTCATATAAGCAATTGTTTGTGCAACATATGGCAAATGATGTGCCTCCATTATTTCTGTTAAATCTTTTCTAGACTGCATTTTTCCAGGTATAACACTTCCTGCTGGACTTGTTGTTGTATCAGCAAATTTAGGTGTTGCAGATGAACGTTGTATACCTGTATTCATGTAAGCACCATTATCATAACATACATATGTCATGTCATGACCTCTTTCCATAGCCCCTGATAAGCTTTGAAGTCCTATATCATAAGTTCCTCCATCTCCACCAAAAGCTATAAATTTTGTATGTTCATCTTCTGGCAACTTTCCTTGTGCTTTCATTGATTTATATGCTGCTTCTGCTCCAGATAGAGTTGCTGCAGCACACTCAAAAGCTGTATGAATATATGAATCTGTCCAAGCTGTATATGGATATATAAAACTAGATACTTCCATACAACCTGTTGCATTTGATATAACTACATGATCTTCTGGTTTTACTGCTCTTAAAATCATCCTTGCTACTGGTGGAGCACCACATCCTGCACACATTCTATGACCTGACGTAAATCTTGATGGCTTCTCAGCCATTACTTGTTTTAAATTATATGGCATAATCTTTCTCCTTCCTACTTTTCTATAATACTTATTTCCTCACACCAACATACCTGTAAGGATTTTCTATTCTATCTTTCTTACTATCTTCTACTAAATCAGCAAATACAGATTCAATCTCTTTTGTGGTTGTATCTCTACCACCTATTCCATATATATAGCTTGTTGCTAAAACTCTATTTTGGTTATTATACATAGCTGATGTAATATCTGTATAAAGTGCACCCCCTGCACCATTTAAAGAATCTGCTTTATCTAGTACAGCAACTGCTTTTAAATGAGAAAGTGCATTTGCAATTTCCTCTGCTGGGAATGGTCTAAACACACGAACTTTAAGAAGTCCTGCTTTTACTCCTTTCTCTCTTAACGCATCAACCACTTCTTTTGTAGTTCCTGCTGTTGAATTCATACAAACAATTGCGATTTCTGCATCATCTAATTTATATTCTTCAAATAGTCCATATTTCCTTCCTGTCATTTTTTCAAAGTCTTTAGCAACATCCAAAATAACTTGTTTAGCATTTCTCATTGCTTTAGCTTGTTGATATTTATGCTCAAACAAAAATGCTTGTAAATCCATTGGTCCCATTGCCATAGGTTCTTTTCTGTTTAATAAATAATGTTTTGGATGATACTCCCCAACAAATTTCTTTACATTTTCATCTTCTAAAAGTTCAATATTCTCAATAGAATGAGATGTTATAAATCCATCTTGGCATACCATTAATGGTAATTGCACTTTTTCATTTTCTGCTATTCTATGAGCCATAATTAGATTATCGTACGCTTCTTGGTTTGTCTCAGAAAACAGCATAATCCAGCCACTATCTCTAACTCCCATAGCATCAGATTGGTCATTATGGATATTTAATGGTCCTGATACTGCCCTATTTACCAAAGACATAACAATAGGAAGTCTCATACCAGCTGCAATATAGACCATCTCCCACATAAGTGATAATCCATTTGCGGAAGTAGCTGTCATAGCTCTTGCTCCTGCGGCCTCTGCTCCAATACAAGCACTCATCGCACTATGCTCACTCTCAACTGCAACAAATTCAGTATCAACTTGACCATTATCCACAAAAGTCGAAAAATATTGTGGGATCTCTGTTGATGGTGTTATAGGAAATGCTGCTACAACGTCTGGATTTATTTGCTTCATAGCAGTTGCTGCTGCTTCGTTCCCACTTAAACGTTCTCTTATACTCATTATTATTCACTCCTTTTTTATTCTCTATTTCTCATCTTTTATAAAAGAATTAATATATTGCTTTTCCAAACCTTTTAAGTAATTTGTCTTTTACCATTTCCGAAATTGGAAAAAGAAACAAGTATTGCTAGGTAGCCGAGCTAAAATTTTTGAAATAATACGTGTTGTATATTGAAAAAATTTTATGCGAAGGCTAACAACGCAAGACGCAGTTTATTTTTTCAATTTCATATTAGCTCTCTGTTTCCATAACAATAGCCTTAACCGGACAAACCTTAGAACAAACTCCACAACCCTTACAATAATCATAATTAAAATCTAATCTTTTTTGGTCTTTTCCAACTGGAATTGCATCTTCTGGGCAAACTGGAAAACATAAACCACATTGAATACATTTTTCCTCAATATATTTTGGTCTAAGGCTTCTCCAGTCACCTGTTTTAAATTCTCTAGCATTTCCAGACTCATATATATTTCCAGCTATAGTCATATTTTCCGCTGATGTATTTTTATCTATATTAGTCATATTTTTCTTTTCCTCCTTATTTCTACTGCACCTGCTTAATTTCACTTAAAGCTAGTTTTAATGCTTTCATGTTTCCATCAATAACTTCTGGCTTTTTGGCAAACTTATGCTTAAATGAACCTTCCATATCTTTTATAAATTCATCTTCCTGCATTATTCCACTTACTTTCACAATAGCTGCAAGCATTGGAGTATTTGGAAAATATTTTCCAAGAGTTTCCATGGATACCTTTCGTGCATCTATTGTATAAACTTTTCCATTGTAACCATTAAGCGACTTTATCAATTCTTCACCTTCTTTAGTAGTATTTACTACAATTGCTCCATCTTCCTTAAGCCCTGCTGTTACATCAACACTCTCTAGAAGAGTATCATCAACAACAACAACATAATCTGGTTCATAAATATTACTATGTATTCTAATTGGTGTATCACTTATTCTGTTGTAAGCAGTAATTGGTGCTCCCATTCTTTCTGGTCCATATTCGGGAAATCCTTGAATAAATTTTCCGGTATTAAATGCTGCATCTGCAAGTAGTAAAGACGCTGTCTTAGCACCTTGTCCACCTCTTCCATGCCATCTAATTTCTATCATGCTATTACCTCCTTTTTTTGACAAATAAAGTATATAACTTTATTTAACTTTAGTCAATAAGTCCTGACTCCCAATTCCAAATTGGGGACAGGCGTATTTCTCCACTTTTTTCCAATTTAACGCCAGTCCCCAATTTGGAATTTTATTTTGTAGGTATTTTTATTACTACTTCCGTTCCTTTACCCACTTTACTTTTTATATCTATACTTCCTTTATTTTGGTTTAATATTTCCTTTGCTATTGAGAGTCCTAATCCAGTTCCACCAAGCTCTCTGCTACGTGCCTTATCTACTCTATAGAACCTGTCAAAAATTCTTCCTAAATCGCTCTCTGGAATACCTATTCCATTATCTATTACTTTTATATATGCATCATTATATACAAATCCAACATATACTTTTATTGTACCATTATCTGGTGTATATTTTATTGCATTTGATAAAATATTAAGTACAACTCTTTCAATCCCATATTTATCAGCTACTACTGGTGGCACACTTGCTGTTACAAAACATTCCACACTATGCCCTTTTTTCTCTATCTCGAATTTAAACTTTTCTAAACACTTCTTTGTTAATTCACCCAAATCAAAACTTGTAATTTCAGATGAGATTTTTTTGCTGTCATATCTTGATAAAGTTAGAAGATCTGTTACTAGCTTTGCCATACGTCTAGCTTCTGTTGAAATCACGTTCAAAAATTTTGTCCTGGTTTCATCATCATAACTACCTTCTAATAATGTATCTGAATATCCCATTATTGACGTAATTGGAGTTTTTAATTCATGGGACACATCCGCCACAAACTCTTTTCTCATATTATCAAGTTTCACATGTTCTGTTATATCTTGTATTAATGTTATAACCCCTGCTGGTCTATCATTCTCGTCTTGAAATGGGGCAAAAAGTATATTTACGTATCTATCATCAACATGCTTTCTTTGTTCTGAAGATGTCCAATTTTCTAAATAAATTACTTTTTCTATATTTATATCTATATCAAGTTTCTTGAAGATTTTATCAAAAGAATTATCTTTATCATTTAATCCTAAAAGAGTTTTTGCTGCAGGGTTAATATGTATTATTTTTCCTTCCAGATCAAAAGCAATAATACCATCTGTCATATGTAAGAGTATAGTTTCTATTTGCTTCTTTTGTCTATTTACCTCATTAAATCTTTCTTTAAGTTCATTTGTTACTATTCCAAAGGCATTTTCTAAATCTCCCACCTCACCATTATTTTGATAATCTTTACTTATATATACTTTCTCTCCTGATGCAATTTTTTCTGCACTCTTTATGAGTTTCTTCATCGGAGATACAACTGATTTTAATACAAAATATCCAATTAATATAGAAATTATAGCATATATAATCACAGAAATTATGATTATTAACTTAGTTTGTGATAGTTGATTTCTAACACTTTCTATCAACTCAAAATTCTCTTGTAGTGAACCAAGTTCTTCAATTTGATTTAGCATAAAAACATAGCAAGCACTTAAGCCTAAAATTAATATAATGCCTAAAACAAAAAAAATTGTTACAATTTTTAAATTTACATTTTTTTTCAATTTAATCACTTTCCTTTAAAATTCTCATCATTGTATAAATTATAAATTTTATATTAATTGATAGAGGATAACACTTAATGTGTTTCTCTCCTGTCGCACATTAAAAAAAGGTTAGCAACTATTAATTGCTAACCTTCGCTTTCTTTGTCTCTTGAAGATAAATAATATCCTACTCCTCTTTTAGTAATTAATAATTTAGGACTTGATGTATCTTGCTCAATTTTTTCTCTTATTCTTCTAATTGTTACATCTACTGTTCTAATATCACCATAATATTCATATCCCCATACCTTTTCTAATAAATCTTCTCTTGTAACCACTTGTCCAGGTTGTTTTGCTAAATATCTCAGTACTTCAAATTCTCTTAGAGTCAAATCAATTACTTTGTTTCGTACTCTTACTTCAAATTTGTCTAAATTAATATATAATTCACCCAGAGAAATAATGTTATCCTTATTTTTTTCATTTTTCTCATTACCATCTTGTGTAGATTCCTTTGCACTATTAAGCTCTGCTTTTCTTAGATTAGCCTTTACTCTTGCTGCTAACTCTCTTACACTAAATGGTTTTGTTATATAATCATCTGCTCCCAATTCCAAGCCTAATATTTTATCTATTTCCTCGTCTTTTGCAGAAATCATAATAATTGGAATATTTAATGTATTCCTTATTCTTTTGCATACTGTAAGGCCATCTATCTTAGGAAGCATTATATCTAACAAAATCAAATCTGGCTTTTGTTCAAAGGCCATATTTATTGCAGTCTCTCCATCGTATGCTTCTATTGTTTTATAGCCCTCTTTTTCTAAATTGTAAATTAAGATATCTACAATTGGCTTTTCATCATCAACTATCAAAATTGTTTTTTTTGCTTCTTCTACTTTTTTATTATTTTCCACAAAAAAATCACCTTTCTTATTTCTTTTGTTTATATTTATATCACAAACATCTTGATTATACAAGTGTTTTTTTTATTTTTTACCTACGAATTAAATAAGCAAAATTTGTTTAATACTTTATTTTAATAAAAAATCTTTGATTTTTTCTATCCAAAAACATAATGACAAAAAAGTGAACTGCCGAAGCAGTTCACTTTTTTCCCGACCCCCGGAACTTGCGTTCCAGGAGGTCAAGGACCTCCTTGAAAAGGAGGTATAGACCTCCTCCGAAGAGGAGGAGGATCCAGACCCACCCGGTGTAGGCCCACACGGCCTGCAGGGCGATTCCGGATTCGATGCCAAAAGGCATCGCTTTGTTTGCATAGGCGACTGCCATGACAACAGCCACCCGAATCATCGCAACAGCGATGATCTTGACGATGAGGAACCTCATTCATGGTTCCCCCCTTTCTTCTGAGATACCTTTATTATACCATTTTTACCTCCAAAAATCAAATTTGAACCTCTATATTGCGTATTTCTCCGTTTCCATTTAACAAAATTTCATTTTTTTCTAATTTTTTATTATCTATATATACATCTTCTTTACTCATATTCTTCCCATCAACTATGATTTTTTCTACTTCTTTTCCTTTGCCACTTTTATTTATTACCTTTATATTATATATACTATTTCCATATTTGTATCTAATACTGTACTCTTTCCAATTCGCTGGAATACAAGGTTCTAACTTTAACACACTTCCCTCTAAGTGAAATCCTAGAATATATCTAATACCAGCTTCATACATCCAGCTACTAGAGCCAGTGTACCAAGTCCAACCTCCTCTACCAGCTAAATTCCCACCATAAATATCTGCTGCTATAACATATGGTTCTACTTTGTATTTTTTAGCTTCATCTTTTGTTCTTGCATGCTCTATCGGATTTATCATTCTAAAATATTCTGTTGCCCTATCTCCAAATCCAAGCATTGCTTCTGCTATAATACTCCAGATAGCTGAATGAGTATATTGTCCGCCGTTTTCTCTTGTTCCTGGAATATATGCTTTAATATATCCTGGTTCAAGTTTGCTTTTTTCAAATGGTGGATCTAATAATTTAATAATTCCTGCCTCTTTATCAACTAGATGATTTTCTAGCGACTGCATCGAAATATATTTTTTATCATTATCACCTGCACCAGAAATAATCGCCCAGCTTTGTGCAATACTATCTATTCTACATTCCTCATTTTGTATGCTTCCTAGCACATTTCCATCATCCATAAAAGCCCTTTTGTACCATCTTCCATCCCATGCGTTTGTGTTTAATGCTTTTTTTAAACTATTCATTATCTTTCTATATCTTTCTGCGCGTTTAGTTTCTGTTTCTTTGTTTATCTCCTTTATATTTTCATTTTTTTCACTTTCATCTATATCCAACTCTGTTTTTTTATTTTCCTTAATATTTTGTGATTTTTCACCATAACTCTCACAAATCCTGCTAAACTCATTTAGTACCTTGTATTGGAAAAAACCTAACCAAACGCTTTCTCCTCTTCCTTTATTTCCTACTGTACTAAAACCATCATTCCAGTCACCTGAACCCATTTTAGGAAGTCCATTTTCTCCAAAATTCAGTGATTTTTCAATTGCTCTTATGCAATGCTGATATATAGTTTCTTTTTCTTCTGAAAATGGATAAAAATCATATCTTTCATCTACTCCATCTTCAAGCACGTTTCCTTTTACATATCTAGTTTTTTCATCTAAAATGTTGTAATCACCAGTAAAATTGATATATTCTGCAACCATATATGGAAGCCATAATAAATCATCTGAAAATCTGGTACGAATTCCCCTACCAGTATCTTCATGCCACCAATGTTGAACATCACCTTCTATAAATTGATGCTCACTATGCTTTAAAATCTGCTTTTTTAAAAATTCTGGCGAAATATATTTTAGCCCAATACAATCTTGAAGTTGATCCCTAAAACCATATGCTCCACCAGATTGATAATATCCAGTTCTTGCAAACATTCTAGAACATAATGTTTGGTACAAAAGCCAACCATTTAGCATAATATTCATAGACTCAACTGGTGTTTCAACTTTAATATTTTCTAGTAGCTTTCTCCAATACTTTTTTGTATTTTCATATTCACTTATTGCATTATTTACATTTGTATATTTATACGCCACATCCTGCAAATTTAAAGCGTTCTCATCTGCTCCTAGTGTAATTACTATATCTTTGTTTTCAAATGCCTCTAAATCAATTTTAAGCTCAATCGCAATTGCTTCATCATTACCTAACGTATTTTCTCTATCTAATTCCAATTTTCTAATTCCTTCTGGACTTTTTATAGTTCCTTTTTCTATAAAAGACATTTTGTTTCCTGTATATGAAACTATTTTTTCACTACAAGCAATAAATGCAATAACTCTATCCTTAATTGGCTTTGTTTGATTCCACAAAGTAATTACATTTGTGCTATTGTCATATTTAAGCTCTATATAACCATTTGACCTTATCTCATCTTCATCTAAAACAGGTTTAATATAATAGACTATTTTTATACCTTTCTTTTTAGCTAGTTTATTTTCTAAATGAAGTATTTGTACTTTACAACTCTCTTTTTGTGGTACAAATATCTTTAGATTCTGATATATCCCATTACTTGTATGCATATATTTGCTATATCCAAAGCCATAAGTCGCATAATAATCATTATTATCTGGTGTAGGACTAATTGAAACAGACCAGATTTTCTTTGTATTCATATCTTCTAAATAAATGGCTTCTGACGGCATATCTGTAACCTGATTATTATCCCATGCAGTTATTCTTCCGAAGTCTACTATTTTTATACCAGCTATATCCACCAAGCCCTTCTGTTACTATTGTTCCAAAGTTTTCATTAGCCATAATATTAGACCATACAGTTGGAAGTCTCTCTTCTTTATTTATACGCATTAAATATTCTGTGCCATCACTAGAAAAGCCACCATATTCATTGTAATATTTTAAATTTTCTGATTCTAATGGATTTCTTTCTATCTCATCTTCAAGGAATTGTGGCATTTCCGCTTCATTTCCAATATTTTTAATATTGTCTAGATATTCTTCTTCATAATCTTTTATCTGCCTTGTTATATTTCCAAGATGTGCATTAATTAATAGGTTCGCCCTATATTCCAATATCCTTTTTGAGCTTTTCTCTAAATTACTCAATACAAATATTCCGCCCTTTATATTTTGCATATATGCCATATTACTATCTAATACGCTATTAATAATTTCTTCATAAACATAGTTTTCATAAGTCTTTTTTTCCTCATTTAGAATTACTAAATCTATTTTTATATTTTTTACTCTAAGATATTCATATGCTTTAATACAATCTTTTACAACATAGATATCGCTAACATCTTTTATTTTTACTAGAAGTATTGGCAAATCCCCAGATATTCCATATTTCCACAACTCCTGTGTTGGTGCTTCTTCTGGTATTTTCCCTTTGTACATTAACAATTTGAGTGGATTTTGATAGATCAAATACTTCGCCATACTCTGATATTTTTGGATATCTTGAGCTTTCACCCCTAGATACATAGCTTCCGCTTCTACTTTGGCCTTAGATAAATTCATATTTCTAATAATTTTTTCATTATTAAGATTTTCTTTAACTCTATTTATCGCTTCTTCTCTATTTTCTGAAACTGCAATAATTAGATTTAAAATCACTTTCTCACTAGGAAGTACTTTAATTGTTCTTCTCATAGCAATTATTGGATCTGTTGTCATTTGGAGTTTTCTAGTTAAAGGAACAGAATTTTCTACAGCGACTGGCAATTCTACATTTTGTCTTCCTATAAATTTTTCCTTGTCTAATTCATATTCTAGTTCCCCGATTGTCTCATCTTCTGTATATAAATTAACAGCCATGTATATGTCTGAATTTTTTTCATCTCTTGCTTTTCTCTTTGCTAAAATAGTATTTGTATCTTCCAAAAATTCAAAAGACAAAAACAAATTATTAAAAGCTTTATGAGAATAGTCTTGCTCTAGTGATGAAAGAATTGGCTCTATAACTGAGTTTACCTCTATAGTTTCTTCCGAATTCCCCAGATTTTTAAGTTCTATTCTTCTTATTTCAACAGGACTATTAGGCATAACACTAATTTTCATAGTAGTTTCTATTCCCCCATCTAGTCTTACAAATTTACTGCAATCTGGTGAAAAATATGCTGTATATTTATCTGCAGACGCCAAATAAGTCATTTGTCCAGAAGTCCAAATTCTTTTCGTTTTTATATTTTTAAAATAAAAATATATTCCTTGCTCTATATCATCAGTTTGCTTAAATCTGTTTATTACTATGTCTTTGTATTTGCTATATCCATCTCCCTTTTGGTCAACTACTACTGAATATTCTTCATTTGATATAATATTTATATTTTTTAGCTTATCAAATGGCTTACTAAATTCTCGTACTGCATATGTCTCATAATCAATTGTTTTTACTTTTTCTATCTTTTCTTTTTGCTCTTTTGTGATAATAACATTTTCAGGCATTTTTTCTTCAAGCAATATCTCTACTGACTGCATTTCTGGGTTTTCCATAAATCTTCTCTGAAAAATATTATTATTAAACAAATTATCTATACAAAGAAGAATTAACCCTTGATGATGTGCCATATATGTTTTTACTATTGCCTTATTTTCACCTTTTTTTAATCTGCTTGCAGTATAATCCACAGATTCATAAAAGCCATACTTATCGTATAGTCCTTCTTTTTCCAATTTTTTTAGATTTTCTACTGTTTCTTTTGGAAAATCGTTTATAGCAAGCATTGCACCATATGAAGAGACTACCATTTCATCAGCAAGCCCTCTTTTAAGTCCTAGCCAAGGGATTCCAAATGCTTTGTATTGATAATTATTATTTAAATCTCTCAAATTAAATGCTGCTTCTGAAATCCCCCAAGGAATATTTAAACTTTTCGCATACTCTTGCTGTGACATAATTGCAAATAGGCTAGATTCGCTAATAATACTACCTGGATACTTCGGTATATTAATATTTGGCATCAAATACTCAAAAGCAGTACCAGACCAAGAAATTAACCCTTTGTATTTATTAAGTACAGTAAGTGTTCTGCTTAAGTTGTACCAGTGCTTTGCAGGAACATCTTTTTTAGCAATAGCAATTAAGCTTGACTGTCTTGCCTCAGATGCAAGTAAATCATAATATGAAGGTGTTAAACTGTTATCTTCAACATTAAAGCCAATTGAGAAAATCCTATTTTCTTCGCTGTATAAATACCTAAAATTAGTATTGTTTATTATATTGCTTATTGTATCAATCATTAAATTAATTTTTTCTAGTACTTCTTGCTCATTCTTTTTTATATCCTCATATTGTGTTTTTTTGTTATTACCTGTTTTAAAATCCTTTTGATTTATTTTTTCGCTCATGCTTTCCATATTTTGCACATTTTTAGATGTATCTTTTTCTAAACAAATCACATTTTCTAATCTATTTTCTTTTCCATTTAAGCCTTCTTTAGTATCCTGCAAAAACTGTTTTAGTGTATATAAATATCCCACAAAATTCCCACTATCAACTGTGGAAACATACTTTGGAAACAATGGTTCTAATGTTTTTATGTCATACCAGTTGTATAAATGTCCGTTCCATTTTTGAAGTTTTGAAATCGTTTCTATCATTTTACTTAGCAGATTAATAGTATCTTCTAAATTCTCATACCCCAAATCATAGCTTGAAACAACAGATAACAATGCTAGCCCAATATTTGTTGGCGAAGTCCTATACACCAATTGCTCCCTTCTATCTTCTTGATAATTGTCAGGTGGCAAGAAATTAGATTTTTCATTTAAATTTTCTTTAAAATAATCCCATGTTCTTCTACCTATTTCTAACATATATTCTTTTTCTTTTTTGTCTAAGCAATCAATTGGCTTTACATATTTTTCCTTTTTACTTATAAAATTCATTACTATAGGAGTAATAAGCCATAAAACTGCTAAGAAAATAGCCCATAAATTTCCATATGAAAGCAAAAGAAATGCAATGCCAAAAAGCACATTTGGCCACATGCTCTTGTAATACGAAATTATATCTGTTTTTGAATTTTTTTCTGCTTCTTCAGCTGTTGTCCATTCTAGCATATGCTTTTTGCTAAAACATGTTCTATAAATTGTTTTGCTTATAGCTTTTATCATAGTAAAAGCTTTATCTGGTAAAGTTCCTATTTCTAAAATAGCTCTGATTATGCTTGCTTTAATTCCTGAGATGGATTTATAAAAAGTCTTTTGTCTAATTTCTCCATTTCTTTTATATATTATTCTATTTATTATCTCTATAATAGATGGAATTGTAATTCCTATAAAAACCATTAGCACCAAAGGCCAAATTTTAATATTTGCAAACATCTTTAATAAAATGAAAAATAGTATTGTTATAATAGCAATTGGCTCAAATACACTCTTTATTAAGTTATTTAGAATTTTATATTTAGATAGTAAATTTAAAGGATTACTAATCTCTCTAGATGTAAGCACATAATTAACTTCTTTTTTCAGATTATTATTTTGAAATTGTTTGTCACTTCCACTTCTTATTTTTCTTTTTAGCCATCGTATTATCTGCCAATCTCCCCTTGTCCATCTACTAAGTCTTGTTTTAAAGGCCAAATATGATGTTGGATATCCATCCATAAGTACTATATCAGATGCAAGTCCGCACCTCAAATACGAGCCTTCCAGTAAATCATGGCTAAGTACCGTGTTTTCTGGTATTTGCCCTCTTAAAACTTCTGAAAAAACTTCTAAATCATATATTCCTTTTCCAGTATAAATTCCTTCTCCAAAATTATCTTGATAAACATCAGAAATTGCATTTGTGTAAGAATCTGTCCCGGCAGAACCAGAATATATTTTTGTAAACTTTGTCCTACTAGCTGCTTCCAAGCCAATCCCTACTCGTGGCTGAATAATACCATGTCCGCTTGTCACAGTTCCATTTTCTATCTCTGGTTTATTTAAAATATGCGACATAGCACCAATTAACTCTAATCCAGTATTTAATACAAGCTCTGTATCTGCATCTAATGTAATAACATATTTTATCTTAGGCAATCTTTCCAAATCTACTGTATTTACGTAAAATTCGTGTTGCTCACTTGCATTTCCTTTTAAAATATATTCATTAAATTGTGTTAGTAGTCCTCTTTTTCTCTCCCAGCCTAAATAGCAACCTTCTTTTTCATTCCACTCTCTTTTTCTGTATAGAAAATGAAATTTCGGAAAAACCTCATCTGGGTATTTTTGATTTAACTCTTTTGCAATTCTTACTCCAAGTCTGGATATATCCTCATCCCAATCTTCTTCCTCTTTATCTGCACTTGTTACATCTGCTAAAAGTGCAAAATAAATGTTATCACTTTTATTTGCAATATAATATACTTCTAATTTTTTCATCATTTCTTTCAATTTTTCTTCTTTACTTATAATAGTTGGTATAACCACAAATGTAGCATCTTCCTTTGGTACACCATTTTGCAAGTCTATTTTTGGAATTAGCTTTGGTTTAACAATTTTACTTAAAACATATTGTAATACTTGCATAAACATTATTTCTATTGGTAAATAAAGTAGTATTGCAGTTAATATCCATAATATTATGCTCTTTGTTTGTGTATATACATAACTTCCAAAACTAATTGCAACAATAATACTAATTGCAATTTTTAATATGATGTAGCTTCTTATTTTTTCAGCATTTGATACTTCATTTATTTTTCTGTTAGTCAAACATTCCATAAGCTCTTTATTTCCAACATCAATTAAATAATACCCAATATGAGCTTTTTTACCTTGTTTTCCTTGTGATAATTCTAAACATTTCTTAGCTATATATATTTCTGAAATCTTAGTCTTTTTGGAAATTTCCTGTATTTTATTCCTATAATATATTTTTGTTTTGTAATCCATTTTTTCATATACATTTGCAGGATCATGTTTTAAGATTTCATCCACTTGATTAATTTCCTCAAAAATATCTATAAAATTAATTCTTTGTATTGTTTTTATACTAGTAATAGAATTTCCCATAGACACTTTTTTCACTGCTATATCAAAGTGTTGCTTTTTTATAACCTCTGAAATCTCAATTCCCATTTTATTAACTTGTTCTTCAAGTATATTTAAAAAAGGAAATGCCTTTTTACCAAATTGCCTTAATTTGTATGACATATATTCAATAAATGGATATTTCATCTCTCCATATTCTTTAACTTTTGCTTTGTATTCATTTAGTTTGTTAAATTGTAATTTTTCCTTTGACTTATTTTCCACTAATCTTTCTATAATATTTTCGACTTTATATTTTTGAATTTGCACAGAATATATTTTTTCACAAATTTGTCTAATATTTTCAATTAAAGCAATTTGAAGAAATATACCTATATTCCATATCTCTTCCATACTTAATTTTTTCTTTTCTTGATATGCTCTAAGTAAATCTGCTAATAGTTTAATATCTATTCTTGCATCTGTATATGATACAATTTCTGTGGCAAGCACATAAATTCTGGCAAATCCATAGTTTGTTCCATTTGCTATTCCTAAAAAATTTTTATATTTTTTTAGATTCAACTCTTTCTCAATACTTTTTACTGTTTCTTCAATAATATAATAATTATCTAAAAGCCATTCTCCAGCTGGATGTATTGGAATTTTTAGTTTAATATGCTCGTTAAGTAGGTTATACACTTCTGTTATAGCAATAAAATTTTCTTGCATTCTAGGAATAGGATAAGTATTTTTATCTGATTTCTCTTTTAGTATATGGTCTGACGCTAGTTTTTCCAAATAATTCTCTAATTGTTTTTTGTCTAAAACCGCACCTTTTATATTTAAATATTTATAACTTCTCAAAAAAATACACTCCTTGTTGATATGTTTTTTACATATTTTTCCCAAGAAATGTATTTTTATTCAGATTTTCCTTTTGTATTCTTTTATATATTTGTCTGTTACATATAATAAGATTAATATGGAACGACGCTCCGCCCACATTGTTTCAAGTTCTTGCATATATTCTCTTTCCTAGTTTTATTTCGTTCAATTTCTTTTGAGCCTCTATTATAACTAGTGGAAGTAAAGATATCCCTATTGTATATAGCCATTGTGTTCCATTTAGTGGTACTAAACTAAAGATATTTGCAAGTGCAGGAACCATAACTACAATTACTTGCAATAATACACCTAGTGCAAATGCTCCTATTAAGTATTTATTTTTAAATAAACCAGCTTTAAATATCGATTCGTCACTTTTCACATTAAAACTATGTACTAATTCAAGCATTCCTAATGCCACAAATGCCATACTCCTTCCAACTTCTAAGCCATACAAGTTGTTTCCTATGCTAAATATTAGTAGAGTAAGCATTCCAAGCATTGCTCCTTCTACAAATATTTTCCCCCATAATCCATCTGCAAAAATACTTTTTTTAGCAGAACGTGGCTTTTTATTCATTATGTCTTTTTCTGGTGGCTCTAGTCCTATTGCAATTGCTGGCAGTGAGTCTGTAACCAAATTAACCCACAAAAGTTGTATTGCCAAAAGTGGGGATTCCATTCCTAAAAGCAAACCTACAAATATTGTAATTATTTCTCCAATATTAGTAGAAATCAGAAAATGAACTGCCTTTTTTATATTTTCAAATATGTTCCTTCCTTGTTTTACAGCTTCTACAATAGTAACAAAATTATCATCTGTTAAAATCATGTCTGATGCATTTTTAGCAACATCTGTACCGTTTTTTCCCATTGCAATTCCTATATCTGCTTTTTTTAGTGCAGGTGCATCATTTACACCATCTCCTGTCATTGCAACCACAGCACCTGTTTTTTGGAAAGCCTCTACAATTCTGACCTTATGTTCTGGTGATACTCTTGCAAATACGGAATATTTGGAAATATTTTTTTCAAGTTCTTTTTGAGATATTTCGTCAAGCTCTTTTCCTGTTATTGCTAAATCATTCTGTCGTAGTATTCCCAAATCTTTAGCTATTGCTTTTGCAGTTGCAATATGATCACCTGTTATCATAACTGTTTTTATTCCAGCTCTTCTACAAGTTGCTACTGCCTCTTCCACACCTTCACGAGGTGGGTCTATCATTCCTATTAGCCCTACAAATGTTAGATTTCTTTCTATTGTTCCACTATCTATATTTGTAGGAAGTCTTGGCATTTCTGCATATGCTACTGCAATTACTCTTAATGCATCATCTGCCATTTTGCTATTTATTTTTTCAATCTTTTCTACTGCTTTTTTGTCAAGCAAATGCACTTCTCCATTTAAAAAGTAATGTGTGCAATGTTTTAATAGCACATCAGGTGCACCTTTTGTTATTGTTAAAAATTCCCCTTCTGTATTATTCAAAAACTTTTCTAAGCTACTTTCTTGGTTTAAAGTAGTACTTTGCTTTTCTAATAATTCCACAGCCACTTTTTCCATACCTTTAGCATCTAGGTAATTTTGCTTATTTACGTCTGCTCTGCCCTCCCCATTTACATTTTCTATGCTAGCCCAAGAATTTTTTAGCATTTTTGGGCTTGTTGATAATTTACTTAAGCTATGTATAGTAGTCATCATTTTTCTGTCAGATTCAAAAGGTATGTCATTAATTCTATTGAATTTTTGATATAATATCTCTTTAAACTTTCCTTGCTGTTTAGCTGCATTTACAATAGCCACTTCTGTGGCCTCTCCTACTTCTCCTTCAACATCTGTGCACATTGCTCCAAGCTCTAGAATAAAGTCTTTTTGGAGATTTAGACTTTCTCCTTTAATATCCATTACTTTCGTTACTTGCATTTTATTTTGAGTTAATGTTCCTGTTTTATCTGAACAAATCACATTACTACTTCCTAATGTTTCAACTGCTGGCAATTTTCTTACAATTGTATTCTTTTTTGCCATTCTAGTAACACCAATTGAAAGCATTATTGTTACTATTGCTGGTAATCCTTCTGGAATAGCTGCTACTGCTAGACCAACAGATGTCATAAACATTTCAATTGGTTCTATCTTTTTTAGAACTCCTATTACAAAAATAAACGCACAAATTACTAAACATCCAATTCCAAGTGTTTTTCCCACCTCTCCAAGCTTTTTTTGTATAGGTGTTTCTGGTGATTCATTTGTAATAATCATTTTAGCAATTTTTCCAACTTTTGTATCCATGCCAATATCTGTAACAATTGCTTCTGCATGTCCATTTACTACAATAGTATTTGCAAAAGCCATATTCAAAGTATCTCCTAAAGCTGTTTTTTCATCTAGTAAAATATCTGCATCTTTTGTTACTGGAACAGTCTCACCTGTTAAACTTGACTCTTCAATTTTCAAGTTAGAACTGCTAATTAGCCTACAATCAGCTGGTACAAAATTTCCTGCTTCTAACAAAACAATATCTCCTTGCACTACTTCAGTACCTTTTATTGTACGTATCCTTCCTTCTCTTCTTACTTTTGCAACAGGAGCAGACATATCTTTTAATGCTTCTAATGATTTTTCTGCCTTTGCCTCTTGAACTAGTCCCATTATTGCATTTAAAACCACAATTGCAATTATGATAATTGAATCTATGTAATCATTCTCTCCTTGTACAAATGAAACCCCTGCTGAAATTACTGCTGCTACTAATAATATGACTATCATAAAATCTTGAAACTGTTTTATAAAACGTATGAGAATATTCTCTTTCTTTTGTTCATCTAATTTATTAGGTCCATGCTTATTATGCCTTTCTTCCGCTTCTTTCAAGCTTAATCCTTGTCTTATGTTTGTCCTAAGTCTTCGTGCAACCTCATTCACATTAAAAGACTGCCACATATATATCAACTCTCCTTTGTTTTGGTTATATTAATATATATGCAAGCAGTCCCAACTTTATGACTATTTTTTCCAATTTGGAAAATTAGTTAAGTTTCATTGAAAGTAGTTTGCTTACTCCATTTTCTTCCATAGTTACACCATAAACTGCATTTGCTACTTCCATTGTTCCTTTTCTATGTGTTATTACTAGGAATTGGGTTTCACTACTGAATTTCTTTAAGTATTCTGCAAATCTATATACGTTTACGTCATCTAGCGCTGCTTCGATTTCGTCTAGTACACAAAATGGTGCTGGGTTTATTTTTAATATTGCAAATAAAAGTGCTATTGCTGTAAATGCTTTTTCTCCACCAGATAATAGCATCATGTTTTGAAGTTTTTTTCCTGTTGGCTGTACTTGTATGTCAATTCCACATTCTAATACATTTTCTTCGTCTTCTAATCTTAATTCTGCTTTTCCACCACCAAAAAGTTCTACAAATACTTCATTAAAGTTTTTATTAATCTCGGCAAATTTTTCTACAAACTGTTCTTTCATGGTTTGGGTCATATCAGCTATTATTTTTCTTAATTTTGCTCCTGTATTTTCTAAGTCTAAACGTTGCTCACACATAAAGTCATATCTTTCTTTTGTCTTTTTATATTCTTCTATTGCATCAATATTTATGCTTCCTAATTCTTTTATTTGATTACGCAAAACATTTACATCTCTTGCTGCCTTTTGTACATTTTGTGGTTTTTCGTATCCTTCTGCATTATTTGGTGTTAGCTCATATTCAGTCCATAAATTGTTTACCACTTGTTCTAAATCTTGCTCTAATTTTGTTTTACGTACATCTAATTTTACAAGCTGTCCTTTTAAGTCTTCTATAACACTAAATTGCTCATTAATACTTGTCTCTGATGTTTTTAATTTTTCATTTTTTTCAAGTCTACTGTTTTTTAAATTTTCTATAATATTTGAACTATTTTCTACATCAGATTTAATTTTGGTGATTTCTTCTTCCAAGTCTTTTATTTTTTGTTCTAAACTTGTATTTTCTTCTAAAACTTCCTCAATATTTTTTTCTTTATTTTCTATAGATGCCTTATTATTATTAATATCTTGCTTAATTCTTTCTACCATCTCATCTATTGATGTTCCACTTTCATCAAAGGAAGATACCGATATTTTTAAATTTGTAATATCGAAATTTAGGTCATCTATATATTTTTGATTATCTTTATTATTTATTGCAAATTCTTCTACAATTTTACTTAGTTTTTCTATTTCGCCATTTAAATAATTTGTTTCTTCCTCTTTTTTCTCTTTTTCAGTTCTATTATCTATTTTTTGCTTTGCTAAATCTTCTACTTCTTGCTTTAATTTTTCTCTTCTTGCCTCTAATTTAGCAATACTTTCTTCCATATTTAGCATTTTTTGATTTTCCGCAGCATATGTTACTTCAATATCTTGAAGTTCTTTTTCAAGTCTTGTTACTTCTTCTATCACATCTGTTACAGATTCTGTATATTCTTTTTTCTCTTGCGACGTTCTTTCGATTTTAGAATTTATCTCTTTTAAGGCCTTTTCCAAATCTTCTATTTCTCTGCTTCTTCCTAGTATGTTCACTGTTTTTGTTTGTATTGAACCACCAGTTATACTACCAGTGTTACTTATAATATCGCCTTCTAAAGTAACAATTCTAAAAGAATGTGAGTTTAATTTTGCCATTTGAATAGCAGTATCTAAATCTTCTACAATTAAAGTTCTACCTAGTAAATTTAGCACAATTTGTTCATATTTTTTATCACATTTTACTAAATCAGACGCAACTCCAATTACCCCTTCTGTATTGTTTCTGATAATTCTGTCTAATTTTTTTCCTCTAATAGAAGATACTGGTAAAAATGATGCTCTTCCTAATTTTCCTGCTCTTAAATGCTCTACTAATTTTTTTGCATCTTCTTCTGTATCTGTTACAATGTTTTGTAAAGCTTGGCCTAACGCCATTTCAATTGCAGTTTCATATTTTTTATCAACAGAAATTAAGTTTGCTAAAACTCCATTCATTCCCTTTCCAAGACTAGCATTTTTTTCACAGTCTACAAGTAATGCTTTTACACTTCTCATATATCCTTCTTTTTCTTTTTCTGTTTCAATTAAAAATTTTAGTCTAGAATCTTTCATTCGGGATTCATATGTCAAGTTATTTATGTTAGTATCAAACTCTTTTATTTTTGCCATACTTTCTTCTTTTTTGTTAGCTTTTTCTTGTAAGCTTTTTGTAACTTCATTTTTCTTATGCTCGATTTCATAAAAATCTTTTGATTTTTCTTGCTTATCACTTCTCGCACTATCTATTTCTAGTGTCAAACTATTTATTTCCGACTTTGCTGATTTTTCTCTTTTCTCTATATTTTCTAGATTTGTATCTAAACTACTTATCTCAGATGCAATTTCATATTTTCTATCTGTATATTTTTCTATTTCTTGTTTTTTACCCTCAATCTCTAGCTCTTTATCAGATAGTTTTTTAGTTAATTCTTCTAATTCTTTTTGTTTTTCATCCAACTCTTTTTGAAATTTCTCTCTGTTTTGTGATAGGTTTTCCTTTTTGTCTAATTTTTGTTTTTGTTCATCTTCTAGCTCTACAATTCTTGTCTTTATTTCCTCAATTTCTTTTTCTAATCTTTCTTTATTAGCAATATTATTTTGTATTCTTTCTTTAGAAATACCAATTTCTGAATTTATTTTTTCTATTTTATTTGTACTTTCAAAGCCCAAATTCTGCATTTCCTCAATCTTAGCAGTAATTTCATCAATTTGTTCTTTTAATTCCTCTTTTGCATTTTGCAAATTAATCATCTTCTGATTTTCTGCTTCATTTTGCCCTTCAAGTATTTGTATATCTTCTGCCACTTTTTCTAGCTTTTCTTTATACTCGGTAATATTGTATAAAAATAGTCCTACTTCAATGTTTTTTAGTTCTTCTCTTAAATCTAAATATTTTTTTGCTTTATCAGATTGCATTTTTAATGGTTCAATATTTGACTCTATCTCAGACAAAATATCATTAATTCTAAGCAAATTAAGTTTAGTCTGTTCTAGTTTTTTCTCAGACTCTGCTTTTCTTGTTCTATACTTTACAATACCAGCTGCCTCTTCAAAAATTCTCCTTCTGTCTTCTGATTTATTACTTAAAATTTCATCTATTTTTCCTTGTCCAATAATACTATACCCATCTTTTCCAATACCAGTATCCATAAAAAGTTCTAATACGTCTTTTAATCTGCAAGGAACTTTATTAATAAAGTAACCTGTTTCTCCGCTTCTATATAATTTTCTTGTAACAGTAACTTCACTATATTCAATAGGAAGCTTACCATCTGTATTATCAATAATCATCGAAACCTCTGCAAAACCTAATGACTTTCTTGCCTGAGTTCCAGCAAAAATAACGTCCTCTGATTTTGACCCTCTTAAAGACTTCATGCTTTGCTCACCAAGTACCCATCTAATAGCATCTGAAATATTGCTTTTTCCAGACCCATTAGGGCCAATAACAGAGGTTATTCCACTCTTAAATTCTAATACTGTTTTATCTGCAAAGGACTTAAATCCTTGTAATTCTAATCTTTTTAAATACATTTGTTGCTCCTTGTCTCTTTAGTAACAGCCCAAAACGACAATTTAAGTTTTGGTGACATCAATACCTAAGCTAAAGTTATTTGTTTTCCTTGTAAATTATATAGCACTTTATGCTTTTTTTCAACATCTTTCTTGTTTTTTTGTAGGTTGCTTTCAATTTCACACACTGTATTTTATACTTTCTTTGACATGCCTTTAAATTTAATTTTCCACGCCTAGAGCTGTTTCCTTTGTTTCATTAAGACTGAGATTTTTCCATATTTTTGTATTTTTTCAGAAGACAAAACCATTCCTATTCTATATTCCACAACGTACAGTCATATTTGGTTTCATCGCTTTTTGTAAGTGAGATATCAGACTTTAGAGAAACTACGGGACGGACGCCGACATAGTAGTAGTACGTATAGCCATTCGAGCGGCACAAGTAGTAACCGTCCACGTTGCCATCGTTCACATCGCGCAACCCAAAGTACGCATAGCCGGAGTTGGTATCGACATACGACGAGCCAAGCCAGTACCATACACCATCAGTTGAGCCAGAACCTTCTGCAAAAGCTCCCGTACTACTATTTGTGAATAACATCTTATATGCTGCACTTTCTGTTGAAATTCCTTCTGTTGTTCCATTATTGGAGTCTGTTAATGTGTTTGGATAGTACCTATAATAGTTGCTTTCTAGGGTTGTTATTTCTCCTGATTTACTAGTATTATATTCTGATAATTCCCAGCCTGATTCTGAATCATACCAATAAAATCCATTACTATGAGAAGATAAACTTCCTGTTCGGTTATTTGTTGCTTTATAAGATGGTTTATCTGTTCCGTTCCAATAATATGTTACTTTGTTTCCATATTCATATATGTAGCTTGCACCATATTTTGTGCCTGACCCTGTTTGCTTTGGGTCATTTACTCCTACATTATTTGGATTATATCCTGTTATTTTGTTTATGTCATCTACTGTTATACTTCTTGCTCCTGTTGCTCCTTTTCCTTCGCCATATATCGCACTTATTGCATTTAATTCGCTTATTCCATTTGCATATCCATCTTGTCCGCTTAAGTAATAATACGTTCTGTTATAGTATGAGTAATCGTATCCTCCACTCGTTGGCTCTACA
>CAZPKK010000005.1:0-47003 GCA_964587175.1 uncultured Clostridium sp.
TCTATCTCAAATACTTTACCATTATGCTTATCTCCATAGTCATCAACAAAATCTGCAATTTCATAATATGCTTCCAAAAAGTCTTTTGCTTTTATCTTATTTATTGCGTTATTCTTAGTTGCTTGCTGTCTTTGACTCAATTTATATTCAGAACTATCGCATTTGATTTCCTTTAATACTTTACTTACTTTTATAATATTTTCACATATTATTTCATTTCTTTCTTTTTCTGATAATTTTCTAATATTATTTGGTAATTCCATTGTTTTTATTAGGTTATCTCTATCTGTTAAAGTTTCTTCATTTGACTCATTGTTAAAAACAATCACATTTTTAACTGGTAATCCCGCCTTTAAATATGCTAATGCTTCTTCTGGGTTATCTCTCAAATATATCAAATAATTATATGCTCCTAGTGGATTAAGTATAGTTGTATTACACAATTTTTCGGCAGTATATCCTTCAATTTCTATTCCATCCTCCGTTGGAAAGTTTTCATATAATACAAAATCATAAAATTCAAAGAATATATCTCCATATTTTTTTAGTTTTTCAATAATTTCTATAATTCTGCCTTCATTGCATTTATCAAAAGTTAATAAGTAGTCCCTTATCAATGAATATCGTAAAGTATCTTTTGAGCAAAGTCCTTGATTATCATAATAATTTACAACATCTTCCATAGTTATCTCTTTGTTAAGGATTCGTTCTGTTTCTTCATTTGTAATCTTTACTTGGAGAATATCTTCAACAATTTCTCCACCGTCAAAGCGAATATATTTTTTGCCATATTGTTCAATTAGCATAATTCCTGGTTCTTTCTCTAATATTTTCATTGTTCCTCCTAATATTTTCTTTTTATTTAAGTTTTACCTAAATTTAAATATATTTAAAATCTTATTTTTTCTTGTGGTATTTTAGCAACTAGTTCTTGAGGAAAAATTCTAAGAATTTCATATATTTCTTTATATGCACAAGCATTTCTATCTACTGTCTTGCTCCACTCCATCTTTACTACCTCCTCTTAATAAAGTTTGCTCATTAGTTCTGGATAGAGTACTATCCATTTTTAATAATACATTAGGAGATACTGTCTGAATTGAACTTTTTAATCCTGCAATAGTATCTGACTTAAATCCTGCTGATAACAATGATTGTTCAAATGAATTTTTTTCACCTTCCCTCATTTTATCTCTTCCCATTTCTGTTTCTTTTGGTTCTTGTATCTCACTTCTTGTTTCTTCATTATCACTTTAATAAAATTTTATCATAATAGATTATTTTGTCAATACTATTCACTTCATTAGAGATAATTTTGAAGGTAACAATAGTACAATTAATTCGTTAATAAAGCGAATGAGGTATTATAAATGAAGATTACAAAATACAATAAATTTAGAAATATATCAGGAAATAAATTAAAAGAATTAAGAAAAGCAAATAAAATGTCTCAACAAGAGTTAGCTGAAAAATTGCAGTTAGAAGGCATTGATTTAACTTCAAAAGAGATTTCTAAAATTGAAAATAACAAAAGATTAGTACAAGATTTTGAATTATTTGCTTTTGCCAAGATATTTGGAGTATCTGCAGATGAATTTAATACTGAAAATAAGTAAAAAAATTTTAAATACTTGTCAATATGTAATATTACCATTATAATATTTATTAAAAAGGGGATTATTTATGAAACGTGTAAAAGAACTGCCCAAAGAAGATGAAAATCTTTCAAGACAATTAGAAAAAGAAGGGTGGAAGAAAATTAAAGAGCCTAAAAATGTTTTATTAGCAACCATATGTGCATTGCCAATAGTCTTTATATTACTATATCTCTCAAACTTACTGGCATATATACTAAAACCATCGCTTTTTGACTTTATAAATCCTGATTATTCTTTTAAAATTACAGTAGAAGTTAATTTAAAAACATTAATTTTCATAATAGGAATATTTGTTTATGTATTTATACATGAGATGATTCATGCTGTGATGATTCCAAACTTTAGAAAATCTGAAAAAACAGTATGGGGAATTAAACGGACTTTTTGGATTTGTTGCTACCACAGAACCAATAAAAAAATCTAGATATATAGTAATTTCAATAATGCCATTTCTAATATTAACCATAGTTGCTTTGTTTGTATTTCACTTTACAGGGACATTAAATGGATATACATTAGCACTATGCCTTATAAATGCGGCAGGGGCATGCGTAGATTTTCTAAATGCTATATTAATAATATTCCAAGTAAAAAACAAATCAACAATTATTACAAATGGCTTTTCAACATATTATCATGTGCTGGACAATAAATAGATTTAAACAAGGTTATTGATTTTTAATAAAATATAAATCAACAACCTTGTAATTTTGTAAAGCCACTTAAAAAATATAAATTTATTATAGTAAAGATATCTAAAATTAATTAGTGTCCTTTCTGAAAAAGGATCTTATTTTATTCATGATTCTTCTAAATAAAGACGTCTCATATTTTACAATATGATATTCTGTGCTTGGATTATTATCAATTATCCTTGAGTTATTTTCTTGCTTTTGAACAAAAATGCTATCAGGATTATATTTTTTATATAATTCCTTTTGATATATTTTTTCATTTTCATAAAATTTTTGTTGTAAGATTTCCTTTTCTTTCTCAGTACACCAATAGCTTTTATACATAATAGCCAAAAGACCTTTAGTTTCATCTTTAAGGTCCATGTCCTTCAATTTTTTAGAATAATCTAAATTTGCTATATATTCTTTTGAAGCATTCTTTTCTAAAAAGGATATAAATTTTTTAGAAACTTTTGCTATATCAGCAGGACTCATGTGGTTAAGTATGTCTAACACTTCTACATAAGCTTCAGCATATTTTTGATTCATTATATTTCTCTCCTTTGTTCACTGAAAATTTATTGTGTTATCTCATATTATCGTTAGCTTTTTCTCCATTAGAAATTTCATTGGAAAAATCTCTTAGGACATCATTAAGATTTTTAAGAGTTACTGTTTCTGCAACTTCTCTAATCTCATCTGTAGTTACTTCTCTTTCATATGTTATACCTAAGTTTTTAGCGACTTGCTCTGTCATTCTCTCTAAAATTTCAGGGTTTTGCAATTCCTCTGTAATAACGACAGGAGGATTAATTGTTTTTCCTTTTGAAGTAGTTAATCCTTGTAATATAGGATAATTTTCTGAAGCGTTTCTCAAGAAATCACGTAGTCCTTTACTGTCTGATATGCCATGCTCAAGCATGTACTCAGATTTCTCTGCTTCAAATTCGGCTTCTAATTTATCTAAATCAATTTCTATTCCTGCTCCTTCTAATATAGGTTGCAAAAATAACAAGTCTGCTGTTGCTCCATCTTCACCAAAAGACATTAATCTTAAATCTGTAAATTGATATAATTTTTTTGATCTTTTGGGGTCATCAAATTTATTTCCGTTAGACTTAACCCAGTTATCATGAATAGTACCCAAAACCTCTAAAGTAGAGGCTGCTGTACCTTTAATTTTAAATGCTGATTGTATTCTTGTTGCTAACTCTGGTGACAAAGTTGAATTAGAGTAAATTTCTGATTGTAATTGCGCTGATAATGCAGCTTTATTTTCATCAGAAAGACCTTCTGAAGTTGTAACTAATTCTACCAAACCGTCTATTGCTGCTATTTCTGAACCATAGGTTTTACCATTTGTTGCTTTTTCAGATGAAGAATAATCTATATAATAATTTTCACCTAATTGTAAACCGCCTTCAGAAATAATAGCCTCTGCTTGTTCGGCAGTAGGAATAAACCAAATTCCGTTTTCATCATTTTCGCCCCAATTAATAATTGCGCTTTTTGTTATTTTTCCCATTATTGTATTCTTAAATTCTGTTGGCATAATATATACCCCCTAGATAATAAATTTATTACAAAATACCATAGGTATCAAATATTTGTCAAGATTATAAAATACTACATATTATCATTGTGAGACTGTAACATTTATAATATAAGAAAAGTGGTATGCTTGCGAAAGCAGAGCTCTCGACGCACATATATGCATTTTGATTTGAAAATATACACGCCACAAGGAAGCTGATGACCCAGTCGACTAGAAAGCTTTTTATAGCTTCCCAGATGGAGAGAAAATGCATGCCCATCAGGGCTCCTCCTCCAACTAAGCAACTCAGAATAAGAAACCGAAACAAAATCCGCATCTTTTTTTCTCCTGTCTTTCTGCGGTCTTTAGGGACTATTCTCTAATACATATATTACAACACATAAACCGAGAGGAAATAAGTTATGTAAAATACAACTCTATTGTTTTACTTTCTTGCATAGTTATATTTATTTTCCTTTAGAATATTTGCTTCATGTAAAATATATCAAAAATAAAAAAAATGAATACAATATACTAGGTGATTTTATGGAAGAAAATTTAATAGTTCCTACAACTATAAACTACACTTCATGTATATTGCAAAACAATATAGAACAGCTAAAGAAAAAATATCGCTTTTTGAGAACAGGAAATATAGGATATAGTGTATTAGGAAAACCAATACCATATATACAAATAGGTAATGGCCCAAAGGAAGTGATGTATAGTGCTTCAATTCATGCAAATGAATGGATAACGTCAGTAATACTTATGAAATTTATAGAAGATTTTTCCAAAGCATATGAAGAAAATAGCTTCATCTATGGATATAGTGCAAAAGAAATATTTGATAATACTAAAATCTATATAGTGCCAATGGTAAATCCAGATGGTGTAGATTTAGTAACAGGAGTAATATCAAAAAATACTGGCATATACAATCAATTTAAAGATATATCACTAAATTTTCCAAGTATTCCATTCCCATTAGGTTGGAAAGCAAACTTCAATGGTGTGGATTTAAACTTACAATTTCCTGCAGGGTGGGAAAATGCAAGAGCAATAAAATTTGCACAAGGGTATACAAGGCCTTCTCCACGAGACTTTGTGGGAGAAGGACCTCTAACAGAGCCAGAAGCACTTGCTTTATATAATTTTACACTAGTACATGATTTTAAGCTAATACTAGCATATCATACTCAAGGAGAAGTAATATACTGGAAATATGCTGACTTTCAGCCTGAAAATTCACAAGAAATAGGGGAGAGGTTTGCAGAGGCAAGTGGATATATGTTAGATATAACTCCACCAGAATCTGCTTATGCTGGATATAAAGAT
Organism: uncultured Clostridium sp.; assembly: GCA_964587175.1. Lineage (GTDB taxonomy): Bacteria > Bacillota > Clostridia > TANB77 > CAG-508 > CALXVA01. Next base: position 5,205 of record CAZPKK010000005.1, read on the forward strand.
TGGTTTATACAAGAATATGATAGGCCGGGATATACAATAGAAGCAGGACTTGGAGAAAATCCATTACCTATTTCTCAATATGATAAAATATATAATAATAATATTGGTATATTGGTGTTAGGGGCTGTGCTTTAAAAAAACACTAGATGACAAGATTTTAATCTATCATCTAGTGTTTTTTATCTAATAGAAAACTAATAATTTTTTAGGTATTTCTTTTGATTTAACCTTCTTACAAAAATTGCATTATTAAATTTTCTATATTTCATAATTCTATTTTTAATTATTTTCTTATGATCTTGCAGCTCCATCTACAGATAATATTTCTCCTGTGACATAGTTTGCTAAATCACTTGCTAAAAATAAGTATGCATTAGCTATATCTTCAGGTTTTCCTATTCTCCCTAATGGAATTGACGCTATTAGTGGATCAATCATTTCTCTAGGTAAGCTTTTTAGCATGTCAGTTTCAATAACTCCAGGCGCAACTGCATTTACTCTGATTTTATATTTTGCTAGTTCTCTTGAAAGAGATTTTGTTATTCCATTTACTGCCCATTTACTTGCTGGATACATAACTCCTGCTGATTGACCATATATACTTACCATTGAACTAGCATTTATTATTACTCCTTGAGTCTCCTTTAAATATGGTATTGCTACTTTTGAACACACAAATACACCTTTTATGTTAAGGTTAGATATTCTGTCATATTCATCTTCTGTGTAATCTTCTATCTTTGTTTTGGATGATATACCTGCATTGTTTATTAAAATATCTATTTTACCATACTTCTCTTTTACTTTTTCAAAAACTTCTATTACCTCTGCTTCTTTAGCTAAATTAGGAGAAAAACCTAATACTTCATGATTAGCATATTCAATTTTTAATTCTTCAAATGCTTCATTTACTTCTCCTTCATCTTTAGCCAAAAAAGCAACTTTTGCTCCATTATCTAAAAACTTTTTCACTGTTGCAAATCCTATCCCTTTTGATCCTCCTGTAATAATAGCAACTTTTCCTTTTAACATAATCATCATCCTTTCTTTCCATATAGTATCATTTTATACATACGTTAAAATAATAACATTATTTTTTTATTTCGTAAATACAAAGGAAGGATTTAAATTAATATATTTTTTCAACAGATGTTTTTAATATAATAGAAATTTTCTAATTTCCTATCGAGTCACTAAATCGGCATGAACAGGGGACGACCAAAGTTTTTTAATATATATAAAAAATCAACTTTATAGATAAAATAAAACAGCAGTTACAGGACTAATCCTATAACTGCTGTTTTATTTTTACTTTATCTTAACAATACATATCTATTCCAAAAAATCTTAAGACTAGTACAACAACGAAGAATATTGCCATTGCTATTAAAAATGTTTTTGTAGTCGTATTATCATCATCTTCAGAATATAATGCTTTTACTGCAAAATAAATTAAAACAGTAGAAATTACATAACAAAAGTCTGAAAAAGTAGATGTAATTATTTTAACTTGACTATTGATATAACCTAATAAAGAAACAAGGCTAGCAATAATAACTGGAGTTTTAGCAATAATCACGGTTGCTGCTATTGTTAAATAATTCTTTTTCTTTTCTCTCATGAGCAAATATATAATAAATGAAAGTGCTGCTACAGATGCAACAGGAATTAGAATAGCAAAAAACACATCAAAGAAATCTGAAATGGAATTTCTTATAAATGCGTTAATTGAATAATAAGGACTATAACTATAAGAATTAACTATTCCTATAATGCTTCCTAAACATTCAAAAACTACCCATGCTACTAAAAGAATAATTGTAACCTTCAAAAATGATTTTGGAGTAGAAACTATTTTTTTCATCTGTGACAAAGGTGACTTGAAAAAATCAACAAAAAAGTTTTTTGCTTCATTTGCTTCTTTTTTGAAATCAGTGTTTTGAGATGCTTGGTTTGATTCTACATTATCATCTGTTTGTTCTTTAACTTCTTCTACATTTATAATTTTAGGTTCTTCTACATTATTATTAGCTTTATTTTCATTGTTTTCTTCCATATAAACACATCCCTTCCTTTAATTATATATAAATTAAACAACAAAAAATCGAATTTGTAAATAGAGATATAGTAAATATATATTAAATTTTAGGATATAATATGATAAAAAAGCTATCAAAAATTACTTTTATAAAAATAGTATTTGAAAAATTTAATATAGATGATATAATGTGCGTGTTAAGGTTTATAGGTATAGCCATTTATAAAAACCTAAATCAATATATAAGGAGCGATAGTATGATAGATAAAGAAAGTGTAGAGAAGTTAAAAGAGAAGCTTTTTAACAAAAAAGAAAATGGCTGGAGAGGAGTAAAAGACAAAACGGAAATTTTTAATTATGCAGATGACTATATTAAATTCATGAATGCATCAAAAACAGAAAGAGAAATAATAAAGAGTAGTAAGCAAATTGCAGAAAAAAATGGATTTAAAGATATAAATGAATACAATTCTTTAAAACCAGGAGATAAAGTATATTATATAAATAGAGAAAAGAGCATGTATTTAGCGATAATAGGAAAGGAAAATATAGAAAATGGAGTAAATATAATTGGAGCACATGCGGACTCTCCAAGATTAGATTTAAAGCCAAACCCATTATATGAAGATACAGAACTTGCATATTTAAAAACACATTACTATGGTGGAATAAAAAAATATCAATGGACAACAATTCCTTTAAGCATACATGGAGTTATAGTAAAAGCAAATGGAGAAAAAGTAGAAGTTAATATAGGCGAAGATGAAAATGATCCAATATTTACAATAACAGATTTATTACCACATTTAGCACAAGATCAAATGGAAAAGAAACTAAAAAATGGAATAGATGGTGAAGATTTAAATTTACTAATAGGCAGTATTCCATATGATGCAGATGTACCAGAGGCCGTAAAACTAAATATATTAGATATTTTAAATAAAAAATATGGAATGACAGAAGTAGACTTTTTAAGCTCAGAATTAGAGTTAGTTCCAGCAATAAAATGTAGAAGCATGGGATTTGATGAAAGCATGGTGGCAGGTTATGGCCAAGATGATAAAATATGCGTATATACAGAGATTACAGCTCTAGTAGATATTAAAGAAGTGCCAAATAGGACAGCAGTATGTATTATCTCTGATAAAGAAGAAATAGGAAGTATGGGCAATACAGGAATGGAATCACATGTTTTTGATACTTTTATGTCTGAGATATTAAATAAATTAGGTGTAAATAGACCAAACTTATTAGATAAAGTATTTTGCAATTCAAAAATGCTATCAGCAGACGTAGATGCTGGCTTTGACCCAATATATGCAAATGTATCAGACAGAAATAATGCAGGATATATGGGAAGAGGAATGGCAATAAATAAATATACAGGTGCAAGAGGAAAATCAGGAGCATCTGATGCAAATGCTGAATTTGTAGCAGAAGTTAGAAATATATTTGAAGAAAACAATATTAAATATCAAATAACAGAACTAGGAAAAGTCGATGTCGGTGGTGGAGGAACAATAGCCTACATTTTAGCTAATAAAGGAGTAGACGTAATAGATTGTGGGGTATCTGTACTTTCAATGCATGCACCATATGAGGTAACAAGCAAATTTGATTTATATGAAGCATATAAAGGATATAAAGCATTTTGGTTAAAATAAGTAATAGTACAGAAGAGGCAACTTTAAAAGTTTAATCTTCTGTACTATTGTTTATGGTCACATTTCAAAGTTATCAGAGGTTCTTCATTAAAAAAATGGGTGCATCAATATTATCTTGTTTCTTGCAATAGAACATAAAAAATGACACAAAAAAACATTACCAGACTAAAACTGATAATGCTTTACGTTTATATAAGTGGTGAGCCAGGAGGGATTCGAACCCCCGACACCGGGCTTAGAAGGCCCGTGCTCTATCCACCTGAGCTACTGACCCATTTGCAATGCAATAAATATAATAGCATTTTTTATAAAAAATGTCAACAAAAATAATGGAAAAAATATAAAAAGTAGTGTATAATTATTTTCGTTTAGAATAATTATTATCTGTAAAACAATAGTATATAAATGATGATGTAAAGAAATATAAAAAGGGGAAATTATATGGAAGAAAAGAAAAAAATAACAATTCATCATATATTTTGGTATTTTCTAATTTTTAGCATAGTAGGTCTAATAATTGAAACTATATACTGTTTTGTAACAACTGGTGTACTAGAAAGCCGAAAAGGATTAATTTGGGGACCGTTTTGCCCAGTATATGGAGTATGTGGAGCTGCTCTAATATTTATATTAGATAAGATTAATTGTAAAAGTATAATAAAATTATTTGTATTTGGATTTATCTTTGGCTCTATTGCAGAATACATTTTAAGCTATGGATTAGAAGCAGTATATGGAATAAGATTTTGGAATTATGAATATTTGAAATATAATTTAAATGGAAGAATAAGTTTGATGTTTTCGGCATATTGGGGAATTTTAGCAATATTACTTATTAAATTTATAAAACCATTACTAGATAAAATTGTTAATAAGATAAAACCGCACACAAGAAATATAGTAGAATTAGGGATATTCATTTTCTTATGTATTGATTGTGTTGTAACAATATGGGGGATTCAAACATATCAAAATAGAGTTGTTTACAACAAGGTTTATGAAACAGATACAAATAATATGATATTAAAAGCAAGAGAAAGCATAGAAAATAACTATTTTACAAATGAAAGAATGTCTATGACATTTCCAAATTTAAGAATAAAAAATGAAGATGGCGAAGAAGTATGGATAAAGACAATGATTGAGGAATAAAAACTTAAATGGAAGAAAGATAACAAGGTTAGGCTACCTTAGGATGCCCAAGCAAAGCGAGGACATGTATTTCGCCCTTACTCCAGAGACTTGCCTTGCTAAATGTCTTTCTCAAGAGTTGCTAATAGTCGTTTGTTTTAAAGTACAAAACCTAGAATACCGAAAAGTAAGAATAAAATGCCAGAAAATTTTTGCATTTTTTCTTCAGAAACAAAGCTACTCAAAAACTTGCCAAATAAAATAGCAATAAAATTACTTGCTATCATACCGAGAATACTACCGGAAACAAGCATTATCTTATGGTTTGGATACTGAATGCCAAATCCAAGAGATGCTAAAAAAGTTTTATCACCTATTTCACCAACTAAAATAGAAAGAGCGATTATAAAAACATAATTGATTTTCAGATTAGATATTTTATTTAAAATTGGACTCTTTTTATCTGTATTTGAATTAATTTTTTGAGGCAATAAAGATAAAATCCCCATAATTATAAATGATGAATATGTGATAATTTCAATAATATTATGAACATATTCATTTTCTAAAAGCCCTATTTTGCTACCAAAAAGGGTCGCTATACCATGACTAAAAAAAGAGCCTAAAGCAATCCCTAAAATTATATTTTTTACTTTTGTTCTACCAGAAAAAGATAGAACCAAAAGCTGGGTTTTATCTCCAAGTTCTGCAATAAATACCATAATAAGGGATATAAAAAAAGGATATAAAAATTCCATGACACACTCCTTATTGTACAGCATATGCAGAATGGAGTTTGTACTATTACATTCCAAAATATGGACAAGTGTATTTCTCTATTTTTTCCCAATTTAGGGACAGGTATTAAATTAGGAAAAAGTCGGCGATATGTATGTTTTTCAGATTTATTTGTCGCTTGCTGCTCAAACCGACATAATCAGATTTTTGAAAATAAATTTTTAAAAATCTGAACGGTTCTCCAAATTGCACTCGCCTTTATAAGGCTTGTTTGGTTGCTGAGCAATCCTACATAAACCTTCAAAACATACATATTGTTGACTTTGTGGTGTAAACCATGAATAAGTATATTTTCTTTTCAAAAAACAAACGCCTATCCCTAATTTGGAAAATGTGAATTTTATGTGAAATGTATTGCGTATGTAAAAAAAGAATGGTAATATAAGAACGTAAAAAAACATACGGGAATAAGAGATTGGAGGAAAAAACAGTGATAGAAGTAAAGAATGTCACAAAAAAGTATGGGTCTACCATAGCTGTTAATGATGTTAGTTTTGACGTCAAAGATGGTGAAGTGGTAGGATTTTTAGGACCAAATGGCGCCGGAAAAAGTACAACTATGAATATGATTACTGGATTTATTGAGCCAACAAAAGGTCAAATTATCATTAACGGAAATGATATTTCTAAAAGGCCAAGAAAGGCCAAAAAACAAATTGGTTATATGCCAGAAAATGTTCCACTATATTACGAATTAACACCAAGAGAGTTTATTTCTTATATGGCTGAATTAAAATTAGTTAAAGGCAAAGAAAGAAAACAAGAAGTAGAAAAAGTAATAAAAGAAGTGGGGTTAACAGAAGTACAAAATAAACTAATTAAAAATTTATCTAGAGGTTTTAAGCAAAGAGTAAGTCTAGCAGGAGCTCTAGTAGGAAATCCTGATGTAATTATACTAGATGAACCAACAGTTGGCTTAGACCCTAAGCAAATAACAGAAATAAGAAATCTAATAAAGGAATTGGGTAAAAAGCACACGGTCATATTAAGTACACATATATTATCTGAAGCAAGTCAAATATGTGAAAGGGTAATAATAATTAATAAAGGTAAAATAGTAGCAATTGATACTCCAGAAAATCTAGAAAAATCTACAAAAGAAAGAAATGGAATTTCAATAATTGTAGAAGATCCTAAAGGTAATATGGAAAAAATAAAAGATATAATAAAAGACATTAAGCAAGTAGAGTTCATAAAAGATTACGAAGATGGAACAAAACAATACTTAATTACTACATCGGCAGATATAGATTTAAGAAAAAAACTATTTGAAATACTACCAAAAGAAGAAATAGTAATTTTTGAGCTTAAGAAAACTGAAACAACATTAGAAGACGCATTTATGAAATTAATAGATACATCAAAACAAGATGAAAAAACAAACAGCTCAGAGAATAAATCAAAACAAAAAGCAAAAAAAGATGATAAGAAAAAGGAGGAGAAAAAATAATGTGGGCAATATTTAAAAAAGAATTAAAAACATATTTTCTATCTCCAATAGGATACATATCAATAGGTATTTTTATGCTTATGTATAGTATATTTTTCTATATAACAACAATTATGTATGGATCTGTGGATATGGGAAATCTATATTATGCAACAGCAAGATATGGTTTATTATTAATGGCTCCACTTCTAACTATGAGAATGTTCTCAGAAGAAAGAAAAAATGGTACAGAACAGCTATTACTTACATCACCTAGAAGTGTAACTTCAATCGTATTAGGGAAATTTTTTGCAGCAGTTGCAGTAATCTTAATAACACTAATATTTTCTATAATTTATACTGTTATTGTAAGCTTTTTTGGAAGTGTAAATATACCAACTTTAATTGCAACAATGGTAGGATTTTTGTTAGTTGCGATGGCAGCAATTTCGATAGGAATGCTGGCGTCTAGTATAACAGAGAACCAAATAATAGCAGCAATTATAACGATAGTAGTACTAGTTGCTCCTTGGTTTTTAGTTGATGTAAGCAGTATTTTTTCAAGTATAGATTTAATAGATAAATTCCTAAACTTTCCTTATGGATTAATATCTGTATCAGATATAGTAAGTCTATTATCAATAACTATAATGTGTATATTGATTACAATAATCTTAATAAAAAGAAGAAAAGTTGTAAAGTAGGAGAGGGGTGAAGTAAGTGAAAGAAAATAGAGAAAACGAGACTAAAAAAGAAAAAGAAGCTAAGAAAACATCAAAAAAGCAAGAAAATCAAACATCAAAAGAATTAGTTGCTAAAAAAGAGAAGCCATATAAAGAAAGAAAAGGAAAATGGCTAAGACAAACTTCTTTAACAGTGCTACTAATAGTAATTATAGTCGCAGTATGTATAGGAATAAATCTTGTAGTAGAAGAGCTAAATTTAGCCAATTTTGATGTGACTAAAGATAAACTATATAGCTTATCAGATATGTCAAAGCAAATAGCTGATTCAATAGATGAGGATGTTGAAATCATATTAATAAACATGTCTAGCTACGAAGATTTTGCACAAAAATATAATAGTGAGAATGATAGAATAACAGTTGAGGTAATTGAAGATGTAACAGCAAGAACAGATTTAACAGATGAATATGGTATCACAGCAGATAGTTATGTAATAATTGTTAGAAGTGAAGATAAATATAAAATGCTATCATCATATGATTTATACACAATTGATTATACAACATATGAATATAAAGATATAACAGAAGAGGCATTAACAAATGCAATAATAGATGTAACTACAGATGAAAAGCCAGTAATATATAACTTGACCGGACACAATAAATATTCAACTGATTACCTATATTATTTTAGTGCAGATTTAGAAGACGAAGCTTATGAGTTTGAAGAGTTGGATTTATTGACCACAGGTTCTGTTCCAGAAGATTGTTCGGTTTTAATGATAACTACACTTGCAGAAGATATAACAGAAGCAGAAAGAGATGCAATATTAGACTACATACAAACTGGAGGAAATATAATTATATTCTCAGATCCAAATTCAACAGGAAGAGAAATGCCTAATTTCCAAGAAGTTTTAGATGAGTATGGAATCAGCATTTCAGAAGGAGTAATGTTAGAGCAAGATTCTGATAGAATGTTATATGGTACACCATCAGCCATACTTGTAACAGTAAGTCCGTATTCAAGCGTGACTTCTGGAACTAATATGACTATGAGTGCATGTTTCATGACAGCTGGTAGAATAAATATAGCAGATAGTGACGAATTAGAAGAGCTGGGAGTAGAAGTAGAAACATTAGCAACAACAGGAGAGAACTCTTTCTATAGAACAGATTATTCAATAAGCACATATTCAAAAACGGATGATGATGAAGATGCAGAAGAAGCTACAGTTGGAGCATTATTAACAAAAACTATTGATGATGAGACTACTTCAGAATTAATTGTATATTCTAATAACATATTTATAACAAATATGCAAATAGCAATTAATTCACAATATTATTCATATGCATTAGACTTCTACAACAATGAAGATTTAGCAATGAATTCTATTGCATATTTAACAGATAGAGAAAATATGATTACAATAAGAAAAGATTATGAAGAAAGCACATATACAGTTACAGATCAACAAAACACAATAATTCTTACAATAATATTTACTATTCCAGTAGTAATTATAATAATAGGAATTATCGTATGGCAAATAAGAAGAAGAAAGAAATAATATTTAATATACTAAAAGAGCGGAGACATGATTAATCATGTCTCCGCTCTTTTAGTAATTAAAAGGCTTTTAGTAATAAAATAAAAAAACTTCTCATAAGTTTTATGAGGAGGTTTTTTATTTGAAAAATAGTATAAAAGCAATAACAGTGATTATTGGTACACTTATTGGAGCGGGATTCGCTTCAGGACAAGAAATATATATCTTTTTCAACGTGTATAAAGAGAATGGTTTAATTGGGATTGTTCTATCATCTACAATAACAGGAGTTATAATATATAAAACATTAAAAATATCAAATAAATATAACATAAATACATATAATGAATTAATAGAAAGAAAAAATAAACACAAAATATTAAAATATATAATTAATATTATAATAAACATATTTCTTCTAATGTCTTTTTATATAATGGTTTCTGGGTTCTCGGCATATTTTAAACAAGAATTTAATATACCAAATATATTAACTACTATAATAATTTTAATTATATGCTATTTTACATTTATGAAAAATATAGATGGAATAGCAAAAATAAATAGCATAATTATTCCAATATTAATTATTACTATAGTAATTATAGGAGTAAAAGCAGATATCATAAAAACAGCAAGTAAGTTAGAATTAAGTAGCATAAATTTTTCTACCAACTGGATTATTAGAAGCATAGAATATGCAAGTTACAACAGTATATTACTAATACCAATACTAATAAGTTTAAAAGACTATTCAAAAAATAATGAAAAAAAGATAAGTGTAATAACATCGATTCTCTTTTTTATATTGTCAATTATAATATATTTACTTATTTTTAATTATGAGAACATAAGCAATATGGAAATTCCAATTGTATATATAGCAAGCAGATATGGAGATATCTTCAAATATGCATATGGAATAGTAATAGTTTTTGCAATATATTCTACTATGATTTCAGCAGGATATGGGTTTTTGGAGAACTGTACTAAAACTAAAAAAACATATAGATTTTGGGCAATGGCAATGTGCATATCTGCAATTTTAATTTCTAACTTCAGTTTTTCAAATTTAGTAAATTTGACATATCCAGTCTTTGGTCTACTAGGTCTAGTGCAGTTTATTTATTTAACTAATAAGGAATTTGCTATTAGATAAATAATATAAGAAAACCTATTGAAAAAAATAACGAAAACTGGTATAAATAATTAGGAGATATAATAAATCACAAAGGAATATAGCATACAATTAATAAAACAGGAGGAAAGTCTTGAAAGACGTAATAAACTTAAAAAAAGGGAAAAAAACAAATAAAAAAATCAATAAAAGAAAAATGGCAATAGTAATATTTATATTAGTTGCCTTAGTAGTTGTAGGTATCACAATGTTAATTTATTATTCAAGTAGAGATGCCAGAAAATTCTTAGATCAATATCTATTTAGAAAAAACGTAACTCAGGAAAAATTAGATACTATAGATTTAGATTATACCTCTGACACAAATGTGTTTGCGTATAACAAATATATTTGCATCTTGGCTGAAAATAAACTTATGCAATATAATTCATCAGGAAATTTAGTAAATGAAATAGAATTACAAATAAACAGCCCAGTATACAGTGTGAATAACAAATACATTGCGATAAGCGAACAAAACGGGACAGAATTATATTTGATATCAGACACACAAATACTATGGACAAAAAACATTGATGGAAATATTTCAAAAATAAATGTAAATAATGATGGATATGTAAGCGTAATATTAACAGGTACTACATACAAATCTGTAATAACAACTTTTGACAAAAATGGAAATGAATTATTTAAAACATATCAAGCAACTACTTCAGTGGTTGATACTGCTATTTCAAATGACAATAAATATTTAGCTTTTGCAGAAGTAAATACATCAGGTACAGCTATACAATCTTACATAAAAATAATACCAATAGAAAATCCATCTTCAACTGGAATTTATACATACACAGCTGATAGTAATAAACTAATTATTAATATTGAATATAGTGGAAATGATAAAATCATATGTATGTTTGATGACGAAATAACAGTGTTGCAAGATGGAAATAACAGTACATTGCTATCTTTTAGAGAAGATAATAAAAATATTAATTTTGCTAATATTAATTTAGATGGTTATGTATATAGAGCAATCGAGGAAAGTGAAGGGTTATTTAACACAAATACAGTGCTAGAAATTAGAAATGTAAACAATGATAATACTAATGTCTATACAGTAGAAGGAGCCTCTAAATATATTTACAGTTATAATAATATAATTGCAGTAAATTTGGGACAAGAAGTAGAATTTATAAATACAAGCGCTTGGCTAGTAAAAAGTTATAGCTCTACACAGGAAGCACAAAGTATTGTAATAGGAAACGGAATTGCAGGAATTGTATACAGTGACAGGGTAGAAATAATAAACTTATAAAGGGGGTGTAAAAAATGAGTATAATAGTAGACTTAGTGATTTTAGCAATATTACTTTTATGCATAATAATTGGCTACGTAAGAGGACTAACAGGAGCAATAATAAAAATAATATCATTTGTACTATCGCTTATAATAGCTTTTGTTCTATTTATACCAGTTTCAAACTTCATCATAAATAATACACAAATAGCTGAAAACATAGAACAAACAGTAAGGGAAATGATAGTAGGTGAAGATGATGCAGAAGACAATACCATGCCAGAAGCAATTACTGATTACATAGCAAAACAAGTGGAAGCTGCTTCGGATAGTGCAAAAGAAGCAATAGCAGATAGCACTGCAAGAGAAGTTTCTGTAACTATTGTAAGAGCAGGAACATGGATTGTATTGTTTATTATAGCTAAAATATTGCTAATATTCTTAAAATTCATAACATCTTTAATTGCAAAATTACCAGTAATAAAACAATTTGATAAAATTGGAGGTGTAGTATATGGAATACTAGAAGGATTAATAATCATATATTTATTACTTGCAATAATATCATTTGTATCACCAATGGTAAATGGAACTCTATCAAGTGCAATTGAAAATTCATATGTAGGAAGTATATTATACAACAATAACTTACTATTGAAGATTATATTCTAATAAATATCGCTCTGTGGACAAGTAAAAAGTATTTGTCCACAGAGCGAAACTGTTAAAATCCAATTATTTCATTATAAGTATCAATAGCAAATTTGTCTGTCATACCAGCTATATATAAAACAATGGCAAAATAGTAATCATCAGACTTATTTATATCAAATAGAACCTTATTCTTTAAATCTTTTCTGTCTCTAACTACAGAAAAATTATCAAACCAATCTACAAAACCTTTAATTAAATTTGGATAAAATTTAATTAATTTATCTAGATTATTAAAAGTGTTTTCAGAATCATAAGCATCTTTTAAAGTGTTATAGATTCTATTTATAACAACAACAAAATACTCATCAGAAGGCTCTAGAATCTTTGAACCATAAATATATTCATAGTTAAATTTTTTGGTTTTATTCATTAAATCTAAAGCATTATCTGAAAAGCATAAACCAATTTCAGGTGAAGAATTATTGCATAAATCATAAATTAAATTATTAATAATCACAGTATTATTAATAGTTCCATTTGTATGGCCTAGTAAATCATATGGTTTATCTAAATGTTCATCAAGTATACCAAGAGTTACAGCATCCCCAATATCTCTTCCAATATAAGAAATCTTATCAGCAATTTTTACAACACAACCCTCCCAAGTGTATGGTGCAAATTGATTGGGATAAATATATGATTTTAAATCTATAAACTCGTTTCTAGGTTTTAATATATTTTCATCAATCTCACCACAATGAGATATTATGCCATCTCTTACACCATAAGTTAAATCTAGGTTTTGCTTGTAACCCTCATTATCTTCTAATAATTCTATATTATCTACAAAAAACAAACCATTTTTTTCATGCCAAAAAGAAGAACCTAAATCGGATTTGCAAATTTCATTTAAGATCTTTTCTCCTTTATGCCCAAATGGGCTATGACCTAAATCATGACCAACAGCAATAGCTTTTGTAAGCTCTTCATTAAGTCCAAGATAGTGAGCAATAGTGTAGCTTATAGATTCAACATGGTTAACATGTTCTATTCTAGTACAAATATGGTCATTTTGAGGAGAGTAAAAAACTTGAGTTTTATGCTTTAATCTTCTATAAGCATTACTATGCACTATTCTTGTAAAATCTCTTTCAAATTCAGAACGAATGTCATTGTTACGAGAATATAGTGGAGTGTCCCTAGATATAATATTATTCCATTTAGGATTATTTTCATTTGCACATACATTTTTAAAAGAATTTTTCAAAAAACCACCTCCATTAATATACAACTTTTTCTCTTTTATAAATTAGTATTTCAATTATAGCTATTAAAAAAAATTCTGTCAATATTACTTTTTTTCTCTACTCTAAAAGTATATATCAAGTAAAAGTAAGCTTATCTTTTAAATAATTTATTTGCTAAAAGCTATGCTAATCTAAGCAAACAAAAAAAGCGAACAAATTTTTGAAAAAGTATTGACAAGATAAAAAATAGAGCATAAAATAAAACAAACAAAAGTTCAGAAAAACTAAAAACATAAAAAATACAAAGTAGGAGGTAGTTAATCATGAAGAAAGATAACACATTTAACTCAGTAAAAATTTTTGGAGTTAATTATGAATTAAAACTAATCTATAAAAGAATAAAAAATCCAAAACTAAACATAAAAGAAAAGAATATAGAAATTAGCCTGCCTACTAAATACAGAAAAATTCAAAACAACATAATTGTAGAAATGTTACTTCAAAAAATGTATGATGCAATAGCTAATAAAGAAATAGAAATAATCATGGAAAAAGTAAGAACAACACTTAAATTTGCACCAGAAGACTATAAAATTATGAGGCTAGATAAAAGATTGGGAAAATGTTTGGCAAACAAACTTATAATAAATCCAGAAATAATAAAATATAGAAAAGAAATAATAGAATATGTTATATTTTATGAATTTTGTAAACTAAAAATAAACAAAACAAGTAAGAAATTTTATGATATGTTGAAACAATATATGCCAAACTATGAAAACTATGCATATGAATTAGTAGGAGTTCAATATTAATAGATGTAGAATATGCATCTTCTACATCAAAGCAAAAAGTATACCTTTAAATCTATTATAAAATAAGATAAAAAGTAATTATAATAGATATAATTAGCCCAAAACAAAAGAAAAAAATTAACCGAAAAAAATCTTTATTGAACTAAAATAATTTATGAAAAAAGTGATATGATCATATCAAAATTAAAGTCGAAAAATCTCTTAAAGAATAAAACAATTATAAAGGAAGAAGAATAAAAAAACAATAAGTTTTACAAAAATTGTAAAACTTACTAAAAAATATGTCAAAAATTGTCGAAAAACATCCTAATTGTAATACGACAAAATAATTACTACTAATTCTTTAAAATTAATTTCTCATATCGCTGTGCAGCAAGTTCAGGGTTATATGTCCCATTAAAAGATTTTATTGGTGAAAATTCTAATTCTTTATTTACTCTAAGTAGTGCAATATCATCAAAATGTGGAAAAGCATCAAATACAAATTGCTCAAACTTATATACATTTGGACCATCTGGAATTTGTTTCATACCCTCGTAATTTACAAATGCATTTTTCCTAAAAGCTCTATGATAAGGTAATTTAATAGTGGACATTTTTTTAATAGAATCCAAGCTAAATAAGTGAGCTAACATATTTGTTTCTCTATATAAATAATTTCCGTTATTATCTGTAATTTCTGAAAGTTGTTCAGTAAAATTTTCACAATCAACAATTGTAGGCTTATCATCCTTTCTAGCGAAAACCCAAGATAAATCATTAGGGTTCTCCTTAAATAAGGTTTTGGAACCTACTTCATATTTTGACTTTATAGTGTATCCAATAAAAACAGGGTCTAAAGGATCTAGTAGTACATTATCTACCCCACTTACAAAAAGCCACTGTAAGTTTCGGCGTTCCATGTCTTTAATAAGCTTAGCTTGCTTTAAAGCAAAGAAAAGATTTCCGTTTCCATTTGAAGCAAGATTAACTTTATATATTTCTGAAAGAAGAAGATTACCATCCACATCAATAATAGGCAAATTACCTTGAGTAAAAAAAGATATATTGTTTCTATCATAGTCAAAGAAATTTTTTTGCTCAAAAAAATTTACTGTATCAAAATAATTACTTGTACTCGTCATTATGTACCAGGCAATATCCACATTATATTTTTCGGCCATATTTTTAATATAATCACATAAAATTTCAAATAAAGATTTCTTGGGATTCGTCTCTAAAACAAAAGTGCCTTTAGGACCATTAAAACCAAGACGAGATCCCTGTCCTCCGGCTAATGTTATAACACCAACTTTTCCAGACTTTATAGCATTAAGACCAATATCCTTAAGTTCATTCAAATCTTCATCAGACAAGGCTAATTTATCAACGTAGGCTAAAGGTTCCACTTCTTCTGTAGAATCATATATATCTGTTTTGGATTTTTCATATAAATACATAATTTCATCAAAATCTATATTCAAAATCTGATTCAACAAACTAGATTTTTGCGAATCTGTAAGCTCACTATAAAATTGCAATAGATGTTCTTGATTATACTTTTTTAGTATACTTTTTACAGTATTCAGTTTATCATCCAAAATAAAAACCTCCATTCAATTATTTGGTATGAAAAAAGAAAATCTTATTGCTGTGCTCGTGCATGTAGTAAAAGTTTTACTCTTTAGTTCTTGCATATGAAATTTGTGCCAAATGTCTTTGCTCATATACAATAAGTTTTACTTAAAATTCATAATAGAATAATTAGTTGCACTTCTAAGCTCTAATATCAACTTATCCTTACTAGGCAAGCTCGAATTTTTTAAAAGTTCAATTTCTTTTTCTATATCATAAGGCAATCTTACCAAATTAAAATTTATAGTAGACAATTCTTTTGAATCGAGGAAGCCCTCTAATATAATATATGAAGCAACAGTAGAAAATTTATTAGTTTTATCATAAAAATTATCATTTAGCATTTCAATAGGCATTCCAACACTTCCAGGATTAAAAATAGTTTTATTACGAATTCTTACTATATTAGGAGTATGAATGTGGCCATAACCAACAATATCAGGTACAGGATCAGATTCTGTTTTGCCAATAAAAGCAGTATTTTCAAACAAGTCCATAGCATTATGAATCTCTGTTGCAGAATAAATAGTATTCTGGTTTGAAAACATTGGATTAAAAACATAATCTAGTCCAAAAGGAGAAGCGTGAAACAATCTTATTAAATATCCGACTCATATAAAAATCGTAAGATATAGGTAAATTATATATAAGCTGCTCTATCCTCGCCTATTAAGTCCCTTGTCCAAAATTTTCCTTTAGGAATACCGGGTCTAGTTACAGCCTCATCACAGTTTCCTTTTAAAATCACATCACATTTTTCTCTAAGTAAATCTATAACCAAATCTGAATTACAGCTTTTTAAAACACTATCGCCTAAGCAGTAAATTTTACTTATGTTTCTGCTTTCTATATCTTCTATAACAGTCCTAAGAGCAGTAATATTTCCATGAACATCAGATATAATTGCAATTTTATCCATAACTACACCCCCTCTTAATAATAATCATATAATATTATAATACAACTATAAAGATAATTCAATTATTAGTAGAAAAAATGTTATGCCAAAGGGACCCACCTAAATGGCAGAAAATATGGAAGGAGTTTTTTTATGTATAAAAAAATAATTGTAATGACTTTGTTTTTGATTATACTAGTATTTATTACACTACCAACATTTGCGTTATCACCATCTAGCTTAGAGATTTATCAAGGAATAGATGTTAGTCAATGGCAAGGGGACATTGATTTTGAAAAAGTAAAAGAAGCTGGGATAGAAGTAGTATATATAAGAGCAGGACAGGGATTTAGTTATCAAGATCCAGACTTTGAAAGAAACTATGAACAAGCAAAAGCAAATGGACTAAAAGTAGGGGCATATCATTATGTGACAGCAAGAACAGTAGAAGACGCTAGAACCCAGGCACAATTTTTCGTATCAATAATATCTAATAAACAATTAGACTGCAAATTAGCAATGGATTTTGAATCATTTGGAAGTTTAACAAACTCAGAAATAAATGAAATAGCTCTAGCTTTCCTAGAAGAAGTAGAAAGATTATCTGGAAAAGAAGCGGTAGTATATAGCAACACATATGATGCCACATATGTGTTTTCTGAGCGAGTTGCAGAATATCCGCTATGGGTTGCACAATATGGTGTAGAAGAACCTCAAGACAATGGAAAATGGGATAGTTGGGTAGGATATCAATATAGCTCTGAAGGAAGAATTGAGGGAATAAGTGATGATGTCGATTTAGACAGATATACAGATGGGATTTTTTTGAGTAATACAGAAGAAATACCAGAAGTAGAAGATCCCAAAAGTACTAAAGAAGATAGAATTCTTTATAAAATAGAAAGGGGAGATACTTTATCAGAAATAGCACAAGAATTTAATACTACAGTATCACATCTAGCACAGATAAATAATATTTCAAATCCAAATCTAATATATGCTGGTGAAATAATTACTATTTCTATAAACCGCAATAACACAGCTCAAGATGCTATAAGTTATACTGTAAAAAGAGGAAATACATTATCGCAAATAGCAAGAGAATATAATACGACTGTAGCAAAACTTGTACAATTAAATGATATACGAAACTCAGATTTAATTTATGTTGGGCAAATACTAAGAGTAGATTAAAAACCTTATTTTCAAGTATTGACAAATCTCGGACAGATACGTTATAATATTACTTGTTCACAATAATAGAACAAGATGAAATCCCGCACTGAACACTTAACGGTGTAATACTGGAAGGAGGGGAATAAAATGTCAGAGGTTAAAGTTAATAATGGAAATATAGAGGATGCCTTAAAAAGGTTTAAAAGACAATGTGCAAGAAATGGAGTTTTGCAAGAGGTAAGAAAAAGAGAACACTATGAAAAGCCAAGCGTAAAAAGAAAAAAGAAATCAGAGGCAGCTAGAAAAAGAAAATTTTAGAAACAAGGGGACGGTTCCATCATTCCAGAAATGGAATATGGGGCACACATTATAAATTTAAGTATAGGGGAAACATAGGTTTCTCCTATATTTTTTCTTCGAAAACTTAGAGAAAATCAAATGTATCTGGCAGCAAGATAGTGCGGATTTAAAACTACATATTTGACAGCAAGAAAAAATATGTCTACCACGTGATACTGACGAGATGTATGAACATATGTGACATGTGTAAGTGCGAGTTTTGAAATTTTAATAATTTTCTTGTATAATTTGCAATGATTATTATATAATAAGAAAAGCGATGAGGAAAAGTGGCTTTAACTTTTGCAACGTTTTGATTTGCAAATACTATAGCTAAAGAAAATTTTGGCTTGTTAATAAGAAAAATAGATTTACAAATGTGAAATACCATAAATTACAAGTGTCTATAGCTACTCTTAATTAAATAATTGTTAAAGGAGAGAAAGATGAATTATAGTAAAAAAGAATTAAAAAAAGGAATTACAATCCACAATATTGAAACAAATAAATTCAAAACAAATTTATATGCTGTTTTTTTAGCATTTCCATTAGAAAGGGAAAATGTTACTAAAAATGCGTTAATAACAGCAATATTAAGAAGAGGAACTCAAAATATACAATCACAAAATTTAATTAGCAAAAAATTAGAAGAAATGTATGGTGCAAGTTTTGATTGTGGTGTTGAAAAAACTGGTGATAACCATATAATGAAATTTTACTTAGAAGCAATAAGCGAGGATTTTACACCAGAGAAAGAAGAATTAACAAAAAAATGTATAGATATTATACTTGACATTGTTTTTAATCCATTAATAGAAGAAAATGGGTTTAAGAAAGAATATGTAAAATCTGAAAAAAACAATTTAAAACAAATAATAGAATCAAAAATAGATGATAAAAGAGCGTATGCATTTGAAAGATGTATAGAGGAAATGTTTAAAAATGAACCATATGGGCTATATAAATATGGGTATGTGGAAGATTTAGAAAGCATAACGCCACAAAACTTGTATGAGTATTATAAAAGGCTAATTAATGAGTGCAAAATAGATATATTTGTATCTGGAACAATAGAAAGTGTCAAAGTAAATAGAATAATAGAAGACAATAAAGAAATAAATAAATTAAATGAGAGAGAAGCGAAATATATTATAAACAGTGAAAGTGCAAATCTGAGAAATAAAAAAGAAACAACAACTGTAGAGGAACATATGCAAGTGGGACAGGGCAATTTAGTTATAGGGTTAGATATAAATTGTAAAAAAGAAAATTGCAAATTTATAGCATCTGTATATAATGCTATACTTGGTGGAGGAGCAAATTCAAAATTATTCCAAAATGTAAGAGAAAGGGAAAGTTTAGCATACACTGCAGGATCAACGTATAGGAGACAAAAAAATGTAATATTTATAAGATGCGGAATAGAAATAGCAAACTTTGAAAAAGCTTTAGAAACGATAAAAGAGCAGTTAACAGATATAGAGGAAGGAAATTTTTCCCAAGAAGATATAAGAAATTCCAAAGAACTAATAACAGAGTCAATAAGAGGAATTAACTCTGAACAAGATACAGAGATGACATATTATTATGGGCAGGAACTATCAGATAATTTTATATCATTAGATGAGTATATAGAGAAAATTAATAATGTTTCTATAGAAGAAATCAAAGAACTTGCTAGCAATATTTTTGTTGATACGGTTTACTTTCTAAGGAATTAATTTTTAAAGTCCGCGCCATCTTGTTGGTATATATAGTGGTGTCTCTATCAAGGCTGTCACATATAGTAGCTTAAAATCCGTACATCTTGCTGTTAGATATATTTTGTGTTCTCCATGTATTCGAACAAAAAATATATCTAACACGTGATGCTACCAAGAAAAAATATATGTGACACGTGATACTGTCGAGATGTATGAACTACGACGTGAGACTGATAAGAAGTATAAATATAAATTATATAATTTAAGAGAGGAGTAAGAAAATGAAGATAATTGAAAGCTCTAAAATAAAAGAAAAAGAGTATATAGAAAAATTAGATAATGGTATGACTGTTATAATAATACCAAAACCTAACTTAGATAAAAAATATATAATTTGGGGTATTCATTTTGGATCAATAGATAATAGATTTATAATGCCTAAAACAGGAGAAGAAGTATTTATACCAGATGGAGTAGCACACTTTTTAGAACATAAAATGTTTGAACAAGCAGATGGAACAAATAGTTTAGATACTCTAATGGCATTGGGATTAGAAGCAAATGCATATACAACAAATGATCATACAGCATATTTGTTTGAGTGTACAAATAATTTCTACAAAGGTTTGGATGAACTTATGGATTATGTGCAACACCCTTATTTTACAGATGAAAATGTAGAGAAAGAAAAGGGAATAATTGCTCAAGAAATAAAGATGTATGATGATGAACCTGGTTGGAGATTATACATGAATGCAATGGACTGCATGTATAAAGAAAATCCAATTAAATTAGATATAGCCGGAAGTGTAGAGTCAATAAGTAAGATTACACCTGATGTACTATATAAATGCTACAATACTTTTTATAATCCATCAAATATGATAATGGTTGTATGTGGAGATTTTAATCCAGAAGAATTGTTAGAAGAAATTAAGAAAAGATTAGTAGAAAAAGAAAAACAAGGAGAGATAAAAAGAATATATCCAGAAAAAGAAAAAAAGATAAACAAAGAGTACAATGAACTAGAAATGGAAGTAAGTACACCATTATTTATGATAGGATATAAAGACATTGAAGGAATGGAAGACAAAAAAGAAATTGTAAAAAAACATATAGCAATAGAAATTATATTAAATATGATAATTGGAAAAAGTTCTGACACATATAAAGAGTTATATGAAGAAGGAGACCTATTATCACAACCGGATTTGGATTATGAGTTTAGTGATGAATATGCCCATATTTTAATTTCTGGACAGTCCAAAAATCCAGAGAAAATAAAAGAAAAAGTAGAAAAAGTTGTTCAAAAATATAAGGAAAATGGATTAGATAATGAGCATTTTGATAGAATAAGGAAAAAAGTATATGGAGACTATGTTGTAGAATATAATAATGTAGGTGATATAGCAAGGATGTTTCTCTCAGATAAAGTGAAAGAAATAAATAGTTTTGACTATATTGAAGAATATAATACAGTAACAAAAGAATACACTGAAGAGATTTTGAAAAATGTCTTTAAAAAAGAAAATATGATAATCTCTGTGGTAAAATGTAAATAAATTTGATATTCTGTAGAAAAATGTCGAAAAAAGACGGACGAAATTTGGCATAAACTGCTTGAAATCAACAAAAAAACGTTGACTAATTTGTAAGATTATGGTATTTTAAAAATATACAAAGGAAAAAGTACGAAAAAAGGAGAGTGGGTTTATGTTAAATGATGAAATTTGTAAATTAAGAGAAGAATTAAATAATAGTATAATCAATGGACAAGATTATGAAATAACATATAAGTTAAGTGTCCAATTAGATCAATTAATTGCAGAATATTATAAAACAGAATTAGACCTAAGGAGGAAAAAGAAAGTAAAAACTAAAATAAAGAAAAAAGTATAAAATAAATATAGTAAGAGGCAGGTTTTAAAAACCTGCCTCTATGCGTGCTCTAAAAATGGAAGTTACTTTATAATATGAGTTAAATAATTTGGGAAAAATGGACATAAATAGTACCTTGTAGTCAAATTTGCCAAAAAACTTGAAAAATGATATAATTAATGCAATATGACAAAATATATGCTATATTTAATGTTACAAAAATATTACAAAAACATTATTTTTGTATTACAAAGTTACAAAAACATACAAAATATGTTATTATAATATTGCAAAAACAAAAAAAATCCTTTATAATGAAATAAATGGGGTGAAATAGTGAAAGAAGTTAAAACATTAAAAAAGATATTAATTGTTGTTTTAATGTTAATATTAATAGGACTTCCAATTAGAGTTTATGCTTATGATGAAATAAAATTAGCAGCAGTTATAAATCCAGATGATTTTAATCCCGGAAACATAGAAAATGCTTTTAATGGAGCTGAGAAAATAACAAACATAGGGGCAACTTTAATAAGTATTATTAGAGTAATAGGAATTATAGTAACAGTAATTTCACTTATAGTTTTGGGTATGAAATATATGACAGGAAGTATACAAGAAAAAGCAGATTATCAGAAAAGCATGATACCATTCTTAATAGGAATTCTTATATTCTTTGCACTGTCACAGTTTATACCAATAATTATTAACTTTTCAAGCACTCTAAATTCATAAAAATAAAGAGAAAGAAGGAATATATAGTATGAAAAAGAGAAAACTTAGCAAAATCATAACATTTATACTTATTATGTTATGTATTCTTGTGTTAAATAATAATATTATATATGCTTCATCTTTATCGAATGCTGTTGAAGGAGCACAAGGATTTATTGATGCTGGAGTTGAAGATGAGTCACCTGCAATAAGTGATGAAACTTTACAAAATATGTCAAATTCATTATATAATGCTATACTTGTAGTAGCAACAATAATTGCAATTATTGTTGGATTATTTATTGGATTAAAATTTATAACAGGAAGTATATCAGAAAAAGTAGAAGTAAAGAAAATGTTAATTCCTTATATAGCAGGATGTATAGTGATTTTTGGAGCATTTGGAATATGGAAAATAGTGGTAAATATTTTAAGTCAAGCAGCGTAATTAATAAGATTTTAAAATTATCTCAAAAAAGGGATATCTAATATATATAAAATAAGAAGGAGGAATAAAAATGGTTAAAGCAATGAAAATATTAAGTATAGTATTAATGGCAGTAGTATTTGTAACTGCAATGGGAACAATGGTTATGGCAGATTCAACTGCAATAATTGAAAATTTATTTTCTCAAGAGGCACAAGATACTAGTGGTATTCAAACTGTTGGTGGATATATAGTTGATATTATTACCACAATAGGAATTATAGTAGCAGTAATTATATTATTAGTATTAGGTATTAAATACATGATGGGAAGTGCATCAGAAAAAGCGGAATACAAGAAAACTATGCTGCCATACCTAGTTGGTGCAGTATTAATATTTGGTGCAGCAGCTATAGCAAAAGCTGTAATAACAATAACAGAAAACATAACAGCATCATAATATCAGAGCAAACAATATTACATTTATATTACAAGAATATTACAATTATATTAAAAGTGCATTTTAAATGCACTTTTTTTTGTTTTTTGTTTTTTTTTATCAAATTATCTGATATAATATAAATTGTATAGATTTATAACTAAGGAGGAAGTAAATATGGGGACATATAACTTACCAAGAAATGTAAAAGGAGAAGGCAGAATATTGTTTATTTTTACTGGTAAGAGTATGATATATACCGTAGTTGGAGGAGCTGTAGGATTATTATTTTACTTTATACTTTCAGCCTTTAACTTAAATATGGTAGGTATTATCATTACAGCATGTTTTGCATTAATTGGATTTATTATAGGCACATTAAAAATGCCTGATCTAGAAAAATTCAATTTCACGAGAAAAACAGGAGGAGAAAATGTAGATGATATCATAAAAAGAGCAATCAAGTTTAAGACAAAAGGAAAAAAGATATATATATATAAAGAGGAGGAAGATAAAGATGTTAGATAGTATAGGATCGGGAACATTAGCGTCAATATTAACAGTAATAATTGTAATAATAGTAATTTTAATTGCAGCTTTAGCGATAGTATATTTCACATCAAGAAACAAAAGCTCTAAAAATCCTAAACCAGAGAATAATTCAGAAAATGATAATACTGAAAATAAAAAATCAAAAACATTTGCGGTAGAGTCAGTTATGAATTTTATGGAATTTGACACAGTAGAAGATAATATGATTGTGCAAAAAAATGGGAATAAATACATAATGATAGTCGAATGTCAAGGAATAAATTATGATTTGATGTCAGAAGTAGAAAAAAATTCAGTAGAAGAGGGATTTATACAATTTCTAAATACGATTAGACATCCAATACAAATATATGTTCAAACAAGAACTTTAAATCTTGAATCAAGTTTGCAAACATATAAAGACAAAGTGAAAGAAATAGAAGATAACTTTAATAGGCAAGAAGCAAGATATAAAGAGATGCAGAGTTCGGGAAATTATACTAAAGAACAACTTGATAGTGCATATTATGAACTTACAAAACAAAGAAATTTAAATGAATATGGTAAAGATATTATTTACGATACAGAAAAAATGAGTTTAAATAAAAATGTACTAAATCAAAAATATTATATAGTTGTTCCATATTATCCAGAAGAATTAGGACAAAATGATTTTGACAAAGAAGAAATAAAGAATTTAGCATTTTCAGAATTATATACAAGATGTCAATCAATTATAAGAACTTTAGCTGCTTGTGATGTTAATGGAAGAATATTAACATCAAATGATTTGGTAGATTTATTATATGTTGCATATAACAGAGACGAACAAGAAACATTTGGCATAGATAAGGCCCTAAAAGCAGGATATGACGAGTTATATTCTACTGCACCAGATGTTTTAGACAAGAAGATGAGAGAACTAGATAGAAGAATTGAAGAACAAGCATTTAATAAAGCAAACGAGAAAGTAATTGAAGCTCAATCAGCTAAAGAAAGAGCATTAAGAAGAAAAGAAAACAGTATGGATAATTTAATTTCACAAATGGCTGAATTAATTATAGAACAAAATAGAACAATTGTAGGAAACGATATTGCAAATGATGCTATAGTAAGAGTACGAGCAGACAGAAAACAAAAGAAGGAAGAAAAAATAGATGAAGGAGGTACAGAAGCAGATGTTAAAGAAAAAACAAAAAGAAAGAGAACAACAAAAACAAAGACAGCTTAATGATTATACAAAACCAGATGAATTTAAAATACTAAAACGAAAAACAATAAAAGAATTAATTGCACCATCTGGAATAGACGCAACTAATATAGATCACTTAGAGATAATTTCTAATGTGACAAGATATGCAAGAAGTTTCTTTGTATCTACCTTACCAAGAATGTGTACTTTCCCAGAATTGTTTAGAGATATGTACTTGTTTGGAGATATAAACACGTCTATATACATAAATCCAATTCCTGAATCAAGATCACAAAACGAATTAAATAGAGTAATAAACGAACTAGAAACAGAGAGAATAGTTGCAGCAGATAGAGGCAATATCAATAGAGAAAGCGATTTAGGACAAAAAAGATTAGAAGCAGAGGAACTAAGAGATGAAATAGCAGCAGGATATAACAAATTATATGAAGCTTCAATAATCTCTACACTATTTGCATATAGCTTAGAAGATTTAGATAGATTTACTAAACTATTATCAACAGAGATGTCAAAATCTTTAGTAGGAATAAAAAGTGCTTGGGGAATGCAAGAAGAAGCCTTTAAATCAAACTTACCACTTATAGAAGATAGAATAAAAAAGACACATACATTTGATAGAAGATCAATGGGAACAGTATTTCCGTTTACCACATCAGAAGTTGGACATTCAACAGGTGTCCCACTTGGAATAAATAAACAAACTGGAGTACCAATACTTTTTGATAATTTTCATAATTCACTTTCAAATTACAATATGGTTATATTTGCTAAATCTGGAGCTGGTAAATCAGTAACTATGAAAACATTAGTTTCAAGATCAGCTGTATTAATGGGAGTACAAAGTTTAGCACTAGATGCTGAAGGTGAATATAGCATAGTGGCAGAAAGTTTAGGAGGAATAAATGTAGTAATTAGTCCTACTTCAAAAACAGTAATAAATATATTTGACATAGAAACAGAAGTAGTAAAAGATGAAATAACAGGTAGAGATAAGCTTGTACTAAATGTAGAAAATAAAGTAGAGGATGTTACACAAGCTTTGCTTACTATGGCAAAAGGTAGTACAAGAAGTGACGAAGTAAATGAACTTACAAAACAAATTATAGCAGAATCAGTAGCAGAAGAATATGCTGCACGTGGAATTAGTAGTGATCCAAATAGCTTATATGAAGCATCTAGAAATGATATAAGTGGAAATATGTTAGGAAGAAAGAAAAAAGATATGCCAACAATTGGTTCTTGGTATAAAAGAATACAAAAAAAGGCAGATGATAATACAAATGTAGATTATAATTTCCATTATAGTTATTTGTTAAAAGTTATGAAACAATATATAAGAGAATATGACGGACAGATGGCATACTTTGATGGACAATCAACATTTGACTTACTAGAAGGAACACTTTTCATAAATATAGATATATCTCAACTTGAAGAAAAATTTGCAAGACCACTTGCACAACAAATATTACTTGAATGGATTTGGGAAAAGTATGTTAAGAAAAATAGTGAAGATAGAACAAAAGCTGCTAAAAAGAGAGTATTAGTAGATGAGGCTTGGATGCTTCTTCCATATCCAGAAGCAGTAGAATTCTTAAACACTATGGCAAGACGTGCTAGAAAAAGAAATGTATCTTTAGCAATTATATCACAAAGATTTCAAGATTTCTATGAAAAACCAGAGGCACAAGCAGTACTTACATCATCAGATACAAAGCTATTTTTAGCGCAGGATAAATCAGAAATTCAATATTTAAAAGAAGTTTTTAAATTAAGCGAAGGAGAAGCAGGATTTTTAGTAACATGTTTGAAAGGAGAAGGTTTGCTAAAAGTTGGGGGAGATAGCGCAATAATACAAATAAGACCAACAGCAAAAGAATTTGAATTTGTGGAAACAAACTTAAATAAATTAATGCAAAGAGACAAGAAAAAGAGAGCAAATTATTAGGGGGAAAAAATGAAAAAATTAACCAGTAAAAAAGGAATGCAAAAGATAATAATTGCAATAGTAATAATTTTATCCTTTAACTTTATAATACCAAACTATTCGCAAGCAGGATGGGCAGGAGTATTAGCAGGGCCTATAATTGATTTTTTTGCAGGAATAGGAGATGCAGTACTTTCAGCACTACAGTATTTTATGTATGATGGAACAGGAGGAGCTTTATCAACTGCTGGAACTGCTGTTGGCTCAGCACTAACACTGGCAAATCCTTTTGATACTTTTTTGGTAAATGTAGGAGCTTTTGATGCAAGTTCTTATGGAATGGAGGTAACTGAGGAAGATGAAGGATTAACAACAGTTGTAATAAATGAAGATGACTTGGATCAAGGCTGGTTCGATTTGGGCACATATCAAATTCCAATAATAAAATATACACCAGAAGCAATATTTGCTAATGAGATTCCTGCTTTAGATATAAACTTTATTAATCCAACTGATTGGGAAGATGATGCTATGAACAGCAAATCTATAACTCAGGCACTTCATTCAACTATTGCTAATTGGTATGTAGCATTAAGAAATTTAGCAATTATAGCTCTATTATCTGTTTTACTATATGTTGGTATTAGGATGGTAATATCGAGTACTGCTACAGATAAAGCAAAATATATACAAATGTTAATGGATTGGCTTGTAGCATTATGTATAGTATTTTTCTTACACTATATTATGTCATTTATACTAACAATAACAGAAATAATAACAGATGGACTTTCTGAAAGTTCAGCTATTATAATAAGAATAGAGAATTCAGGGGGAGAAGAAGAAGTAACATTTAAATCGAATTTAACTGGTCTAGTAAGAATGTATGTTCAAAATAATACATTAGGTGTAAGGTTAATTTATTTATTATTCTATTTTGCTTTAGTAATATATACTGGAATCTTTACATGGATGTAT
Organism: uncultured Clostridium sp.; assembly: GCA_964587175.1. Taxonomy (GTDB): domain Bacteria; phylum Bacillota; class Clostridia; order TANB77; family CAG-508; genus CALXVA01. Next base: position 33,496 of record CAZPKK010000005.1, read on the forward strand.
GTAAAAAGGGCAATAACAATGGCGTTTTTAACACTCATGGCTCCACTTGTCGCAATAACATATCCGATAGATAAAATGGGAGATGGAAAAGCACAAGCATTTAATATATGGTTAAAAGAATTTGTGTTTAATGCACTATTACAACCATTTCATTTAATAATATATACAATATTTTTAGGAGGGGCTTCTCAAATAGCTGCAAGTAATCCAATATTTGCAATACTATTCTTAGCATTTATAAGACCTTCAGAAACTTTACTAAGAAAGATGTTTGGATTTGATAAAACAAATACAGCATCAGGAATGAGTTCAGCTGCAAGCTTGTTAGGTGGAGCAGCAGTGATGAAAGGTGCAAGAGGCTTAATTGGTAAAGTTGGTAAATCTGGAGGAGGCTCTGGTGGAAAAGGAGGAGTTAGAACTAAAAATCCAGTGACTAGTTCAAATAGTATAAGTGCAGCTGATGCATATAATGGAGCTGTGATTGAACCTACTCCTATGGGTGGACCTGGAACTAATCCAAACAATGATACAGGAACTGCTGAAAATAGTGCAAGTTCACTTATTTTAGGAGGAACTGCTGGAAATAATACAAGAACTGCTGGAAATAATGCAAGTCCACTTCTTGCGGGAGGTTCTACTGGGAATGAACCAAACGCAGAGGGAGGAGCACCACCTGGATATCGAATGCAGAATGGTTTATTTGTACCTAATATGCCTAATAATCCAGCCCCAACTCCAGCGACGAGAACAACTAACACAGAACAACAGCCTGCTATTCAACAAAATAATCAAAGTGGATGGGAAAGATTTAGATCATATGATGGAGATCTTATCCAATGGACAAAGGAAAAAACGAAATTTGGTAGGGCTTTAACAAAAGGAGCTAGAGCAATAAGACAAATACCAAGTCTTCCTAGCAAGGCACTAAATAAACTTCCAGATAACCCAATTACAAGAACAATAAGAGGAGCGGCTGGAACAATAGGAAAAGCAGCAGTAGGAACAGCTAAATTTGCGGGAAAAGCAGCAATTGGTGCAGGATTTGGAATAGCTGCAGGTATAGCAGGAGATGATTTAGAAGATGTATTCAAATATGGAGCAGCGGGAGCAGCTTTAGGTGTAACTGGATTGCCGGTATTAGGAAGAGGTGTTGCTTCAGCAGGAAATAGCCTTAGAAATGCTTACGAGACAAGTGCTTTTGGCGAAGAACAAGCAGCTTTGAATCAACAACGTAGAGAGCAAATGTCAAATGATATTTATAGAGAGGCAATGGATAAAGGATATGAGAAATTATATGGAGAAAAACCAACGTTTGATGAAAGTATCGAATATGCTCAAGCGGGAATGGATTATTATGAACAAGGAATAACAAGCACAAAAGAAATAAATAAGAGTTTAAAATTTGAAAAAGAACTTAAAGAACAAATGATATCTGCAGGAATGGAGGACAATGAAGCAGCAGAAAGAGCAAGAAAACAGTCGATTGTCATTTCGAAATTGGCACAGGAAACTAAATATGACGAATTAACAAATGAAGGAAAGCGTAATGATTTAAGAGATAGATTTGTAAGAGAATTAAAAAAAGGCGGAATGGATGATAGAACTGCAAGTGCAAATGCAGATACTATGATAAGACAATTGATGTCAAGGAAAGGCTTAAGTCCAAATTAATAAATATAATATAAAATGGAGGCTATAATTATGAATAGATTTATTAGATTTTTTAACCAAAACAGAATTGGTGTAATAGTAACTATCTTAATTGTAGTCTTCGTTATTTTAATAATACAAGTTGTTAATTATTTTTTGAAACAAAATCAAGGAAATAATCAAACAGAAAATTACGTGATTCAAGATACAAGTATACCAAGTGAATCTGTAATAACAGGTGAAGAAATACCAGATGAGACGACAGAGGAAAATGTTGATATAATTAATCAATTTGTAGAATTTTGTAATAATCAGCAATATGAAAACGCATATAATCTACTCACACAAGATTGCAAAGATGAATTATATTCTTCATTAGATTCGTTTATAGAAAATTACTGTAATACTGTATTTACAGCAAATATGACTTATACTGCAGAACTATGGTATAATACAACTAATATGTATACTTATAGAATCACTTATTTTGAAAATAATATATTAGCTACAGGAGACATAAATACAGGTGATTCCATAGAAGACTATATTACAGTGCTTAGTGATGATGGGGAAATAAAGTTAAATATTAATGATTTTATAAATAAAGAAGATATAAATAAATCCCAAACTGCAGAGAATGTAGATATTACAATAACTGTTAATGAGAGATATCAACATAGGGATTATGAAAAGTATACTGTAACAATAGTGAATAATACTGATAAAACTATTTTAATAAGTGATGGTATAGATAGTAATGATATATGCTTGATAGATACAAATGATGTAGAATACAACTCAAAAATAAATGAAATACCAGGTGTAATATTGGAATTTTCACCTGGAACGCAAAGAACGATAGAAATAAGTTTTTACAAAATGTATAATTTATATAGAACTATTGATAGTATGTCATTTAAGAGTATTATATTAGATAAAGAGGCATATGAACAAAATTCAGAAAGTGCAGAAACAACAAGTATAAATATAGAAATATAAATGGAGAAAAATTATGAGTGGATCAAATAATAGTAGCCAAAAATCTAATACAAGTAGAAGTGGAAATACTACTAGCAGAGAAACAAGAGCAGCTAATGATGTAGTAAGAAAATCAACAAGTAATACTAATCTTAATATACAAAATGAAAGATATAGACAAAAAGTAGGAGCAGCTGCAGCTGCTAATGATTTGGAGGAATCTAAGGAAAAGAAAAATAATGAAGACTTAGAAGCCACGAAAGAAGGAGTTGTTCAAAGTGTTGATCTAGCGAAAAATGCAGCAACAGGAAATGTGCTTGGCGCTGCAAAAAATGTTGCAAAGCTAGTAAAAAACAAAAAAGTTGTTAAAACTATGATTAGGAATACTTTAATACAAATACTTGCGCCATTTATAATAATATTAATAGTAGCTGGAGCAATACTTGGAGTATTTAATGCAGTAGCAGATGCTATACAAGGAGTAATAAGTGCCATAGTGAATTTCTTTACTGTTGATACTTCAGAAGGAATGTATGGAGAAATAATCATAGATGATGCTCAAATACAATCTATAATAGATTCAATTGAAAGCCTAGGTGTTAGTGTTAAAGATTTAAATCTTCTAGGAGATTATTCTGAAAGTGCAACAGAAGCAGAGCAACAAGCAGCACTTGAAAAATATATTAGAGCTTTTTATGAAGCAGAAGCAGTTACAGAGACGATAAACCCTTATTATTTGGACTCAACGGATTCACATACTTATGGAGCAGTATATGTTTATAGGGTAAGAGATGGAGACGAAGATGGAAGTAGTAGAAAACAGCTGACATATGTATCATATGAGAGAATGCAGGAGTTAGCAGAATCAGGGAATGAAAATGCTGATGAATATTTTAGCGTGGATGACTCTGGAAATTTAGTAATAGCCAGTGTAAGTCAAACTAGAGTAAATTATGGTACAGGAAGCTGGACAGATGCTTTTGATCGATTTTTACAAAATCATTTTACAGACAATACAGAAACTACAGTAACACTTCAATATATGGACTATAAATCACAAATATCACAATACACAACAAAAATGACATTTTTATTATATTTGACAATGGTATCACAAAACCCAGAGTTTGTATCTGCTGTTGTGGACCTAATTAAAGATAGTAGAATAGAAATAACAATCTTAGATAATACTTCTACATATGTCAAAACAGAGACCTATAATTATGTTGTAAATACAAAAACAGAAAATCAATATTGGTATGAGGGAGAAAAATATACATGGTATACAACAAGTTCATCAGGAGAAAATACAAGCATAGTAACAACTACAACCACTACATCATATGCTTCTATGAAAATCACATATGTAAAAACGTGGTTTTGTGAGCAAAGCGTGACTTGTAGCAAGAGTTCTACTGAACCTAGAGAGCTCTCTAATACTACTGAGGAGATAGCAGATGAAGAGCCAGAAAATGCAGAAGGCTCATGGATAACAGGAACAATTACTACAGTAGAGGAATATACATCAGAAACATATCAAACAGAACCTGGCGAACTTATATATATATTAGGTGAAAAAGGTGATGCACAAAGATATGCAAATGGAGAAATAGATGAAGAAACATTCATCGGGTTAATGGAAACAGAATTCCGTATACCATATTCTACTAGAGAAGAAAATGCTGGTGGTAATTTAGTTAGTGGTGCTGAAATACTATTTTATTTACTTCAAAAAGATGCTGACTTAGAAAACATGGAAACATTAATGAGATATGCATTATATATATATTCTGGAAATGATTATGGAGTAACAGAATTAGATGGAAGTATATTTGACCTATCGAACTTTACAGGTATAACTACAGGAAGCGAAGGTGGACTATCATTAACAACAACCATGTTTACAAGAGATGTATTTATACAAGCTATGCAAGCATATTATGAAAAAACAGGAAACTCAAATTTCAAAACAAACTTCTTAGACCATGCAGGTGAAATATATGATATATCAGTAGCTAATAATCTTAATCCAGAATTGGTAGTAATCACTGCAAGAGGAGAAGGAAATTTTGCTGAAGCTGGAGGAAGTTATAACTATTGGGGAATTGGAGTACCAAATGGTGCATCTAGTGGAGGAAGTTATAGTAGTTTAGAAGAAGGAATTATAGCTTATGCTAATGTTATACATTCTTATGAAACAGGAAGTAAGGCTCAGCTGATTTTGGAGAGATATGAAGAAAGAAAAGCTGCAGGCTGTGACCCTCTTGGATATGGATTGCCAGGAACATTAAGTGGAATGCAATCAATATATTCATTCTTGGGAAATCATGAATATGGTAGTGCAGGAAGCGGTGGATATTATTATATGGACCCTGATAGAGCTGGAGTAACTAAAATATATGCTACTCATGAAGAATTCCTTGCAAAATGCTATAATGCTGGTGGTGAGCATGCATCAGGAACAGTAACAACAGTATGGGAACAAGGGCAATATACTGCTTGGCAAGTAGAACAGAAGTTAACATACTGGGTTGAAATATTTGGAGACTATGGAAGCCTATCATCAACCGAAGGAAATACTACAATAGTTGAAATAGCAAAATCTAAAATAGGCTCACCATATGTGTATGGTGCAGCTGGACCAAATAGTTTTGACTGTTCAGGATTTATATATTGGGTTTACCAGCAAGCAGGAATTACAGTACCTAGATCAACCAGTGGATATGAAGGATATATAGGAAGTAGCTATGAAATATCTTGGTCAGAAGCACAACCGGGAGATATTTTGATAATAACAGGAAGTGAAAGGGGAACGTCTGATGGCCATGCAGCAATATATCTGGGAGATGACTCGTACATACATGCTCCATCAACTGGAAAGACTGTAACAATAGTTGATTCTGGAGCACAATCAACATTTACCCATGTATTTAGATTTTATTAGGGGGAATTGGTATGAATAAAAAAAGATTTACTGCAATTGTTATACTGTTATTAATAATATTGGTAATCTTAATAATAGCTGTAATATATTTACGCTCTACATCAGAGAATATAGTAATAGAGGAAGAGGAAATAGTCTATACAGAAGAAATACTAAATAGTCAAGAAATTAGTAGAGTAGAGAATAATAATTTGTTTTATACATTAGAAAGTTGTATACAAAAATATGAAACAATATTATATTTAGATTATACAGAACAATTAGATGAATATAATATGCCTACTATTGCATCTGCATATGGTATTTCTGACAGAGAAGGAAAAATAGAAGCTATTATTAGCTTATTAGACGCAGATTACATAAGTGAAAACGGTATAAACAGTACAAATTTATTTGACTATTTACCAGAAGATACTGGTGAAATAACAGTAGAAGCAGTAAAAATGAATAAGCTAATAGATGACAATGCAGATGTTGAAGCATATACAGTAGAAGCAAATTTAATTGATGAAAACGATAATTCGATTACAGAGTTTTTTGTACTTAAAATTGATAATAAAAACACAACATTTGCAGTAACTCCAATAAATACAAGTGAGTATTCTGATTTAGATGAAATTGAGTTTATAAATACAACAAAAGAGATTGAACCTAATGGAAGAAATACATATGTAGAGATTGAATATAATGATGGCCAAATTGCAACAAAGTATTTTCAGGAATATAAAACATTATTATTAACAAATCCGTCAGAGGCATATCTAAAGTTAGATGAGGAATATAGAAGTGCAAAATTTTCCTCAGAAGCTGACTTTGAAGAATACATCAATAAAAATGAAGAAAAAATAGAAGGAACTCAAATAATGCAATACCAAGCAGAACAACGAGAAGAATACAATAGATATGTTTGTTTAACTATTGATAATACTTACTGGATTATAGTTGAAACAGCACCAAGAGAATATACAGTCATATTAGACTCTTATACAATTGATTTACCAGAGTTTACAGAGCAATATGAGGAAGCAGATGATGCTAATAAAGTACTATTAAATATTCAAAAAGTATTTGCTGCAATAAATGATGGAGATTACAATTACGTATATAATAAATTAGATGACACATTTAAACAAAATAATTTCCCTACTTTAGAGGAATTTGAAACATATATGCAAGAAAACTTCTATGAAAATAATGATATAGCATATTCAAATTATCAAACTAACACAGGACTTCATATTTATGAAATAAGTATAACAAATGCTGATGATGATACTAGTGGCACAATAACAAAGAATTTCATTATGCAATTATTAGATGGAACAGATTTCGTAATGTCATTTAGTGTATAAGGTGATGGTCATTGAACAAGGGGACGGTTCTATCGTCCTATAGATGAAATGAGGGAGACGGATTTAAATCTGTCCCCTTTGTTTCATAGTATGAAACAAAGGAAGTGGACTTAGCAGTTCCTTTGTTTTTAGGCCATCTGGTAAGTAGAAAATAAAAGCAAATTTTTATTTAGGATAATACTTAAGACTGAAACGAGTAGCGTTGCTATTTGTTCTCTTGTGGCATACATATTTGTGAAACAAAACGCAGACATTTCTCATCGGAATAAGGGTTGAAAAAAGTTTGCTTTTAAAGTATAATAATAACAAAGTTTTACCTTAAAGAGATTAGATTTTATCTTAGAAAGGATGGTTAGCATGAATGATAAAAAGAGAGAAGAAGTAATTACAAACATGGTAGAATTAAGAGAACAATTAAGAGAACAGTTAAGTGAAAATAATCAAGAAATTGAAAATATAGGATATTATAGAGATTTTAATTTTAAAGGAACAAAATTTGGAATCAATGAAGCATATATTGTAAAGATAAAAGATGATTCTATTCCAGAAAAAGAAGTAAAGCATAGAGAAGATGATGAAAAGGAAGGATTTACCTATGAAATATATGATAAAGATAACAACTTGGTTGCAACCGTGGATTTAGATGGAGTTGTTAGATTTGAATCTGAATATTTTGAAGGTATGGATGATAGATATCTTGAGTCTCTCGAACTAGAAAATGCAGAGTTTGAGTTGCCAGAAGAGTTGGAAAGAGATGATATGGTTCTATTAAGAGAGGAAATAGAAGAAAATAAGACTAAAAGGGAAAAAGATGGTGCGGTTAAAGAAGAAGAGCAAAAAGGAGAAGAAAAACAACAACAACAAGAACTTGAACAAGAAGATAATAGTGAGGAAAAAGAAATAGCAGAGAAAAAGGGAATTCCTTTAAATAATGTATTATTTTTAAGACCAGACAGTAATTTTTATAAAGACCATCCTGAAATAGAAAAGAATCTATATTTTTATAGAGATAGTGATGGGATTGTAAGAGCAGAGTATTTAGATGAAAATGGAGAACCACAGCCATCTAATTATTTTGAACCTTCTACAACAGCTATAAGGGAGCAGACGGTTGACATGGGAGATGATGGAGTTCCTGTGGTAAAGCAGACACCATACCAGACTATGCAAACTAAGAATTTGAATAATGTAGATAAAGATATACGAGGTGTGAGAGTTAATATAAATATAGATCAATATGGATATATGGAAATAAGCGAAGCAAGACAAGGAACAAATGGAATGTGGAGCTCACATGACATAGAAGTAAAAGGAAGAGATTATAATTCTTATGCTATGAATAAAATGACATCAATAGAAACAAGAAGAGCAGACCCAAATAAATTAACAGAAGGATATAAGGCAGTGGAAGGTACTAGAGCAGCAGAAGATGGTATAGAAATTAGTGAGATGTTTTTAATGCAACATGCAGAGGCTTTTATAGATAAATTTATTGATGAAGGATATAATAGAGATGAGGCTATAAAAATATTTGATTTAATGATAGGAGAAGAGAAATTAACAGAAGAACAGGCAAAAGAAGAGGTAAATAATAGAATTCAAGATAAAAGCAAAAATGAAAGAGAACAAGCGGAAAAGGAACAAGAAGAGGACGAAGGAAGAACACCTTGGGGAGATGCAGAGGCAAGAGCAGCAAGAATGAGAAGATGAAAAAAATAACATTTTTTAATTAGTACATAAAGAATCACTTTCTAAAATATAATTTAGAAGGTGGTTTTTTTATGTATAAAAAAATAAATAAGATATTAATAATTTTTATTATACTAAGTATAATATTGTCTTGTGTAATTAAGGTTGAGGCAACCTCAAATACGCTGAATACAGAAATAGAAGATGATGCAGAAGAAGTTGATATAGAGGAAATAGAAAAAGAGGTAGTAGAGGCATCAGCTGACACAGAAGAAGTTGATGTTGATTCTAAAATAGCATTAATTTATGATAGAGCATCTGGCAGAATTTTGTATGAAAAGAATGGAAATAAGCAAACTCCAATGGCAAGTACTACTAAAATTATGACTGCAATAGTTGTTTTAGAAAATGCTAATTTGACAGATGTGGTTACAATAACTTCACAGGCAGCTAGTATTGGAGGGTCAAGACTTGGGTTAAAGAAAAATGATGAAATAACAGTAAATGATTTATTGTATGGTCTAATGCTTCGCTCTGGAAATGATGCGGCAATTGCACTAGCAATTCACGTAGGGGGAAGCATAGAAGGTTTTGCTGAAATGATGAATCAAAAGGCTAAAGAAATAGGGCTTAGTAATTCTCATTTTATTGTTCCACATGGATTAGATAATGATGGACATTATACAACAGCATATGAACTTGCAAAAATGGCTGACTATGCATTAAACATCGACAAATTTAAAGAAATAGTGGGAACTAGTACTACTACAATATATATAAATGGGTATGCGAAATCTATAAACAATACTAATCAATTATTAGGAAGTATATCTGGAGTATATGGAGTAAAAACAGGTTTTACTAATGGAGCAGGAAGATGCCTAGTTACTAGTTATAAAAGAGATGATTTAGATATAATAACAGTAATAATTGGTGCAGATACAACTAAACAAAGAACAGCAGACACTATAAAGCTAATAAATTATGCATATGATAATTTTGAAATGGTAAATATAAAAGAGGTTGTAGAAACTAAGTTTAGCAGTTGGCAAGCAATAAACCAGAGTAGAATATATGTGAATAAAGGTGTAGAAAATGGAGTAAAACTGCTTTTAGAGGAGTTTCCTTATGAAGCAATGGCAGTAAAAATAGGTGAAGTTGATGAAATAGAAATAGAAGTGAATTCTATATTTTATTTAGAAGCACCAGTTGAAGAGGGAAAAATTATTGCAAGTTTAAAGGTAAAACTTGGAGATGAGGTGCTTGAAGTATTAGATGTTTACAATAGCAAAGAAATTAGAAAAAAGGAGATTAAGGATTATCTAATTGAGTTTATGGGATATTTTAATGTATAATTAGAAATTCTATTCACTTGAGTGAAATCAAATATTTTGATAAAATAGTATTCGAAATTAAAAAAAGATGTTATATGTCAATGATGTGAAACGAACTTTTATAAAAAAGTTTCAATACAATTGATGAGAAACAAAAAATATAAAATGACAGAGTAATAACAGAATTTAAAATTTAGAATATATAAAGAAATAAATAAGAACTTACAAAAGATGTGCTTTTAGGAACATGTTCCAAAAACATTTTAATAAACATTGTAAAAACTCAATGTTATTGATATAATAATTTTGAATTAAACAAGATTATACTTTGATTTAGAAAGAATACAAGCAAAAACACAAGAATTTAAGCAGAAGATAAAAAAAGATATATATAAGTATATACAATTAACAACTGGACAAGAATTGTGAAAATAAGTTATTGAAAAAATATCTGACACACCGTTAATAGGCGAGAATGAAAGAGCAATTAAAAGCTTAGAAAAAAATTAGATAAAAATGGTAATCCTAAAATTATGGAGGAATAAAATGGTAAGTGTGAAATATGCGAAAGCCTATACAGAAGTATTAGAATTAATAAAGTATTTACCAGAAAACGAATATAATAAAATTCCAAAAGAAAAAATTGAATTTTGGGAAAGAAACAAAGATAATAAATATAAGTTTTCTATAAATCCACAGATAGAGTTAGAAAAACAAAATATTTCAATTGAAGCTAATAGTATTATAGTTACTATTTTTCGAGATTATTTTGCTAATGATTTACAAAAAGAAAAGTTAAAAACTATATTAGAACAAAATGAAAAGAAGTATCAAGAACAATTAAGAGAAAAATATAATCCTGATGATATGTTTGAAAACAGAAAAGACGAAACTAATATTGATATTGAAAAAAGTAGTAACTTACCAGTTATAAAAAGAGATGAAAACTTTTTTAATAAATTTATAAATTATATAAAAAAATTAATATTTAGAAAATAAGAAAATAATTATATATTCTAAAGGGAGTTAGTTATGTTAGTTAGAAATGAAAATTCGATTGATATAGTTAAAGATGAAATAGAAAAGGGAATTAGTAAAAGAATGTTCTTATGTGGAGTAATTTCATTTTTTATACTACTTATATTAGCAATGTGCTTAGGTTTTGACTTTACAATAAGTGAAACATATAAATTTATATTTTGTATCTGGTGTATTCCGAGTTACTTATTTATATTAACTGGTATAATTTATTGGAATAGAGAAAAACAAAAAAATAAGTTGATTGTTTCTGTTTCAAAGGATTATGTTGAATTCTTTACAAAGAAGAAAACAAAAAATATTTTGTTGAAGGATATAATTAAAATTGATAAAGTTTCATCTATATATGGAAATTTTTTAGTTGTTTATTATAGAAAAGGTGAAAATGAAGAAAAATACCAATTTGAAATTTCAAGAAGCAATCTAAATTTAGTATGTATTGCGATTAAAGAATTTAAACAAGATATTATAATAAACTAAGGGGAGGAAATTGTAAGTGGCTGATTTAAAAGAAACTTATGAAAAAGCTGTACAAGAGGGAACAACTTTTATATTAACAGAAGAAATGCTTAGTAATGGCATAAAGAAAATAGATAAAACTATTCAAACTATAGAAGATTTGATTATGGTACATAAGACAAATTTTTTCCCTGATGGAGCTATTAAGACTCCAAAAGAAACAGGAAAGGCAGGGACAAAAGTTTATAGGTGGATAGTTGATGGAAAGGAAAAAGAATACAATATTCCATATATGAGTCATAGAAACACTGTTCATTTTTGCCTTAATGGAGCTGTTGAAAGCCACGAATATGGGGGATGGGATGAATCAAAATATGCTATTCTTATGCCGTTAGCAGAAAACAAAGATAAAATAGTAGGTGGGACAGAATGTGATTTATTCAGCTTTGGAAGTGTACCAATTACAGATAATGCATATATTCTCTGCCCAGAAAATGAACTAGAGATAATGAGAAAAGCTAATCCTAATGCACAGATAGTAGGATATCAAGGGGATACTGTTTCTCCATATATAAATATTTTTTTAACTAACATACTAGGATATAAATATAAAGAACCGACTGAAAAATCTAGATTTTGGAATAGTGATTATGGAAAAGACCATGAAAATGTATATAGGATAATACAAGAAAATGGATGGCAATATGGGGACCATAATGGCTCAAAATGGGATTATGATGACTATACACAACGATATATAGATATATTAAATGGTTGGCTAAAAACAATTATTAATGAAAAATTATTATATTCTGCAAATAATTATGAAGGAAATGAAAAAAACACTTATTGAAATATTTGACAGCGGAAATCTTAATAATGAATTTAAATTTTCCAGTAGTTTTAGTGATGGAGGATATTTTAAAATTATCTGTGATAGAGTTAGGAGTGAGACTGGCATTGATTTAAGCAGTTTTTCTGGAACAGAAACACAAAAAGATTTTAATGCTTGGAGCGATAAACCAAAATCAATTGTATCAAATTATATTGTCAATGAATTAAGAATTAAGGCATTAAAAGAAAAAATGCAAACAGAGAGATTAACAGAAGAAGATGAATTTGAGCTACATTATTATGAGGAGTTTGGAGAATATGCTAGTCTTACACCAGATAACAGAAAAATGTTAATCGATTTAGAGAATATGCATTCTAAATCAATTAGTGAATTATCTGAATATGAATTAGAAACTTTGATAGAAGCAACAAATTTTAAATTACAAAATGTAAGCAAATTGTCCAAAGAGAATCATTATGACTTTGAAATCAGCTATTATGAAGGTATAACACCAGAAGCTGCTAGTCGTGCAGCTAAATTTGGAGAATATTTAAAACCTATCAAACCGGGAATATATTTAATGGTTAGAGTACCAGATCCTTTAGATACATTTTCAAAAGTTAGTGGCATAGATATTCGAGAACTATATGAAAAAATAAATATAGCAAAAACAGAAATGGAAATATACCTTTTAGATGAGCAAGTTACTAATATTCCTAATTGTCACTTATTAGAGTATCGCGGTGATGACAGAGGAAATATTACCGATTGTGATTTAAACAGTTGTAAAACAGTATATGATTTTGAAACAACAGTTATGAGATATTCTGAGTTATTTGCTAGATTTATTTCAGGTCAAAAAGTCAAATTTGATTCAATGGGAAATGAATTGTCAAATGAAGATAATACTATAAATATTGAGACACAGGTGAAAAGTGCATTACAAAGTGGAGTTAGAAGTGGCACAATATCAGAACTTGAAGGGCAATCTCACGTTTTGGAAAATGAAGAAGGAAAACAACTTGAATAAAAAGAATAAAAAATAATGAGAAAGGCTGAAAGCGGTTCTGCCCTAAGAGAAAATGGCGTTTCGCCTACAGCTTCTAAGAAAAATTGGACAAAAATGCAAAAAACGAGCAAACCCTACTTTCTCAATGGAAATCGAAGATTTGCTCAAAAATTCTTTGGAGGCGACACCCGGATTCGAACCGGGGATCAGAGTTTTGCAG
>CAZPKK010000006.1:0-43170 GCA_964587175.1 uncultured Clostridium sp.
GTACATCGAAAAAATTTTTATGAAGTTCAACAACGCAATACGAAGCTTTTCATTTGAATTTTTAGTTACCATATGGTAGCAACTTTTTAATACCAGCCTCACATGTTTTATCTGCATAGGCATCTTGTACTTTTCCTCTAGCTTTTGCTCTTGAAGATTTATTTGCTAGAAGATGTCTTCTATTTGATTTTGTTCTTTTTACTTTTCCAGTAGCAGTATATGAATATCTTTTCTTTGCTGCTTTGTTTGTTTTGATTTTTGGCATAATTTATTCCTCCTTGTGATTTTTATATGAATATATTTTCATATATTTTTTTATTATTTATATAATAGGTTAATCATTTATTTAATGTTAGCCTTTATATAGCTTAAAATAATTATGTAATAACTATTTTTCTGCTTTTTTAGTAAGTATAATAAACATATTCTTACCTTCTAAAATAGCCTTTTTTTCAGGAGTTGCAATATCAGATAAAGCATCAACGAATTTATTTAAATTATCTTCACCAAGTTTTACATAGTTTAGTTCTCTTCCTCTAAATCTTACTGTTATTTTAACTTTATTGCCGTCTTCTATAAATCTTCTTGCATTTTTTGCTTTAAATTCGAAATCATGCTGTTCAATGTTTGGTGTGATTCTTATTTCTTTTAATTCAAATACTTTTTGCTTCTTTTTAGCCTCTTTTTCTCTTTTAGCTTGCTCAAATTTATATTTGCCATAGTTCATTATTTTGCAAACTGGTGGCTCTGCATTTGGAGCAACTAATACTAGGTCTAATCTTTTCTCATATGCTAAATCTAAAGCATCATCTAGTTTTACAATTCCTCTTTTTTCTCCTTGTTCATCAATTAATTGAACTTCTCTTGCTCTGATTTGTTCATTAATAGGTAATTCTTGTTTTATATAAAACACCTCCAAATATATATGTGCTAAGCACAAAAAAATTGATTTGTAAAGAAACAAATCAATCCACAAATATTTACAGTTATAACTAATTTTTATTGTTAGTTATTCACATAATACTCAAAACCATGTTATTTTTTGCTATAAAATTAGCTAGTAATTCATTATTGTATTTGTCCATCTGTATTATGTAATAGTCTCTAACCTTTTCCCATTAGTTAAGGTGAGAAGTGGATTGCTTCTTCTTTAACGACTATATAAGTTTACAACAAATTTTCTTTAAAGTCAAGTATTTTTCCAAATTTTCTTGACATTTATATCTTTTTGTTATAAAATATTAGAGCATTATATCGGATATGACCAAAAATAAAGCTTCTCCCCGGTGGCTTTTTACTTTGGTTCCATATATATTTTAAATTTATTTATGAATTGGAGGATACATATTACCATGAATAATACAACATATAGTGTTAAAAAAAGTGAAATTGAAAGAAAATGGTACATAATTGATGCTGCTGATAAACCTTTAGGTAGAGTTGCTACACAAGCTGCATTAATTTTAAGAGGAAAACACAAACCAACTTATACTCCAAACTTAGATACTGGAGACCATGTTATTATATTAAATTGTAGTAAAGTTGTTTTAACAGGAAAGAAATTAGACCAAAAAATGTACAGACATCACTCTGGATATATTGGTGGTTTAAAAGAAATTAAAGCAAGAGATTTGTTAAATAAGAGCCCTGAGCAAATGATGATGCGTGCTGTAAAAGGTATGCTTCCACATAATAGCTTAGGAAGACAAATGCTTAAAAAATTAAGAGTATATGCAGGAGCAGAACATGAAAACGCTGCTCAAAAACCAGAAGTTTGGAATTTTTAGTTTAAAGGAGGATATAAAAAATGCCTAGAGCAAAAACAGATAAAATAGTGTTTTATGGTACAGGAAGAAGAAAAAGTTCTATTGCTAGAGTAAGATTAGTAGACGGAAAAGGAAATATTACAATAAATGGTAAAAACATAGATGAATATTTAGGAACAGAAACATTGAAAGTTATTGTTAGACAACCTCTTGTTGCAACAAATACTGTAGATAAATATGATGTTATTTGTAAAGTACAAGGTGGAGGCTTCACAGGCCAAGCTGGTGCAATTCGTTTAGGTATTGCAAGAGCATTACTTGAAGCTAATAGCGAATATAGACCTGTTCTAAAATCTGCTGGATTTTTAACAAGAGATCCACGTAAGAAGGAAAGAAAGAAATATGGTCTTAAAAAAGCTAGAAAAGCACCACAATTTAGTAAGAGATAAAATTCGTATAAAACCTCGAAATTTATTTTCGAGGTTTTATACTGTTTGTAAGCTTCCGGCTTAGCCTAGGGATAATTACTCAACAATATCAAGCATTTGATTATCAGTTAAGCCTTCTAAATTATAATAAGCATCTGGGATATTACCAACAATTAGACCTTCTATTAGAAGAACTTGGTTTGTAATAGTCTCTGTTATTGTTTCATATGGAGTTAAAATAGTAACATTACATACTACTTCTAAATACACTCTATGTAGAGTTTGATTTATTCCAGCCTCCTCAAATTCAGATTTTAAATCTGTCAAAACATTTCCATCTACCTGCATTTTTATTTTTATGTCTGGACCCATTCCTGCAAAATATTTGCTTCCTAAAAAACTTCCGAAGCTTTAGTGTAAACGTATTATTTTCTTCCTTTTCTATTTCTTCTTGTATAAGTATTGGTATATCTGAAATAATTTTATTTATTGTTATCATATTAGCACTTATCATTTTTATATTATTATCATCATCTGTTATTACTTCAAATAAATCTCCATATTCATAATTTGCCATTACATTTGTTGCTTGCTCATTTGATATTTTAGTAGCAATAGATTTCGCCATATTTTTACATCTCTCATTTATAATTGGTGTTGTTGCATCAATTGCTACTTTTAGCACAATAATCGCAATTACTAGTATTGCGATTATTGTAACTAATTTTCTAGCTTTTCTGTTATTTTTTAAGCTAATGAATTTTATTTTTGGTAATCTTATTCTTGTTCTACTAAATATTTTCTCTTCTTTTTTATCCATTATATCTAGGAATAAATAATTGCGCTCCTATACTTAATTTATCTGCATTTTCTATTCCATTAATCCTTGTAATCTCCTCTACTGTACTTCCAAATTTTTTTGCTATTTTCCACAAAGTATCGCCATCTTTAACATAATACACTACTAAACTACAAGTATTACAACTTCTATTTTCTTCCTCCGTAATATCATTAATTACATTAATATCAACACTTTTAGACATTGTTACATTAAAAATAATATCTATTTTTACATCAATACTATCATCTGATGTTATTACAAAATCTTGAGTTCCTACTTCAGCATTAGTTTCTATGGCAGAATTTTGGTTGATTCCCACAAAGTCTACATTAAAATTAAATGGAATACTTGTTTTCTTTGTGTCAATTCCATTATTAGTGTTAAATATATATTTTAATATTACCTCTCCTTCAAAGAGTATTCTATCATTTAAAAGTGTTTGCTTGGTAATTTCAACATTTGTACTAACATCATATATTTCATTTCCAGAAATTTCTGGAACTATTTGTTTTTCTCTAATATTGCATACACTTTGTGTGTTTTCTTTTTTCTGCATTATTTTTATTTGTTTTTGCGTGAACATTATATTACTTATAGGACTATACATATCTTGTATAACATTTATCTCTTGATTTTTGTATGCTTCACAATAAATCTCAATTTCTACTTCAACATAAACAGAATGATCTTCTACATTGTTTGGCTTTATCACCACATTTTTTATTTCATATTTTGTGTTACAAACATTTTCTTCTGTTATATCTGGCATATCTATAAAACCCATTACAGGTATAACACCTTCTACTACCGATATTCTGTTGTCCTCTGTCAGATACATTAGTCTTACATTTAAGTCCGATTTTGCCAAAATTTTATTATAGCTTATTTTTACATCTTTGTTAGAAATATGAAAATCAGCTTTCATGATTTCAGCTAAATTATCTATGCTATCTATTACCAGAGTATCTTTTGCATATACCTTTGTAGTTCCTCTTCCAATAAGTGAATTTATATTCAAATTGTTATTTAGCATTTGTATTCCTTTTGCTTTTACATTGTTAATAATGTCTATATCTTCATTTGTTGTAACTTTTATATTCATCTCTAAAAATGCTTTTATACTCACCTTCCTTCCATTTATTACTTTACACTCTATATTTTTAAGCTTTACTTCTGTATCTAAATTCATATCAGGCATAGCATTTGCTATATCTATTGTTTTGCTAAAGTCTAAATTTACATTTATACTTCTTATATTATTTTTCTCGTCATCTGCCAAATACATAACATATGTATCTATACATCCATCTAATTTCACTCTGCCTTCGTTAATTTCTTTCCTATAAATACAAACTGTTCCACTTGTACTTATTGCATTTAATATGTCTGGCTTTATATCTGGGATTATACTATCTCCTTCAACAATTATATTTTCGTTTTTTTGAGCTATTATATGATTTACACATATATTGTCCCTACTAGTTTCTATCGCCATTAATATCCCTCCTTAAAATTCTAATTACTTAATATATATGGCAATATCACAAAAAAATTCCTATTTCTAAAAAAGTGTAATTTGGGGACAGGCGTTAAATTGGAAAAAAATATAAAATAACGCCTGTCCCCATTTTTGAAAAAAATAGTAACAGTTTTGCCTGTTACTACTCTCTACTTAATTATATTCTAAGCCTCTACTGTTGTAGTTACAATTGGTGGTATTAATGGGCTATATCCATTTCCATCAAATACATCTACTTCAATAGTCCTTGTTAATACATCTGTATAACTATAACTTACATTTCTATTGTTCTCTTGAAATTTTATCACAAATAAACTTGGATATGCTTTTTCTATAGTGGCTTCTTTTTCAAACGATTTACTCCTTCCTAACGACCCCTTTACAATTATCTTTTGTCCAATTTTCTCATCAATATCTGTTTTTAAGTTTGTAATATCTTTTTGGCAAATCATTTAATCACCTACTCCTATATTTATGTCCAAATAATACCATAAAAAAGGATTAAAGTCAAAACAAGTCGGTCGTTGCCGAATTGCTACAATTCGCTCATATCTTAGTTTTGCGGATTTATTGTAGTTATATTACATTTATATTACATTTCTGTAATATAAATGTAATATAAAATGGATTTTTTTGTTTGCTCTTCTAGGATTAAGAATACTCATGATTTAAATTAAAGATTCTCAACTAATTTTTTATGCACATTACAAAAAATATAATAATTTAAATCAATAATGTTTTCTTTTTTCCTCTTGCTCCAATTCCGATTTATTCCTCTTTCCCCATCTCTTAAATCTTTTTCTATATCGTAAATAGTCAAATATTTATCTGCATCTGTGGTAGCTATTTTTTCTGCTACTATAAGAGGATCTATGAAATCTATCAAAATTCTTGCTGGTGATGATGCAAAATTAGCACCTGCTTGTATTAGCGCTTCATAGTAGCTTTGACATGCTCCAGCAAATATAACTAAGTTCCTATTTTTACTTTCTTTTCTTGCATTTCTTACAGTTTGTGCAAAATATCTTGAATTTCTATAATTATATATATCTTCATAACTTCTACCTGTTTTTATCATACCATCATGTCCGTGTAACAACTAATATATCTGGCTTATATTTATCTATTAAATTATTTACTAAACTTGCTTGTATATTTTCTGGTATATTTTTCACTATTGCTTTTAATCCCATTTTTTTATAGTACATATTAGATTTTTCACTATATCTTCTATCTCCATCAAGATGCAAAATTCTACCAGTATAAATTATTTTATCGCTTCTTTTCAAGAAACTGCTTACTTCAATATCTTTATTTTTTACCTTTTTATCTATTTTTTCATCTATTGTTTTATAGATGTTTATAATCTCTTTTTTGTCAATTAATTCTAAGTCTTCTATAGGGCTGTCTGCTTTTAGTCTTGTTGTAATTCCTGTAAGTATTGCGATTTTTTCTTTTATTACTAAATCTACAATAAAAATCACATCTTTATTATATGATTTTCTTGCGACAAAATCTCCTTTTTTTATATTATTCAACATTCTCACCTCTATATAAATAGTCAGCTATTATATACTATGTCGAATAATGTAAAAAGGTGCGAAAAATAAAGCATTTTTATCTTCCAAGCTCAAGTGGTTTTACTATGTTCCCATTATATAATACTTTTAATTCATGCAATGGTCTTGTCATCGCAACATATAAAAGCTTCATGTCTATGGCTTTGTTTGAATCGTATTTTTCTTCTGAAGCATCTGAAATTATTGCTCCATCAAACTCCAATCCTTTTGCTAAATAGCTAGTAATTGTACATATTCCGCCATCATATTCATTGTCATTATCTGTAATATTTTTTGCAGTAATATTATTTTTTAATAGTTCTTCATTTATTATAATTGCTTCTTTCTCATCTTTACAAATTACTGCTACTGATTTATATCCTTTTTGCTTATATTCAATTATGAAATTCTTGATAGTATTAATTTTATTTTCAAAGTCGTTATACTGCTTATATATTACTTCATCTCCATGCCTAATTACTGGCTGGGCTGAACTTAGTCCGATATGTTCTGTTATATTGTTTGCAACACTCATAATTTCTTCTGTTGTTCTATAACTTTTTAGCAAATACCTTATTTCACTCTTGTTTTGAAAAGTATTTTCCATTACATCATTCCAATTACTAATTCCTCTATATTGGTAAATTGATTGTGCTATATCACCAAATATGCTAAATGTGGCATTGCTTAAAAGTTCTTTTAAGGCAAAAAAACTAAAATCTCCTAAGTCTTGTGCCTCATCAATAGCAACTTGCCTATATTCAGAATATTTTTCATTCCCTATTACTTTACATTTCAAATATATTAAAGCACTCAAATCTTCAAATTCAACTTTTTTCTTTTTTATATTTTGAAGATTCTTTTTTATTTTTTCCTCTAAAAGTTTCTTATCTTCTGACTCTTCATACCATTTTCCCAAATCTCTTATGTTTTTCAAAAATTCTTCATATAGTTTTAATGTTGATGGAATTAAATTTTTAAAGTATTTCCTTACTGCTTCTGCAATAGCTTTATTCAAATTTTTATCTTCAAAATTTTCTTTTTCTAATCTTTCTCTAATCGTATCAAAATTATCTTGTATATATTTCTCAACCAATAATTTGGTTCTTTCTAGCTTTTTGTGAATTGTATTATAGATTTCATTTATAGAAATTGAATTATAAATTTCCTTGATTAAATTGTTTGATATTATCTCATGCATTTTTATATTTATGCTTTTATCTGAAATAAGATTTCTTTCTAATTGCTTTATAAAATCGTCCAGCAATTCCTTATATTTCATTGAAACTTTTAGTTTTTCATAAGATAACTCTTTTTCATTTTGAATAGATTTAATTAACTTTTCTTCTTCTCTTATTAATTCTAAGTCTTCGCCAATAAACTCTGAACATAATTCTTCATAGGTCACTTGAGTAACATTGTTTACATCTAAATCTGGTAAAACTCCTGAAATATAGCTTACAAAAAATTTATTTGGTCCTATTATCATATATTGTTCTGGTTTGATTTTGTCCCTGTAATTATATACTAAGTAAGCTATTCTATGTAGTGCAACCGTTGTTTTTCCAGAACCTGCAACACCTTGCACTATTATATTTCTGTTTATTGGTTCACGTATGATTGCATTTTGCTCTGCCTGTATAGTAGATACTATGTTTTTCAGACGATTATCTGCATTTGTACCTAAGTATGGTTTTAATATCTCATCATTAGAAACAGTGTCTACATCTTGATAATTTCTTAGCTCGCCTTCTTCTATTTCATATTGTCTTTTTACTAATAATTCTCCTGTGCATGTTCCTTCTGGCGCTTGATATGATGCTCTTCCTAAGTTACTATCATAATACATAGCAGAAACTGGTGCTCTCCAGTCTATTGTAATACTGTTGTTATCTTCATCCATTACTCCAACTTTTCCTATATATAACTGTTCTACTTTTTCCTCTCCATCTCTTGCAAAATCTAGCCTCGCAAAATATGGTTTCTTAACACTTTTTTCCATCATACTAAGTTTTTGAGAATACATCATTAACATATTTTCAAGCATTACAGTGTCTTTTTTGTATATCTTAGGTATTGCTTCTAGTCTTAAGTCATAATAGTCAATTACACGTTTGTACTTTTGTAAAATTTCTCCTAAATTTGCTTTTTCAATTTGAAATTCTTTTGACTCCATTTTTCTCTCCTTTACCAATACTTATTTTTTATACTATTTCCTCCTCTCTAAAACACTTTAATTTTAACACGCAAGAAATGCCACATTAGCTTTCTCCCTCCTATAGTAACAAGCTATGTGACTTCTTCTATTTTTTTGCTATGTGCAATATAATAGCATCTTTTTGTTTGTAAGTCAAGAAAAATTTAATTTATTTCATAGATCTTAAAAAACATAAGTTTGTGTTATAGTACTAATCGATTACCTTACTTCCCTATAATAAGGATTTATTTAAAATTAACTAATATGAATAAGTTGGTGAAATACAAATGAATTCAAAAAAAGAAACTTTAATTACAATATTATTGATTCTTTTGATAATTATTGTATTATCAGGATTAGGTATTTTTATTTATAAGACAATAATAGTGGATAATAATAGCAACATTGATAACAATACAGCTATTCAAGGAAATATAATAAGCAATAATACGATAGTGTTGAAATAAAACAGTCAGATGATGGAAATTACATATTGGTAAGTGTAAATTTAGACAGTGATTTTCCTTTTTTTAATACATAGGAATTTTCAATTAAATAAATTTGTTGGCAGAAATATAGTTGTTCTTCTAGTTCTAATGGACTTCCCTTAAGAATACAATGTAACAAAACATAGTTTTCTTAGGGGGTTTTTTGAATTGGGAAAAATGTATATAGAAGAGCGCGCAATAAGTTTGGCACATTATATAATAGATAGCAAAGATACTGTAAGAGGAGCCGCCAAAAAATTTGGTGTTTCCAAATCAACGGTACATAAAGATGTAAGTGAAAGATTATTAAAAATAAGCCCTTGCTTGGCAGCAGAAGTAAGAAGTGTTTTAGATGAAAATAAAGCCGAAAGACACATAAGAGGCGGTATGGCAACAAAGCGAAAATATAGCCATAATCATGAAGATGTTAATGTAAAAAGCCGGATAATGAAGACGTTACATCGGTGAAACAAGGGGATGATTCCATCACCTCATTTCTGGAATGATGGAAGCATCCCTTTATTTCACCTTTGTTTTTTTATATTCCCATAATATTATATCCATTGTCTGCATAAATTACTTGACCAGTAATAGCAGATGACATTTTACTAAATAAGAAAGATACTACATCTCCAACTTCTTCTGTTGTTACATTTCTTCTAAGTGGTGCTTTTTCTTCCACTACATCTAGTATATTTCCAAAATCTTTTATTCCTTTTGCTGATAATGTTTTTATAGGCCCTGCTGAAACAGCATTCACTCTAACATTTTTCTTTCCTAAATTGTCTGCTAAATATCTTACACTTGTCTCTAAAGCCGCTTTTGCAACTCCCATTACATTATAACCTGGAAGTACTTTTGTAGAACCATAGTATGTTAAAGATACCAAACTTGCTCCTTCATTTAATATGTCCAATCCATCTGCAACTCTTGCCACAGCCACAAAAGAATATGCACTTACATCATTTGCATGTGAAAAGCCTTCCCTACTTGTTGTTATGAAATCATTTCTTAAATCTTCTGTATTAGCATGAGCTATGCTATGCAAAATTCCGTCTAATTTACCATTTTCTTGTTTTATTTTTTCAAGACATTCTTTTATTGATTCATCACTAGAAGCATCACATGTATATGCTTTTGCTCCTGGAATTTCTGAAATTAGTTCTTCTATCTTTTCTCTATTTTCTTCTCCCATAAATGTAAATAACACTTTTGCACCATTATCAGCAGCTGATCTAGCAGCTCCCCACGCAATACTCCACTTATTTCTAATTCCCATGATTAATACTGTTTTGTTTTCTAATAACATAATTTTCCTCCTTTTCAA
This sequence comes from uncultured Clostridium sp., assembly GCA_964587175.1. Classification (GTDB taxonomy): domain Bacteria; phylum Bacillota; class Clostridia; order TANB77; family CAG-508; genus CALXVA01. The sequence continues at coordinate 10,126 of CAZPKK010000006.1, forward strand.
ATCCCCATGTTTCTCTGGTTCTACTTTTAAATTTTATTCTTTGGCCAAACAATCCCATCATCAATGGTCATGTGATTTACATATTTCTAAATTTTTGATAACGATCTTCGATCAAATCATTTATGGTATTTTTTCGCAGTTCTTTTGTCAATGCAACAATTTTCTTTTTAATCGTTTCAGACATTCTGTTTACATCTGTTTTCGCATTTCCATTTGGTTCTTTTATCACTTCATCAATTACACCTAATTCTAATAAATCTTTTGCTGTTAATTTCATTTTTTCAGATGCTTCTTCTGCTTTTGAACTGTCCTTCCATAAAATACTTGCATATCCTTCTGGAGATAAAATTGAATACACTGCATTTTCTAGCATTAATACTTTGTCTCCAACACCTATTGCCAAAGCTCCTCCACTTGAACCTTCTCCTATTACTATCGCTATAATTGGCACTTTTAAATCTGACATTTCCATTAAATTTCTTGCAATTGCTTCTCCTTGTCCTCTTTCCTCTGCTCCAAGTCCCGGATAAGCTCCTTTAGTATCTATAAATGTTATTACTGGTCTATTAAATTTTTCCGCCTGTTTCATAAATCTTAAAGCTTTTCTATATGCTTCTGGGTTTGGCATCCCAAAATTTCTTTCTATATTTTCTTTGGTATTTCTTCCTTTTTGCTCGGCTATTATAGTATAATTTTGCTTTCCAATATTTCCAATTCCACATACAATTGATTTGTCATCTTTAAAATATCTATCACCATGTAGTTCTACAAATTCATCAAATATGTTTTCTATGTAATCTAAAGCTGTGGGTCTATCAGGTTCTCTTGCAATTTTTACTCTTTCCCATGCAGTTATTTTCGCCACTTTCACACAGTCCTTTCTATTTTATAAATTTTTTATATAAATGTATATTACTACTTATTTAATATCAGTAATTTATACAATGTATCTTTCATATCCCTTCTATTTACCACTTTATCCACAAAGCCATGTTCTAACAGAAACTCTGCTGTTTGAAAGCCCTCTGGTAAATCTTGGCCTATTGTTTGCTTTATAACTCTTGGTCCAGCAAAACCTATCATAGCATTTGGTTCAGCTAAAATAATATCTCCTAAACTCGCAAAGCTTGCTGTAACTCCACCATAAGTCGGATCTGTCAGAACAGATATATATAATATCCCCGCTTTATTAAGTTTTTCAACTGCTGCTGAAGTTTTTGCCATCTGCATTAATGAGACTATTCCCTCTTGCATTCTTGCTCCACCAGATGCACAAAATATTATTATTGGTAATTTTAGTTTGATTGCTTTTTCCATAGAATATGTGATTTTCTCTCCTACTACTTTTCCCATGCTACCCATCAAAAAGTTACTATCCATCACACATATTATTACTTTTTCTCCATTAATATTTCCTATTCCACATTTTACAGCTTCATCAAGCCCAGTTTTTTCTTTCAAAGTCTCAAGTTTTTTTATATAATCATCCATCTGTAATGGATTATCAGTAGTAACCTTTAAATTAAACTCCTGAAAAGTATCTTTATCTATTATTTGATCAATTCTTCTTCTACTAGATAATCTAAAATGGTTACCACAATTAGGGCAAATACTAAAATTTTCATGTAAATAATCTTTGTATAATATTTCCTTGCAATTAGTACATTTTACCCACATTCCTACTGGAATATCACTTCGATGTTCTTTTCCGCTATCATCTTCTTCAAGTTCAATTCTCTTTTTAATCTTATCAATAACCATCTTTTACTCCTTACTCTCATTTTTTAATTTAACGCCTGTCCCCAATTTACACTTATAAAGGATGTGTCATAATTATTATTTACGAAATCTTCGTTTGATAATATTTTGAACAAAAAGTCTATGTTAGTATCTATTCCTTCTATTACACATTCTTCTAATGCTCTTTTCATTTTTGCAATTGCTGCATCTCTATTTTCTGCATGCACTATTATTTTTGCTATCATTGAATCATAAACTGGTGGTATTGTATATCCTGTATATACTGCTGTGTCTACTCTTACTCCATTTCCTCCTGGAAGATTTAATTCTGTAATCTTTCCTGGACATGGTCTAAAGTTTTTGTCTGGATTTTCTGCATTTATTCTACATTCTATACTATGTCCTCTAAAAGCTACATCTTTCTGAGCAAAGCTAAGTACTTCTCCTGATGCGATTTTTATTTGTTCTTTTACGATGTCTATTCCTGTTACCATTTCTGTTACAGGGTGTTCTACCTGGATTCTTGTATTCATTTCCATGAAATAAAAATTTTTATCTTTGTCTACCAAAAATTCAATAGTTCCAGCATTAGTATATCCTGATGCCTTTACTGCTCTTATAGCTGCCTTTCCCATCCTTGCTCTTAGTTCATCATTAAGAACCATTGATGGACTTTCTTCTAGTACTTTTTGATTTCTTCTTTGTACAGAACAATCTCTTTCTCCTAGATGAACTACATTTCCATGTTCATCTGCTAATATTTGCATTTCTACATGTCGTGGGTTTTGAATAAATTTTTCTATATAAATATCATCATCATTAAAAGATACTTTTGCTTCTTGCTTTACCAAATTAAATGCGTTTTCCATTTCTGATTCGAACTCAACTTTTCTTATTCCTTTTCCTCCGCCACCTGCAGAAGCTTTAAGTAACACTGGATATCCTATTTCTTTTGCACATTTTATTGCTTCTTTTACAGTTTCTACGCAACCTTCCGAGCCAGGAACAACTGGTACTTTCGCATTTTTCATCAACTCTTTACTATTGGCCTTATTTCCCATTAAGTCAATTACTTTATATGATGGTCCTATAAATTTTAAATTACTCTCAGCACACATCTTAGCAAAACTAGCATTTTCAGATAAAAATCCAAAACCAGGATGTACACTATCACAATTTGTAGTACATGCTGCTTCTAAGATATTTTGAATATTCAAATAACTTTTTGATGATGCAGCTGGTCCAACACAAACCGCTTCATCTGCAAGTTTTGTGTGAAGTGCATCTTTATCTGCTTCAGAATATATTGCTACTGTTTTTATATTTAATTCTTTACATGCTCTTATTATCCTAACAGCAATTTCTCCTCTGTTTGCAATTAAAACTTTTTTTAACATGTCATTTCTCCTTGCATTCTTTTATAGTTTGTTATATAAATTGCTTTTGCAATTTATTGCAAACTTTGAACTAATCAAGCAAAATAGACTTAAATTTTCCTACTTATACTATAGCAAAAGTAAGTTCACCTTTTGCTGCAAGTTTTCCATCCACTGTTGCTATGGCTTCTCCTACTCCTACTGGTCCTTTCTGCTTAATAATTTTCACTTCTAATTTCAATACATCACCAGGAACCACTTGTTTTTTAAATCGTAATTTGTCAATCCCTCCAAACAAAGCATTTTTCCCTTTATTTTCTTCCATAGAAAGAATTGCAACAGCTCCAGTTTGTGCTAAAGCTTCTACTATTAGTACACCTGGCATAATAGGTTGACTTGGAAAATGCCCTTGAAAATGTGGCTCATTTATACATACATTTTTATATGCTACAGCACTTTGTCCTGGCGTATATTCCTCTACTCTATCAATCATCAAAAATGGTGGTCTTTGTGGAATTATTTTCATAATTTCATTTATATCTAACATTATATTTAAACCTCCTATAAATTGTTTAAAATCCGTCTCATCTTACTGTCACATATAGCGTTTCAAAGTCTACACCACCTTGCTGTTAGATATATTTTCTTTTCTCCAAGTTTTCGAAGAGAAAATATATCTAACATGTGGTGCTACATAGAGTAAAAAATATATGTAACCTCTAAAACGAAATGATATATTGTTTTACGTATTTTCAAAATTCAAAAGAAACGAGTATTGCTAGGCAGCCGAGCTAAAATTTTTGAAATAATACGTGTTGTATATTGAAAAAATTTTATGCGAAGGCTAACAACGCAAGACGAAGTTTATTTTGAATTTTTTTTTAAAACGAAGCAAAAATGGTATATTGCTAGGAAAACGAATAAAAATTTTTGAGATAGTACGTGTGTACATCGAAAAAATTTTTATGAAGTTTGACAACGCAAGATGCCATTTTTCATTCGTTTTTATTTTAGTTTGAATAAAGGCCTCCCATACTCAACCATCTCTCCATCCTTAACACAAATCTCTACTATTTCTCCATCGAATTCAGATTCTATTTCATTCATTAATTTCATAGCTTCTACTATACATAGGATATCTCCTTTTTTTACTTTACTTCCTTCTTCAACATATGGAGTTGCGTTAGGAGAAGGTTTAGAGTAAAAGGTACCAACCATTGGTGATTTCACTATTTTGTATTCCTCTTGATTTTCTTCTGCTTCTACTTTTTCTTGTTCTTCTTGCTTTTCTGGTATGGTTATATATTGTACGCTTTCTGTCTTTTGTATAGGTGTTACTGTTTCTTTAGCTTTTTTCATACTAATTTTAATTCCATCTGGGAATTCAATACTCAGTTCATCGATTTTAGACTCTCCCATGTCATCAATTAATCTCTTAATTTCTTCGTAATTCATTTCTTTCCTCCTTTTTATATGAAATGTAAATAATCATTGTGTTTGTTGTTTTAGAAAACATATTTATCAATATACTTTTTATAGATAGTTAAAATTATTCATACTTTTTTAATAAGATACTAGCATTGTGTCCACCAAATCCTAGCGAATTTGACATTGCATATTTTACTTCTACTTTTCTTCCTTCGTTTGGTACAACATCTAAATCACATTCCTCGTCTGGAACTTTGTAATTAATTGTTGCTGGAACAAAGCCTTCTTCAACAGATTTTGCACAAATTACTGCTTCGACTCCTCCTGCTGCTCCTAATAAATGCCCTACATGTCCTTTTGTTGAACTTACCATTACTTTTTTGCTTGCTTCTCCTAATGCTGTTTTTATTGCTTCTGTTTCGCAAGAGTCATTTAAAAGTGTAGATGTTCCATGAGCATTTATATATGTTATATCTTCTGGTTTTGCTTCTGCTTCTTCCATTGCAATTTTCATTGCTCTAGCTCCACCTTCTCCACCTGGTGCTGGTGAAGTTATATGATATGCATCAGATGTAGCTCCATAACCAACCACTTCTGCATATATTTTTGCTCCTCTGTTTTTTGCATGTTCTAATTCTTCTAATACTATTACTCCTGCTCCTTCTCCCATTACAAAGCCACTTCTTTCCTTATCAAAAGGAATACTTGCTCTGTTTTTATCTGTTGCTTGTGATAGAGCTTTGATATTTGTAAAACCTGCTACTCCAACTTGGGTTATAGAAGCTTCTGTTCCTCCAGTAATAATAATGTCTTGATATCCATTTCTTATCATTCTAAAACTTTCGCCTATACAATGAGTTCCAGAAGCACATGCAGTTACCATAGAAATAGATTCTCCTTTTATTCCCAACTCAATTGCAACATTTCCTGCTGCCATGTTACATATAACCATTGGTATAAACATTGGTGATACTCTGTCAGGTCCTTTCTCAGCCAGATTAATTATTTCTTTTTCCATTGTATCTAAGCCACCTATTCCAGAACCAAGTATTACTCCAACTCTTTCCATGTTTTCTGTTTCTTTATCTAATTTACTATCACTCCAAGCTTCTCTAGCAGCAATTATAGCAAATTGTGAAAATTTATCTAATCTTTTAGTGCTTCTTTTATCAAAATGCTCTTCTGGATTATACCCCTTTACTTCTGCTGCTAATTTCACTTTATAATTTGTAGTATCAAAATGTGTTATCTCATCAATTCCACATTTTCCATCTTTTATACCTTTCCAAAATTCTTCTATATTATTTCCTATTGGAGTAATAGCTCCAAGACCTGTGATTACTACCCTTCTATTCATTTTATTCTCTCCTTCTATTTATTTTTCATTGATTTTGCATTGTTATTTACCTAATAAAAACTTTCTGAATCGAAGTTTAACAACGCCAAACATCTTTTTCTTCCCAAAATCAAAAAGAAACGAGTATTGCTAGGCAATTTTCATGCCTCTTTAATTTGGAAAAGAATTGTTTTTTGGCTAGGCGCATGAGTTTCAAATTCATGAGGCGTACGTGGTGTACGTTGATTGAATTTGAAACGAAATGCAACAACGCCAATATCTTTTTCTTCCCAAAATCAAAAAGAAACGAGTATTGCTAGGCAATTTTCATGCCTCTTTAATTTGGAAAAGAATTGTTTTTTGGCTAGGCGCATGAGTTTCAAATTCATGAGGCGTACGTGGTGTACGTTGATTGAATTTGAAACGAAATGCAACAACGCCAATATCTTTTTCTTCCCAAAATCAAAAAGAAACGAGTATTGCTAGGCAGCCGAGCTAAAATTTTTGAAATAATACATGTTGTATATTGAAAAAATTTTATGCGAAGGCTAACAACGCAAGACGAAGTTTATTTTTGATTTTAAATTAGACCATGCCACCATCAACACTAATAACCTGCCCCGTAACATAAGAACTATCTTCTGATGCCAAGAATTTCACTACTTTTGCAACTTCTTTTGGAGAGCCCATTCGTTTTAATGGTATTTGTGTATGTATTCCTTCTTTTACAGTGTCAGATAATACTTTTGTCATATCTGTATCTATAAAACCTGGAGCAACAGCATTTACTAAAATATTCCTACTTGCTACTTCTTTTGCTAAACTTTTTGTAAAACCTATCAATCCTGCTTTTGATGCAGAATAATTGGTTTGTCCTGCATTTCCTGCGATGCCAACCACTGATGATAAATTAATTATTCTTCCAGATTTTTGTTTTATCATGTGTGGAATTACATTTCGTGTTACATTAAAAGTACCTATTAAATTAACATCTATTACTGCTTCAAAGTCTTCCTTTTTCATTCTCATGATTAATCCATCTTTAGTAATACCTGCATTGTTTACTAAAACATCAATTCTTCCAAATTTTTCTATTGTTTCTTTTATCATTGATTCACATTGTTCAAAATTTGCTACATTAGCTTCCACAAATTCACATCTTACATTATGGCTTTCTATTTCTTTTTTTAACTCATCTGGTGCATCTTGTTTGCTTCTACAATTTACTGCAATATCGAAACCATTTTCTGCAAGCTCAATAGCAATTTCCTTTCCTATTCCTCTTGTTGCTCCTGTAATTAAAGCTACTTTGTTTTCACTCATCTTTTATCTTCCTTTCTCGTTCTTTTATTTATTATTTAATATTGTTGGCTATCCAATTAATCAATTTTAAATTATATTATTAAATTATTTTTTAGACAATATGGCACTACCTCATTTTTTAATGTGTTAGATAAAATCTCCTCTCCATCTGAAGAACTATACCACTTAAATTCTTCAATTTCCTCAGAAGTAGATAATTCGCCTTGTAATTCTCCATTATATTTAAAAACATAGAAATGTATAGGTGTTTTTCCGTCGCTGGTTGCTATTTCATCAAATTCCATCACTAATTCAAATAGTTTATCATCAAAAACAACATTATTTCCAAGCTCTTCGTGACATTCTCTAATAGCTGCATCTAATACACTTTCTCCGTTTTCAACTTTTCCTCCTATCATCTGAAAAGTTTGCCTTTTTCTGGGTTTATCTATCAACAATTTATTATTCTTAAAAAACATTGTACCTACTACTTTCATTTTTTCTGCTCCTTATACAAATCACTCTCACATTAAAATAATCGCATTTATTTTTTTAGTATTTCTAATGTATTTTCCAAAGTTTCCAAATTCTCTATATTAAGCACATCTGCTTCTATCTCCTTTTCTTTGCAAACTTTTTTTACAAAGCCAGACAATGTTTTTCCCGGTCCTATTTCTACAAATGTATCTATTCCCATTTGAAGCATTGTTTCAATTGATTTTCTAAATTTTACTGGATTTATCACATGGTTTGCTAAAACATCTACCATATCATCATTTTCTGTATAAGGTTTTCCATCCAAATTTTTGATTACTGGAATATTACATTTATTAAATTTTATTTTTTCTAACTCTTCTCTTAATTTGATAGAAGCATTTTGTAGTTTTTCTGTATGAAATGGCCCACTTGTTTTTAGTTCTATTATTTTTCTTGCTCCAAGTTCTTTTGCCAATTCCATTGCCTCTACTACTGCTACTTTTTCTCCAGAAACTACAACCTGACCTGGACAATTATAATTTACTGCTCTAACAAATCCTTTTGTTACTTTTGTACATACCTCTTCTACTTTTTCATCTTCTAGTCCAATAATTGCTGTCATTGACCACTCACCTTTGGGTGCTAGTTCCTGCATCAAGGTTCCTCTTGTTCTTACAATTTTTGCTCCTTCTTCTAATGAAATAGCTCCTGCACATGTTAATGCACTATATTCGCCTAAACTTAAACCTGCCACAGCAGCTGGCTTTATTTCAAACTTATTTAATATTTCTAATATTGATATACTCATTGCATATATAGCAATTTGTGTGTTCTTGGTTTGATTCAAATCTTCTTGTGTACTGTTATATGTAAGATTTTCTATATTTTCTGCTAATGTTTCATCTATTGTTTTGTATATCTTTCTTGCTTCTTCATATTTATCATATATATCTTTTCCCATTCCTACTGTTTGTGTCCCTTGTCCTGGAAAAATATATCCTATTTTCATTTAAGTTTCACCCTCTCTAAAAACTATTTCTATATTTCAAATAATATGCTACCTAAATTCAATCCCCCACCATATCCAACTAATACAATTTTATCTGCTTCTTTTAAAAGCTTTCTATCCATCACTTCATTAAGAGCAATTGGAATACTAGCATTAAATGTATTTCCTATATTTGATATGTTTATATACATCTGCTCTTTTGTAGCCCCTATTCTTTCTCTCATACTTTCTAATATTCGTATATTCGACTGGTGTGGAATTATATATTTTATTTCAGATATATCAACCTTTTTTATTTTCAATAATTCATTTATGTTTTCTGAGACTTTTACTGTCCCAAATTTATATATCTTTTTGCCATCCATGTGTATTTTTTCTTTGCAGGTTAATATATCTCCTTGTCCACCTATACTTTCAATGTTTTTCGCATATAACTTATTTTCATTTTTTCCTATTAATGTAGCACCTGCACCATCACCTAAAAGAATAGCTGTATTTATATCTTCTTTATCTAAATACTTAGATAACTTTTCTACACCTACAACTAAAGCATATTCTATTTCATCTAATTCAATATATTTTCTAGCAATATCAATTGCATTTATATATCCAGAACAACCAGCTACTAAATCTACACACATACAATCTTGTATATCAAATTCTTTTTGGATTTCAAAAGAAATACCTGGCATTGTTTGTTCTGTTTTCATTGATGCAACAATAATTAAACCTACTCTTTTTAAATCAAAATCTGTTTTATTTTTTAAATTTGTTACTGCCTTAATCGCTAATTCTGAATCTCTTTCCTCGTCTGCCCAATATCTCTTTTTTATTCCCGTTCTTTTGTAGATCCAGTCATCATCTATATCAAACAAATTAGTGAAATATCTATTTTCTATTTCTTGTTTAGGTAAATACATACCAGTTGCTAATATTTTTATTGAATTCATGTATATTCCTCTTCGTTTATCTTCATATTTTTCGGATAATATTATATCATAAATATTATTTTTTCGCACATTCCTAACCGAATGGTCGAAAATATTTTATTGCTTTGCTATTAAATCATAGCTACTTACATCTATTATTTTAGCCTTTACAAAATCTCCAGTTTGTAACTCTTTATTAGAGTTTAAATATACAATTCCATCAATTTCTGGCACATCCATATAACTTCTTCCTATATATGTTTTTCCATCAAAAGACCTTTCTTCCAATAAAATCTCTACTTCTTTTCCTATTTGCTTTTCTAAATTCTCTTTAGATATTTGTTGTTGCAGACTCATTATTTTATTGTATCTGCTCTTTTTAGTCATTGGATGTATTTGTTCTTTCATCCTTGCAGCAGGTGTTCCATCTTCTTTAGAATATGAGAAACATCCTAGCTTATCAAACTTTGCTTCTTTCAAGAAATCATATAACTCCTCAAAATCTTGCTTTGTTTCTCCTGGAAATCCTACCATTACAGTAGTTCTAATAACTACATTAGGAAGCTCTTTTCTTAATTTTTGTATTAAATCTCTTATTGAATTTCCATCACTTTGCCTGCCCATTCTTTTTAATACTGTGTCTGAAATATGCTGTATTGGAATATCAAAATATTTACATATCTTATCATTTTCTTTCACAATCTTTATTAACTCATCATCAATAGTTTCAGGATATGCATATAAAAATCTAATCCAATGAATTTTCTCTATTTTACAAATTTCTTGCAATAATTCTGCCAAACGTGGCTTTCCATATATATCTATTCCATATTTTGTAGTATCTTGAGCTATTAATATAAGTTCTTTATAGCCATTTTCTGCAAGCATTGTAGCTTCTTTTAATATATCTTCCATTTTCCTACTTATTTGTGGGCCACGTATATATGGTATTGCACAATAAGTGCATCTATTGCTACACCCATCAGCAATTTTTAAGTACGCATAATTATTTCCAGTAGAAATTACTCTTTCTTCTACCTGATCAAAATTATTATATTTATTCACATTTTCTTCGTTGCTTGTAGTGTTTTCCTTGTTTCCTTCAAGTAAATCTACTATTTGTCTCCATAAAGAATTATATTCACTATATCTTACAAACAAATCAACCTCTGGAAGAGCTTTTTCTAGCTCATCTTTGTATCTTTCCACTAAACATCCCATAACAATTAGATATTTGCATTTTTTCTTTTTGTATTCTGCCATTTCAAGAATAGTATTTATAGCCTCTTCCTTTGCAGACTCAATAAAGCCACAAGTGTTTATCACTATAGCTTCTGCATCTTCTGGTTTATTTACTATTTCATATTTGTTTTTCTTAAAAACTCCTATTGTTTTTTCAGTATCTACTAAGTTCTTACTACATCCTAATGATACAAATCCTATTTTCATATATAATATCATTCCTTCCTCGAGGCACAAATCTGGTTGGAAAAGAATTAAATTTTGAGAAGTCAAAACAAGTTTAAAATTTATGAGGCGTACTTCTTGTACGTTGATTAAATTTCAAATGAAGTTTGACAACGCCAAAATTGTAATTATTTTTCAACCTTTACCTTTTTCTGAAACAAGGGGGACGGTTCTTTCATCGTCCCCTTGTTTCTAATCTATTTCCAATATTCTATTCAATCTATTTAACGCTTCTACTAAATTATCATAGGTTTCTCTTGTAATGGTGCTTGTGTTTCCTTCTGCATATGAAGTTGCAATACTTTTCATATCAATTAATTCAAATCTATTTTCTGCATCTTCTCCGTTATCTAACATGTATATTGGTGTATAGTCTACCTTATTCAAATATACTTTTCCATCTACACCACTTTTTCTTAATTCTATATTTAGCACTAGCTCTGTTCTAGCCTCTTCTGAACTTAATGTTGAAATATATGTTCCTATTGAATATGCTATAAATACATTTTCTCCATCTGCATTTTGTCTTACTTCCATTTGCTGTACAACAGATGGATGTGCACCTATTATTAAGTCCACATCATTTTCTACTAAAAAGTCCGCTATTTCTTTTTGTTCATCACTTATATTCTCTGATATTGCATCTCCCCAGTGAATTAATACGCAAATATATTCCGCACCATTTTCTTTTGCATATTCAATATCTGATTTTGCTTGTTCTTCACTATACATATTAACACAATTCTTATCTTCTTCTGATATGTTTTCCTCATTATCTAAGAAACATGTATATGTTAAAAAAGCAATTTTTGTATCTTTTACTTCTTCTATAATAACAGCATTAGATGTTTCTAATTTATCTCCTACTACTGAAAAACCTAGTTCTTCTAAATTCTCCCTAGTTTCTTCTAAGCCTATCACACCATTATCCAAGCTATGATTATGTGCAATTGAAACCAAATTCACTCCAGAATTTTTTACAGCTTCTGCAAATTCTATTGGTGCATTTTTGTCATTATATTCACTGTTTGCAATTCCAGTTTCCATTGTCCCCATAATTATATCAGCTTTATTTATATATCCTGATACTTTACTAAACATATATGAAAAATCGTATGAATCTGTTGTTTCATCATATGCATCATTTAACATTGATTGACTACACAAAATATCACCTACAGCAGACATTTTTATATACACATCTGATTCAGATATATTTTGATTAGTTTGTGTAATACTATCATTAATCAATGAAAATATCTCTTCTGACTGTCTTTCTATTTCAGCCTTTTGCTCTGCAAGCAATTGTTTATCTTCATATATTCTATATGCATTAATTCCTACACATACTATAATAATAGCCATCAAAATACTTACTATTGTTAAAAATGTTCTCATATTTAAGAATTCTTTTATACTTCTTTTCCTTCTCGTATTTCTTCTGTTCATTGCCATTTAAATTCCTCACTTGCCTTTTTATTTATTAACACCTCTATTATATTAAACTCTAAATCTCCTGTCAATACATTATTTTCCAAATCAGGGACAGGCGTATTTTGGGAAAAAAGTAGAGAAATACACCTGTCCCCAAATTGGAATTTTATAATATTCTAAAAATCTCTTGAATAAGTTTTCTTATTATTGTAAAATGTATCGAGAAAATCATAGAATCGAAAGGATGATTTCTATATGAGTAGGTATAAGAAAAAGCTATACAATGCTACTAAAATAAATGATTTTAGAGAATTAGTAAATAGATACTCCGAACTGTATTCAGATGAAATTGCATTCGAATATAAAGAAACACCAGAATCTCAAGAACATGTTAAAATTACTTATAAGCAATTTGCTGATGATATAAAATCTTTAGGTACTGCACTTTTAAATTTAGGTTTATCGCAAAAAAAAGTAGCTATTATTGCACCTAATCGATACGAATGGTGTACTAGTTATTTAGCAATTACAACTTCTGATATGGTTGTAATTCCACTAGATAGAGCTTTACCTGATAACGAGATAGAAAACTTAATTATTAGAAGTAATGCAGAGGCTATTATTTTTGATAAAAAATATGAAAACGTGTTTTCAAAATTAGCAAAAAATAAAAATTCAAATCTATCTTACTATATTTGCATGGATGATTTAGATGGTTTTTCAACATATTCTAGTTTAATAGAAAAGGGCCATTCCCTACTTATAAATGGAGATAATAAATATGATTTAGTAGAAATAGATAATAAGAAAATGTCTATAATGCTTTTTACATCTGGTACCACTTCAATATCGAAAGCTGTTGCACTTTCACAAGAAAATATTTGTGAAGATATATATGGTCTAGCACAAATTACAGATATTAGAAAAGATGATACCTTCCTTTCTTTTCTTCCTTTACATCATACATTTGAGTCTACTTGCACTTTTTTGTATGGCACATTTTCAGGTATCACTGTTGCCTTCTGTGATGGACTCAAATATGTACAAAAAAACTTAAAAGAATTTAAAGTTACAGGTTTTGTATGTGTTCCATTAATGCTTGAAATTATGTATAAGAAAATCAAAAAAGGAATTGAAGAAAAGGGAAAAACAAAATTAGTTAATACAATGTCTAAAGTTTGTAATGGTTTATTAAAAGTAGGTATTGATATTCGTAGAAAAGTATTTAAAGAAGTATTAGATAATTTAGGTGGAAAAATCAGATTATTAATTGCAGGTGGTGCTGCAATGAGCAAAGATGTTATACAGGGGTTCCTAGATTTAGGAATTAACTTATTACAAGGATATGGTTTGACAGAAACGTCACCTGTTGTTGCAGGAGAAAATGATAAGTATAAAAGATGTGGTTCTGTTGGTTTTCCTTTACCTGGAATTGATGTAAAAATATATAATCCTGATAAAAATGGAATTGGAGAAATTGCTGTAAAATCTCCTACAGTTATGCTTGAATATGTAGACAATCCAGAAGCAACTGCTGACGTAATAAAAGAAGGTTGGTTTTATACTGGTGATTTAGGATATTTCGATAAGGATGGTTTCTTATTTATCACTGGTAGAAAAAAAGATGTAATTGTATTAAAAAATGGTAAAAATATATTCCCAGAGGAAATTGAAATTTTAATTAGTAAACTTCCTTATGTTGCTGAAAGTATGGTATTCGGCAGACCTGAACCAGATGGAGATTACAAAATTTGTGCAAAGATTGTGTATAATAAAGATACAATAGCTGAAATGTACCCAAATATTTCTGAAGAAGCTTTGCATAAACAAGTGTGGGAAGATATTAAAGAAAATGTAAATCATAAAATGCCCGCATACAAATATATACGAGAAATCATTTTGACAGATGAACCTTTGATAAAAACCACAACTCAAAAAGTGAAAAGACATGAAGAGTTAAAACTAATTTTAGGAGAGGCTTAGACTTTCTTCAGTGTTTAACAAACTTATTTCCAGTTAACAAATAATAGGATATAATTTTAATATTAGCTAATAGAGCAGAATAGATGTATATTTAATAAATTTTCTAAATATACTCTCTTCTGCTCTATTAAAAATATCAATTATCCTATTATTTGTTAACTGGAAATAAGTTTGTTTTTGCTCAAGTTTTACCTAATCATTGCTACACATATGTTTACGCGTCATCTCTAATAAGTTTAGTTTAGAAAAACCAACAATTTGTGTTTTTGATCTATCCTTTTTTAATTGTTCTTTAAATAATTCTATTATTTTGTTTTCGTTTTCTTCATCTTTCATATCTATGTAATCGATTATTATAATTCCACCAATATCTCTTAAACGTAATTGTTTTGCTATTTCTATAGTTGCCTCTTTATTTACTGTAAATATAGTTTCTTCTAAATCTTTTTTTCCTGTATATTTACCTGAATTTACATCTATTGCAGTTAAAGCTTCTGTTTTATCTATTGTAATGAATCCTCCACATTTTAGCCATACTTTTCTACTTTCTAGCTCCTCTAATTGCTTTTCTAAACTATACATGTTTAAAATATTTTCTTGCAAATCTACCTTTATATTACTTTTTTCTTCTATTAATCTTTCCTGAATTTCATCATACATTTCACTACTATTTGTTATTATCTTGTTTAACCCTTGATCTATTAAATCTGTAAGTAGCCTTTGTACTACATCTTCACTTTTATGTAAAAGTTTGGGTTTTAAATTATTCGTCTTTTTTACTTCCGCTTCAAATGCTTTTATTATTTTCTCATACCTTTGCACTGTTTTTTTAAGATTCTTTACTATTTCCTCTTCTGATTTACCTATTGCAGAAGTTCTTATAATTGCCCCATAGTTTTGTGGTATATTTTTGCTTACAATATCTTTTAATCTATTTCTTTCTTTTTCTTCGTCTATTTTTTGCGAAACAGTAACAAATTTCTCTTCTGGCATTATAACAGCAAATCTACCTGGTAAACTTATATGCGCAGATATTCTTGCTCCTTTTTTATTAGTACTATCTTTTTTCACTTGAACTAAGATTGGCTCTCCAGCTCTTAAATAGTCTTTTATATTATAATTAGAAAAATCCTCATTCTTATTTCCTGTTTCCTCACTAACTTTTGGCACAACATCCCTAATATGAATAAATGTGTTCTTTTCTTTGCCAATGTCTACAAATGCAGCTTGCATTCCAGGAAGTACATCTTTTACTATTCCAAGATAAATATTTCCTTCAATTCTATCCTGTTCTTGGTCTTCCACATATTTTTCAGTTAATTTTCCATTTTCAAGTAGTAAAATATTCTTTTGTTTATCAATCACATTTATTATTAACTCTTGCATTTTAGACTTATCCTTTCTATTTTAGTTGTTTAAATTATATGTATTCATAGTATTGTCAATCCCATTTTTTAACCAATACACTACTGCTTCTGAAGCCAACTCTTCGGCCTCTTGAAGAATAAGGTATTCATCATTTGGAATGTTACCTATCACATATTCTATCCTATCAAACTCCTCTACCGGCTTTCCAATTCCGACTCTTATGCGTGGGAAATCCTCTGATTTAAGCTCATCTATCACAGATTTCATTCCATTGTGTGAACCAGCTCCACCTTTTGGTCTAACTCTAATCTTTCCTATATTAGTATCCATATCATCATAAACTATCATAACATTTTCTAGTGGCACTTTATAAAAATTAACAAACTGTATAACTGCTTTTCCACTACTATTCATAAAGGTTTGTGGTTTTACTAAAATCACTTTCTCATTTTCTATTATCCCAGTACCACAAATAGAACTAAACTTTGTTTTATTTAGTTCTATATTATATTTATATGATATTTTGTTAATTACATCAAACCCCATATTATGCCTAGTATTTGAATATTCTGGTTCTGGATTTCCTAGTCCCACAATAATATACATATTATCCCTCACTTATAAATTTATCAAATGCTTTTATTTGTTTACTAGATTCTTTAACAATTTTCTCTAGTTCTGTTTTTTCCATTCTTTCATACTCTTCTAATAAAATATTATTATATCTTTCTATTTCAGTAAATCTTCCATAATTTTTTGCTAATTTTAAATCTTCTATAACATTTTCTATTTTTTTGCTATATGATAGTATGTATTTTTTCTGATTAAATACACATGAAAGCACCATAGCATGAAATCTAGTGCAAAGCATATATTCCATTTTTGAATATATATTTAAAAATTCTTCAATATGTCCATTATATAATACCTTATGAATATTATTTATATTTGGCAATATTTCTAGTAATTCTTTAATTGTCTTTTCATCTCCCTCATATTGACAAAAAGAAAATAAATATACTTGTTTGTTTTGTTTTATATAATCTTCAATACTATTTTTTATTAGTTTAAAATATTCATTTTTCTTTTCTTTAATATCGCTTCTGATACTTAAATCTATCATTGAAATCCCTACTGTATCTTTTTCCTTCACTACACTTGTGCTATCATATGAAAAAGCAAAGTCTGGTGCATATCTAACAGTTTTAATATCTTTGAACATATTATATGAATACTTGTCTCTAAAACAAATATCCTTAATTTCTTTATATGTTTTTCTCGCTAAATCAAAATATTCTTGTGTATAGTATGGTCCGAAATTTGAACTAACATAGAAAAAAGGTATGTTATTTTTGTTGCATGCTTTCAAAAAGTCCAGAAATTGTTCGCTTATATTATATACTACTCCGCCCTCCATAAATATCGAACCACCAATATATATATATCCATCAAATTCTGTTGCATTTTCCTTAGTTAAATTTCTTTCTTTTTCTGATATTATTGTAATATTAGGAAATTGTTTGAATGCTTTTTGATTTTGTGGTTCCTTTATATTTATAAAAAAGTGTACATTTTTATATTTTCTTAATAATATATAAATAAACAAATCATCTCCAACATTTGCTCTTGCATATGCTAATATAAATATTTTTTTCACAAAGTATTCTCCTTTTTAGATTTTTTACTTAGATAATCGAGTTTTATTCCTTCTCCATTATCTTCACACCAAACTATAAGTTTTTTTATTTCTTTTTCTCCTATATTGGTATTTATAATATAATATTTCAAAGTCAAATTTATTTGTCCATATAACCATTCTTTAGCTTTATTTTGTTCTAATTTGTTTTTTATTTTATCATAAATTTTTCTCTTTTCTACAAGATTTGCTATCAAGAAATCTACATCGAGATTAAAAGTTAAATTCGACTTATGTATTCTATATACTCCCACAACATCTTCTAATATAAATGAATCTCCATATAATAAAGCATTCATATATATAGATGAATCATTTAAAATTTCTATTTTTTCCATTTTATCTAAAATATCTTTTCTAAACATTGTAGGAAATGTAGAATTTGGTTTGTCAAATCTTGTTTGAAACCCTAATAAATACTCCATTCCATTTACTAAACCATTAATGTTTATTGGATTAAATTCATATATATCTTTATCTTCATAATGTATTAGTGAATTTCCAGCAACAAAACTAATATTATTCATCTTCTGATATATTTGTATACACTTACTGAAAAAAGCTCTATCTAAATAATAGTCATCATCATCCATGAAAACAATATATTTACCATTAGCTTTACAATATCCATTCTTTCTACTAATACCTGCACCTGAATTTATTTCGTTTCTATAATATTTAATTTTATCATTATTATATTTCTCTATTTCTTTTTCAACATTATCCTTAGAACAATCATCTACTATTATTATTTCATAATTTTCATAATTTTGCTTTAATATACTATCTATTGCATTTATTAGCATACCTATTCTATTATATGTCGGTATAATTATACTAATTAAGGGACTTTTCATTATACTTTCTCCTTAAAATTATTTTTTAGTTTTTCCCATACTTCATTTGTCTTTATGAATTGTTGATAATGTTTTTTTACATTTTTAGCATGTTGTTCAAAATCTTCTAATAATGTTGAAAAGCTATTTACTTCAAATAATTTATTGATTTCCGGAATGCTTTTCTCTAATTTTTCATAGATATCTTTTATTTTTTCATTATAATTTTCATTATCTGTAACATATAAATAAAGCGGTTTGTATTTTATCCAGCCTATTGATGCTTTTAGGAATCTTTGTTTCACATCTTTACTTGCTTTTACTTTTTTTAATGCTTTTGGGTATTTTCCTCTTGTTATATTAGTATATATTAAAAATCCATCATGAAAATGATAAACTGGAACTTTTATAACTTTAGAATTTGTTAAATTTACTGAGAAAAAAGTATCTTCTCCTCTGGCACCTTCTGGATTATAAAATGCTGGTATCTTGTCTAGGTTATTTAAGTTCAAACATAGTGTTGAACCAGCAACCCATTTTCCTTTTCCTTTTACTTCTTTTTCATATGCACCATTACCATTTGCAATTTCTGGATCAGCATATGTTATTCCATTGTCTTTCTCAAATTTTTCCTTTATTGATTCCCATGAAATAATATCATTACTAATTGCTTCAATATATTGTTTAAACAAAACCTCGTCAACATCTTCATTTAATTCTACATATGGTATTGGTGAAATATATCCACAATGATATCCTATTGTTACGTCTGCATCTTTTATATATTTCAAATGCATAGCAATATTATCCTGCTCTTTCCATGTTATCTCGTTTGTTTCTCTGTTTTTCATACATGCAATAGGATATTCATCATCATCCCAGAATAAAAGATAATCCATCTTTGCTTTTTTTGCATAATACATAAGTGTATTTCTTCCTTTTGCATGTCCATGTCCAAAAAACAAATCAACTTCTTGTTTTATTAAGATTTCTCTTCCGACCAATTTTTTCTTTTCTTCTTCTACATCTTCCGGAGTAATATATTTTACCTTAATATCTTTATAAACATTTGGTATAATCCCATAAAAATCAACTCTTGTAGTAAATTCATACCCCAAATCAAATAATATAAAAATAGTAATTTCAACCTTTTGTTCTGAATCTTTAAATTGATTTATTAATCTTTCATAAGTATTATTTATAACTTTACATACATTTGGTCTTCCTGTAACAAAACCAACTCCAAACTTTATTATGTTATCCATTTGTTTTCCTCCAGTAAATTCATTTTAGCTGATTTAGTATATCACAATTTATAATTTATGTCAAATTCAGCTTTTTGCTCTGAGAGTAGGATTGTAGAATTTTCTCTACTAAAATTTTTCATTTAATAAAGCAAGCTATATTTTCATATGCTTGCCATTTTTTCATTTATTAATATATATTAAATTTTTCTAATTTGTATTCTTTATCCAATTTTTCATTAAGATAAAGATTAGCAATAATTTGTAATTCTTTTATTGCTTGCTCTGATAAATTAAATGAAAATAATTTCTTAGAAGGCGCTAAAACTATGTATTTTATTGCATTTAGCGTCGCCTCTGAAATTTCAATTGCACCTTTATCTTGTTTGCTACATGTTTCGCATTTTAAACCATTATCTTTCAGGGTAAAATGATTTAGTATTACATCTGATTTTTTGCAACTTGTACATTTATCAATTATAGGAGTAAAACCTAATAAGCACATAAGCTTAAGCTTGAAAATAGAGATAGTTAAATCTAAGTTTTTGTCAGTTTCAGATAATACATATAATGTATTTAAAAAAAGCTGGAGAATTTTATATGTATTTTGATTTTCATCTGTAACATCATTTATTATTTTAGTAATGTGAGTTGCATATTGTAATTTATCAAGGTCTGTTCTTAAATTATAAAAAACTTCATTTACTTCACAGGAGTTTATATTATATGAACTTGCTCCTTGATATATAAGATAATCACCGAAACACAAGAATTGTGTTGCTGCCATAAGTTGATTTTTGGCCCTTCTGGCGCCTTTGGCAGCACACCCTATCTTGCCGTTTGGTGTCAATATTGTAACCATTTTATCATAATCATTCATGTTGTTTTCCGATATTATTATTCCCTTTATTTTCAATATTCCCATTTTGTTTTTCCGCCTCTATTATGTTTTTCTCTAAATTCTTAACTTCAATTAATTCTAAAAAAGTATTTATATCTCCTGTATTTTTAAATGTATTCCAAGCCATCTGTTTTATCATGTCAAATCATTCCTCTCTGAAAGCTTTTAGTTTGTTTTATCTTCTGCAGTTTTTTAATTTTTATACGTATTTTTCAAAATACCATATTTTTCTTATTTTTTTAATTTAAAGTTCTTAAGAAATGTATCTTGGTTAATCCAGTCTTCTCTTACCTTAACCCACAATTTTAAATTTATCTTTATATTGAGCATCTTCTCTAAATCTTGTCTTGCATACATTCCAATCTTTTTTAACATAGCTCCATTCTTTCCTATGATAATCCCTTTATGTGATTCTCTCAAACAATAAATAGTAGCTTCAATATTATAAAAAGACTCGTTTTTCATTGTTTTTCTTTTTTTCATTTTTTCTACTTCTACAAAAATTCCATGAGGGACTTCATCATTTAAAAGTTTTAGAGCTTTTTCCCTTATAGTTTCTTCTACAAGTTGTCTTGTTGTTTGATCTGTATATTCATTTATATTATAATATGCTGGTCCTTCTTTTAAGTTCTTCTCTATCTCATTTAATAATATATCCAAATTAATATTTTTTACTGTCGAAACTGGTATGATACTAATAAAATCATATTCATTTTTATATAAATCAATTAATTTAGCCACTTTTGCTTTATCTACCAAATCTACTTTGTTTATTACAAGTATAGTTTTTCTTTTTGCCTCCTTTATCTTTTCTAAAATAAGTTTGTCTCCTTTTCCTATTTCATCAGATGTAGCTTCAATTACAAAAACGAGAACATCAACATCTTTTGATACTTCAAAAGCATTATCTACCATTACATTTCCAAGTTTTGATTTTGGTTTATGAATTCCAGGAGTATCTATAAATATTATTTGTGAATTTTGCCTATTTACAATTGCTCTTATTACAGATCTTGTTGTTTGAGGTTTATTTGCAATTGCTGCTACTTTTTCTCCAACTAAATTATTAATTATACTTGATTTACCAACATTTGTTCTGCCTAGTATTGACACAAAACCTGATTTAAAAATTTTTTCCATCTTTTTCTCCTTTTGCCCATTACACTAATATTGTCTTGCCCAAATTACCATTTTATCTGCTGGCTTTCCACAACATACGCATTTATCAGATAGTTTTTCTTGTTCGAATGGTATACATCTAGATTTTGCTCCAGTTAATTCATGTATTTTATCTTCACACGCCTCGTCTCCACACCACATAGTTTTTACATATCCTTGATTATTAGTTAAATTTTCTATAAACTGATTCATATTTGTTGCTATTGTGGTTTTTTCTTTCACTCTTTGTTCACATGTTCTATACATATTTTTTTGTATATCTTCCAATACTTCACCTAACTTATTTGATACTTCGTCTAAATCTATTTCATACTTTTCTAAAGTATCTCTTCTTACTATTATACATTTATTAGCTTCTATGTCTCGTGGTCCTATTTCAATCCTTACTGGCACTCCTTTCATTTCCCAATCATTAAATTTATATCCTGGTGTGTATTGTTCTCTTACATCTAATTCTACTCTATATTTTTTAGATAGTTCATTATACAATTCTTCTGCTTTTTCTTTTACCCCTTCTTTGTGAATTGCAACTGGTACAATAACTATCTGGATTGGTGCTACTTTTGGGGGTAATTTTAGCCCCCTATTATCTCCGTGTGCCATTATTACAGCTCCTATAAGTCTTGTACTAATTCCCCAAGATGTCTGATATGCATATTCCTCTTTACCTTCTCTATTTTGAAATTTAATATCAAATGGTTTCGAAAAATTTTGAGCAAAATAATGTGAAGTACCAGATTGAAGTGCTCTTCCATCATGAGTTAAAGTTTCTACAGTATATGTACTATGTGCACCTGCGAACTTTTCCGAATCAGTCTTTTTACCCTTTAATACAGGTATTGCTAATAAGTTTTCTATAACATCTGTATATTCATCAAGTATCTCTAATGTGAATTTATGTGCTTCTTCTGCTGTTTCATGTATTGTATGTCCCTCTTGCCATAAAAATTCTCTTGAACGTAAAAAAGGTCTCGTTTCTTTTTCCCATCTTATCACATTACACCATTGATTATATAAATATGGCAAATCTCTCCACGAACTTAGCCACTTAGAATACATTGTTGAAAAAATAGTTTCAGACGTAGGTCTTAAGCATAATCTCTCTTCTAGCTGTTCCTCTCCACCTACTGTAACCCAAGCCACCTCAGGCGCAAATCCTTTAACATGGTCTTTTTCCTTTTGTAACAAATTTTCTGGTATAAGTACAGGCATAGATATATTCTTTACTCCATGCTTTTTTAGTCTTTCTTCTGCATATTTTTGTATATTCTCCCAAATTGCATAACCATAAGGGCGAATTGTTATAAATCCTTTAGTAACTGTATAATCGGCTAGCTCTGCCTTTAAGACTATATCAGTATACCATTGAGCAAAATTTTCTTCTATATTAGTTATTTCTTTAACAAAATCTTTATTTTTATTCATATAAAATCATTCCTTTATTTACAATTTTTTATTTCTTTATATCTTTATTCTCATTCTCTTCCCTTTCGGGCATTGGAGCCTCTAGATTTTCCTCTATAATTTCATCAATTACAATTTGTCTATTTTCATCTAATTTATATCTTGGAAGTTCTGGTAATTTATCTAAGCTTGATATTCCAAACATTCTTAAAAATTCATTTGTTGTCTTATATGTCATAGGTCTCCCTGGTGCATCCATTTTTCCAGCTTCCTCAATTAAATTATAATCTAGTAATCTATATATAGTTCCATCTGAATTCACTCCTCTTATAGATTCAATTTCCGCTCTTGTTATTCTTGGGTTATAAGCTATTATAGCTAATATTTCTAGAGCTGCCTGCGATAAATTCGGTCTACTCCTCTTATCAAAAATTGGATATGTATATTCATAATATTCTTTTTTAGTACATAACTGATAAGAATCATTAATATTAATTATAGTAAGTCCTCTATTTGCTTTTTCATAATCTATTTTCAATGACTCAACACTACTTATAACTTCTTCTGAGCTTAATTCTAATGCAGACATTAGCTCATTTATTTTCACTTCTCTTCCAGCAGCAAATAAAATTGATTCAATTATCCCCTTATTTTTATCCTTTTCCATTTTCTTTTCCTTCCAATTCTCATTATATTACTCAAGTTATATAAAGTATATTATTTCCTTAGTTTACAACCAGTAATGCATATATTTTATCATTTATTTTAATTAATGTAAACAGCTTGACTTTATGAAATTTTACATTTATAATTTAATTAGTTTATGAATGGAGGTTTTCTGTATGTATACATATAATAAAAATAATGAAACCTATACATTTTCTTCTGATGAATTAGATTTTGAAAACTTACTTGAATCAGAAGAAAATAATAATGAATCCTCAATTGAAACTAATAATGAAGGCCATGAATCTGAAAATACTCATAAAAAGCCAACTAAAATTGAGGTTATAAATGGTGGAAATGATTTAGATATTTCTCCTGTTTCTGAATATATAGAAATTGAGAAGCCTAAAATTCAAAAAAGAGAAAATATAGTTATACCAGAAGATAATAAATAAAATATGATGGCCTTTTTTATTTGTCATCATATTTTATTTTAATTTTTCCTCAAAAAAAATCAGGTCTTCACCTGATTTTTTTTAGGAATTTTTTATGTTCTATCTTTTGTTAGAATCTATATTTATTATATAGCTTCCTTGTCTTCATTTGGCACTTCATTTTCATCTGTCTCTTTATCTATTACTTCTAATGTTGCGACTGATACTTCATATGCTATTCTATTTTCTACGCTACCATCCTCATGTTTTTTCTCATATTGTCTTGATTGAACTCTACCAACTACTTTAATTTCTGTACCTACTACCACATTTTCACAAAACTTTGCATTCCTTCCCCATGCAATACAAGGAATATAGTCTGATTTATTATATGATCTATTTACTGCTAGCAATATATCAGCTATTTCTCTACCAAAAGGTGTTTTCCTATAAATAGGTTTTCTACAAATATATCCATCTAATACAACTTCATTTGTTATAAAATCTTTTCCTACGGGTATGTCTGCTTCTTGATCTTCTAAAAATTCAACATTTTTAGCAAATACTGTAAGTACTAGTCTGTTTTTTTCGCCTTCATAACTATTGTATGATCTAAATTGTCCTGTTATAGACATTTTGCCGTCTAATGGCAACCCCTTTTCTGTAATCAACCTTTCCGATATAGTAATTGGTATATCATCATAATTTCCACTTAAACGTGGCACACTTAAATTAAATACATAGAATTTTTCTCCATATATCTCATGGCTTAATTTTTTTTCACTTGTTACCTTTCCCACTAGTGTGATGTGGTTGTTGTCTAAATACAAAGTATTCAATTGATTTTCCTCCCCCATTTGTTTATCGTTCTTAAATTTAAAGTCACTTTTCCTCACATTTTCTATTATACTACCTTTTTTTGGTTTTGTCTACATAAAATGTTATTTTTTTGTAATTTTTTTCTTGTTATTTTTTTATCAATAATTTTACTTATAAAATATTTGAGTGATTTTTGTTGCTATAAGTGTATATTTATCAATGTTTTTCTGAAATTCCATTTCATATTCTTGTGGTTCAATCTTATAACCCTTTTTATTCAAAATAATTCTTTGTAAACATATTATTATCTTATTATCCTCTATACTAGATACTGTAAATGTAGATTTATTGTTAAACCCATATGTTATAATTGTTAAATTCAGATTTTCAATAATTTCTAAATCTATATCAATATCTGAATTTAATATTATATATTTACAATTAGATATTATTTTTCTAAGTTCCACTCTATTTTTTATATTTGTATCAATAATTACTGTTTCAAACTTTATATTTTTTACATTAGAAATATTTTTTTCAGTTATAAATATTATATTTTCTACTGATATTATGGATGATAACTCCATTTTCACATATTCTTCATTTTTTTGATTAGTAATAACTCCAATAAAGAACATTTTCTACTCCTAATCTATATTTTAATATTATTAGCTATTATTTGTAAATATTCGTAATTTATTCATAAATTGAATTTTCTTTCTATTAGAGTATTCTCTTATATTGTTTCGTTATCAACTAGATTCACCATATTTATAAAGTTTGTTATATTTTCATCATTTTCTACAACATTAGTTGATGTCATTAAGCTATCTTCTGATGATATATCACTTATTCCTGCTGCAGCAATAAACAATATTATTACTGTACAAATAGCTAGAATATATGAAAATATTTTTGATTTATCAATAACAAAGAACATAAAAAAACCTCCAGTTATAATTTAATATGATTATATGCTTATTGCTAAGCTTTTATTCGAATTTTAACACAATATTCACACCCTTTCGTGACTTTACATAATATATATTAAGCATATTGCTTAAGAAAGGATGATTAATTTATATGGAATATGAAAAGAATATTTGCCCAGTATTAAACGTAGACGGAATTTTGTCATCTGGCAAACAATTTGATTTAGAAATAACTCTACCTGAAGACAATCGTAGTGTTATCTATGGAGTTGTAAAGGATTGTTATCAAGAACCCGTTTGTGAAGCTGTCGTAAAACTTGTTGAGGTTGTTTGTGAAGCTGGAAAAGAAGAAAGAAGACCTGTTTCTCATACTTTTACAGATAAAAATGGGGAATTTGTATTTGGACCACTTTGTGCTAATAGATTCTATGAAATAGAAATCTGGGTTGACCAAGTAAAACACTGTAAAGTTTGTTCAAAAGTTGAACATGAAGGAAAATGTTTAAAAGGAATTAAATTAGATTGTAAAAAAGATTGCTCAAAACCTTGTATTAAAAATGAAGACAAACATGAAGATACATGCATAAAAGATGATGAAGATACCGAAGCTAAAGAAGAAAACGAATGTGAAAAAAAAGAAGAAAAATGTGAGAAAAAGTCATATAGACCATATGGCAGATCTTTTTAGTTAATAATAAATTTCAATAGAACCATTGGGTATGTCCCAATGGTCCTTCTTTTCTTACATTATCCCCATTTTCCTTGCAAATTGTTTGCCCATTTTTACCATTTTCTTTTTATTTGGCATCATTTTATCCGAACAAGCCATTGCCACTCCTGCTGATATAAGACCTCCTACTATCATTCCTTTAACAAATTTCATGTTCATAATTTTCCTCCTTTTTTATTCTTTTGTAGTATTATCCCTATTTTTTTCTTTTCTATACCTTTTATACAAAGAATATGTTTGATAAATCGCAATAATAATCAAAAAAAATCCAAAGCATTTTCTTAAAATATTAACTTCCATTTTGCTTGAAATTGTTGCTCCCATAAAAGCACCCAATAATCCCCATAAGCAAATTGGTATTCCTACATTAAATCTTACATTTTTATTTTTTATTAAAATAAATATAGCTGCTATTGCTGTCGGAACAAAAAAAACTACATTAGTTCCTTGCGCAATATGTTGTTCTACATTTGAAAAAATTGAAAGCAGGAGGATTAATATTGTTCCTCCTCCCATTCCCATCCCTCCAATTATTCCTGCAATCAACCCCATTAAAATCTCTTTCATACTCACCTCATAAAACTATTTACGCCAGCATAAAATAAGAATATAATAAAGGCTATTTGGAGATATTTATCTGGAACATTACTAAGTAACTTTCCTCCTATTATTCCTCCAATAATCCCACCTATAGCACATTTTATTCCTAAATTCCAATCTATTAAATTATTTTTATAATATATAAATGCTGTTAAAATCACCATTGGAGTTATACAAAAAAGTGAAGTGCCTCTTGCTTCTTTTTCACTTAATTTTAATACATATATAAATATTGGTACTAAGATTAGACCTCCTCCAGCCGAAAACATTCCACTAATAACTCCTGTTAAAATTCCTATTAATGCATTCTTCATTATACACACTCTCTTTATAGCTAGTATGTATAAATCAGATTAAATTATTCTTTTTTTGCATTTTCATATCCAAGCTCATAAAACTCTTGAAATTTATTTTCTGCCATTTTTGTTAATACATAATCACATCTAAGCATTTGTCTAACTACTTTATTTCTTAAAGTTTCGTCTGTAATATTTTCCGCTTTATCTAAAAAATTTTGTAATTCTTTTAAGTATTCTTTATCTCTTTCTTTCCATTCTTTATTTTCTTTTATTTTTTTATTTATTTTCTTTTCCATATTTTCTCTCCTGTTACTTCTAATGTTACTTTTATTACTCTTATCGTTATATTTTAGTTTCTATATGTAATTTTATTACATTGCATGATAAAATACAAGCATATCCCATAATATGACAAATTTCGACTTTGACATATTAATTTTTTAATGGAAGGTTGTGGCATATGATAAGAATAAAAATCTCAGAGCTTTTAGGTAAACATAAAATGAGTCAAGCAGCATTAGCACGAGCCACTAATATTCGACCTGCTACAGTATCAAAGATGTACTATGAAGAATCTAAAAGACTAGATATATCGCAATTAAATCGTATTTGTAGCGTTTTTAATTGTGAATTATCTGATTTACTCGAGTATGTCCCTGATGATAAGCAAAAGTCTAAACAATAGCAATGTTTTGTTAATATTAACTTATATGTTATTGGTATTATATAACAAATACTAGCGTATATGCTAGTATTTATTTTCTTGTTATATTTATTTTATTTCCTCTTTTCTTCGTTTTTCTTTCTTTTTCTTTGTCTATCTCTTTTTTTACATTTTCATCTTTTAGTAATTTTCTATTTTACAATTTCACATATTTTTTGAATTAAGAATTCAACATCTTCCTTAGTATTATCTCTTCCAAAAGATACTCTTAAAGTACCATTGATATATTCAGGTGATAAACCTATTGCAGTTAACACATGAGAAGGCATAGGATTTGATGTAGAACATGCAGATCCAGCAGAAGCACATATTCCAAATTCGTCTAGTTTAAATAAAAGCTCTGATCCATCTATTCCTTTAAAACTGATATTTGCATTACCTGGCAATCTATTTTTTAAATCTCCATTTATTTTTATATTATTAACATTCTCTTTAATCTTCTCAAAATAATAGTCTCTAAGTTCTTTTAATTTACTATTATATTCGTCATACTCATTATATATAAGTTCTATAGCTTTTCCAAGTCCTGCAATTTCAGCCACATTTTCTGTGCCAGCTCTTTTGTTTTTTTCCTGTTCTCCTCCATCTTGAAGTTTTTCAAAATTAATCCCTTCTTTTACACACAATGCTCCAACTCCTTTTGGTGCGTAGAATTTATGGCCCGATAGTGAAAGCATATCAATATTTAGCTTTTGTACATCGATTTTTACATTTCCTATTGCTTGAACTGCATCAGTATGAAATACAATACCTTTTTGATTTGCAATTTTTCCTATTTCTTCTATTGGTTCAATTGTACCTATTTCATTATTTGCAAACATTATAGATATGAGAATAGTCTTTGATGTAATTGAATTTACTAATTCTTGTAAATCCACGATACCTTTTTCATCTACATTTAAATATGTTACATCAAATCCTTGACTTTCTAAAGTTTTACATGTGTCTAATACTGCATGATGTTCTATTTTGCTTGTAATAATATGATTTCCCCTATTTCTATTTGCATAAGCAAAACCCTTTATTGCTAAATTATCACTTTCACTACCACAAGACGTAAAATATATCTCTTGTACCTTACAATTTATAGCATTTGCTATTTGCTTTCTAGCATTATTCATTGCTTTTTTTGCATTTCTTCCTAATGAATACATAACAGAAGCATTACCATATTCCATTCCAAAATATGGTAACATTTCTTTTATTACTTCTTTTCTTACTGGTGTTGTTGCAGCATGATCAAAATATCTAATCTTCATATTACTCCTTTAACAAAAAAAATTACATATATTATATTATATGTAACTTTTTATTTATTATTACTTGAGTTATGCTCACTCCATCTAGAGACACGTATATTCCTATAAGCTTCTAATACTTGAGAATATTTTCTATATTCATCTTCCCATACCATGTCTGGTATTTTATCAAACGCATTAAATACTTTTTCTGCTTCGCTTAAAAAAACAATTTGTTCTTGAGATGACATTTTTTCACATCTTTTTGAAAAAATATATAATTTATCTAACATCTGATTTGCTTGTATAAAACTCCAAAAATCTTTTATCTTTATACCTGCAAGTTTTAATTGTAGAATTGCAAAAGCTACTAATCCAAATATTATAAGTAAAAGTATATATATTATTATGGCTAATTCCATATTTTTTCCTCTCCTAATATTATATAAATTATTATACCATTAGGAATTTTCATGTTCAAGTATTTTTTGCTTTTATTTACTTTATTATATGCTAATATATTATTTTATTTATCTAATTCTTCATCATTTTTATGTTTTGCACATTGTTTTTCTTGTAACTCATAATATTTTAATAAATATTCCCAAGCACTTTTTTTATCTGTAATTCCTTCATAGTTATTCTTTATTCTATTTATAATTTCTTCCTTATCTACCCATTTAACTTCAGAAACTTCAGCTTCTTGTAATCTTAAAGATTCTAAATCAATATCTTTATTTACAACATAATATTCATTAAAATGCTTATTTATAATATTGCCTTTTATATTAGTAGATAATGCAGAGCCAATAAATATTATTTCACTAGTTGGTATATCTAACCCTAATTCTTCAAGCAATTCTCTTTGTATCGCTTGAAAACCCTGTTCTCCACTATCAACATGACCACCTGCAGATAAGTCCCACATACCAGGCCACATTTTTTGATTTTCACTCCTTTTTTGTAATAGCACTTGATTTTTAGAATTAATTATAAATACTGCAACAGCTCTATGTCTAAGTCCGCTTACTATGACATTCCTCTCTTGATGCCTTTTTTCCTATATAATTTCCCTCATCATCTAATACATCAAAATATTCTGTCATTTTACCCTCCTATAAAATTACTATAAGTTTTTTATATATTTCTAATAGTTTTTCATAGTATATAGTACCTCCCTAATATTTCTCATAAACTTACTATTTAATTATAGCATACACTATAAAATTAAACAATATAATTATCTCTATTTTTTATGTTTTGCTTTTTATAACTCTTGCAACTTCCTCAATTATAGTTTTATTTGTAAAAAGATACTTTAAAACGATTAATTAACTCTTTTATAGAAAAAGTTAGATCAAGAGATAGATAGGGTTACAAATTTATAGCCCTATTCTTTAGTGTTTTTTTCGTGCAAAATAAAAATAAATAATTTTAAAAAATAATAAATAATGTTTATTTTATAAGTATTACATGATTTTTTTATATTTTAAATTATCCGTGCACAAAATCAATTATATAAAATCTTATACATATTGGTATAAAAGCATTTCGAGGAATATTTTTCCGTGCAAATCGTCCGTGCATATTCCGTGCAGAAAACGAAAATTAATGAGTAATGACAAATATTTTTAAAAATATAACGAATAACGAAAATGTCTAAAAATCAGTAATACCAATACTTTTAAATAGTTTTGGATAAAAAATAGAAAAACGTAAGTTAGAATTTAAAAACTTACGTTTTTACTCTTAAAATATTTTTATTTTTCTTTACCAGTATCTGTATCAAAAATAATTGTATCTTGAGTTCTCGTTTTAGATGGTATTTTTCCTTGAGTTCTCGCAATTAAACTATATAAATCTGATAATCTAATATCATCTGTGGTTGTCCCAAATTCTATGTGAGATTGTTTAGCCATTACTTGCTTTGCTTCACTAACAGCATTTGGATTTTGACGTATACATACTTGTGCCGAACGATTTTCTTTTTCTCCTTGACTCAACTTATGTCCTTCTAATAATCCATTACTATTAACTTTTCCATCCTGTTCATTTTGTTGAGCTTGCATCTTCATCTTTTGCGAATACTCAGATTTTTTAAACTCCACTAATGCTTCATGAACTGCTCTTTGCGATAAAACTTCTTCCAAATAATCTGTTCCACCATCTATACTTAAATTTTTAGCTGCTTTTAGCAAACGAAATAAACTTGGGCCGTTTTTTATCGTTGCTATTTGCCCATTATTATTAACTATATTTGCTATTCGTTGCATATTTTTTTCTTCATTTTCTATTCTTTGTTGGTACCAACTATCATGTTCCATCATATCATAATATTGAATAGCTTGTTCCACATATGCTCTCCTTTTAGCTTTATCTTCTAGAGATAACACTACTTTTTTTGATTTTCTAGTATATTGAGAATTATTAGGATTCAGACTTCCTATAAAAGAATTTCTAGCTTTTTCTGCTAATGTATAGGAAACCGTTAATTCTCCACTAGTTCCTCCTGTTATTTCCAAATTTTGAGGTTTCTTACCATTTTCAGATAATACATACCTAAAATAATTCATTGCTCTAGGATCCTTCATTAATAATTTAACCCAAATACAATCTTTTCCAACTGGTGCCATAGCATTGCCCATTAAATGAAAAGTATGTGTATTATTTTTTAAAGCATCTTCTGTAAAATCTTTTTGAAATTTTTTTAATCTATCTTCATCTGTCATATTCTTTAATCCTAATGTTTCAGTTTTTATTAAATAATGTAGAAATAAGGCTGCTTTTACTTTCATCATATCTTCTTCTGATAATTCAGAAGGTAATGTTACTCCATTTTCATTGTTTTTATTTCTCATTTGATTTAATAATATATTTCCATTTTCATCAAGTTGATAGCTCTTTCTTATTTCTTTTATATCTGATAATTCAAACATATGCTCATCCTCCTCATAAATTAATATAAGTTAATTATATCATATTCTAGTATATTTAGCAAATTTATCTATCTTTCAATTTTTTCTTTATGAAAGAAATGTGATAATGTCTTAAGTAAAGAAATGAGAAAATGTCCCAACTAAAAAATATTTGTTCTC
The DNA here is from genome assembly GCA_964587175.1 of uncultured Clostridium sp. Taxonomy (GTDB): domain Bacteria; phylum Bacillota; class Clostridia; order TANB77; family CAG-508; genus CALXVA01. Next base: position 42,772 of record CAZPKK010000006.1, read on the forward strand.
TTAAATGATATAATTAAAAACATCATTTAAATCTAAGGTGGACAATATGAGAAAGGTGGAACTCTCATTGAAAGAAAAACAAAAGTATGAAATTATTAAAAAATTAGTTGAAACTAATGGTAACAAAGAACGTGCTAGAATCAAATTGGGATTAAAAAGTATTAGACAAATTAATAGATTGATTGCTGGGTACAAAGAATATGGTAAAGAATTTTTTATTCATGGTAATCGAGGAAGAAAGCCCAAACATGCCTTAACTGATGAATTTAAAGACGAAATCGAAACTCTTTACACTTCTAAGTACTTTGACTGTACTTACACTCAATTTACTGAATATTTAGCTGAATCATAACCACCAGTAAAACTGGTGGTTTGCTCTTAGCCTAGAAGGCTTTTGTA